>NZ_JBGCUN010000001.1:2565123-2885764 GCF_041103235.1 Yoonia sp. R2331 | reverse complement strand
CACCATGGCAAAGGCAAAGTTTGAACGGAATAAACCGCACGTGAACATCGGGACCATTGGTCACGTTGACCACGGCAAGACGACGCTGACGGCGGCGATCACGAAGTACTTTGGCGACTTCCAGGCCTATGACCAGATCGACGGCGCGCCCGAAGAGAAGGCCCGCGGCATCACCATCTCGACCGCGCACGTTGAGTATGAGACCGAAGCGCGTCACTACGCGCACGTCGACTGCCCCGGCCACGCCGACTACGTCAAGAACATGATCACCGGTGCCGCCCAGATGGACGGCGCGATCCTGGTGGTGAACGCAGCCGACGGCCCGATGCCACAAACGCGCGAGCATATCCTGCTCGGTCGTCAGGTGGGCATCCCCTACATGGTTGTTTACATGAACAAAGTTGACCAGGTGGACGACGAAGAGCTGCTGGAACTGGTGGAAATGGAAATCCGCGAGCTTCTGTCCTCTTACGAGTACCCCGGCGACGACATTCCTGTGATCCCTGGCTCGGCCCTGGCCGCGATGGAAGAGCGTGATGACAACATCGGCAAAGACAGCATCGTTGCCCTGATGGCCGCTGTCGACGAATACATCCCGACCCCTGCACGTGCGGTTGACCTGCCGTTCCTGATGCCGATCGAGGACGTGTTCTCGATCTCTGGCCGTGGTACGGTTGTGACCGGTCGTGTTGAGCGTGGCGTGATCAACGTCGGCGACGAGATCGAGATCGTGGGCATCAAGGACACCTCCAAGACCACCTGTACCGGTGTTGAGATGTTCCGCAAGCTGCTGGATTCCGGTGAAGCTGGCGACAACATTGGTGCGCTCTTGCGCGGTGTTGACCGTGACGGTGTTGAGCGTGGCCAGGTGCTGTGTAAGCCGGGTTCGGTGAAGCCGCACACCAAGTTCGAGGCCGAGGCCTACATCCTGACCAAGGACGAAGGTGGCCGTCACACGCCGTTCTTCGCCAACTACCGCCCGCAGTTCTACTTCCGTACAACGGACGTGACCGGCACGGTTGAGCTGCCTTCTGGCACCGAAATGGTGATGCCGGGCGACAACCTGAAGTTCAACGTTGAGCTGATCGCGCCGATCGCGATGGAAGAAGGCCTGCGCTTCGCCATCCGCGAAGGCGGCCGCACTGTTGGTGCCGGGGTTGTCTCGAAGATCACTGAGTAACGGGGTGCGGGCGTAGCCCGCGCACCGGGTGGGATGCGGCAGTGACTTCGCAGAAGTCATGAGAGCGTCCCACTCAGACGATCTCTGGGCCTGACCCGGTTGAGAATGAAGAAAGGCCGCTGGAGAAACCCGGCGGCCTTTTGCTGTGACGCATCCCACCCTACGCGCCCCAGACCTTTCGAAAGGTCTGGTCAAAATCCTTCGAAGGATTTTTCGCCACCGGCAAAGGAAGTGCGCAGAGGGCGGAGAGCGCCTCGTGTCGTTTTGGCCAACCGGTGACCGTTTCCCAAGCCGGGGTAAAACCCCGGCTTAACCACAGCACAACCGTCGCGAACCTCAAACCACGACACCGCCCGCTTTGCCGTCGCGCGAACGATGGGCTATCACCATCGACATGACGACATTCCCATCACCCGACACGCTTTACCCTATGAAACTCGCGTCCGCACGGGATCATTCAGGCACGGTTTTTCTGACCCCTGCGACAAAGGACCACCCGCGGCTCGACGTCGGCGACTTCACCTATGCCAGCGCCCATCAGCCACCCGATGACTGGGCGTTTCACCTGGCACCCTACCTCTATCCGTTCTCGCCGGAGATGCTGCGCATCGGCAAATTCTGCCAGATTGCGGATGGCGTCACCTTCATCACATCCTCGGCCAATCACCGGTTCGACGGGTTTTCCAGCTTTCCCTTTGGCATCTTCGATGGCGGGCTGCTGGACACACCTGCAATGCCTGATCCCGGCCCTGACACGACCGTGGGCCACGATGTCTGGCTGGGGCAGGGGGCGACGGTCATGCCCGGTGCCAGTATTGGCAACGGCGTGATTGTGGCCGCCCGGGCCGTGGTGGCAGGCAAGGTGCCGGATTATGCCATTGTTGGCGGAAACCCCGCGCGGGTCATTCGCATGCGGTTTGATGACACGACGATTGCGGCCCTCAACTCCATCGCCTGGTGGGACTGGCCGATTGCGGACATCCGCGCGCAAGAGGCCGCGATTGTCGGCGGTGATCTGATCGCGCTCCGCGCTGTGGCAGATCAGATCGGGCGCGCCACCTGATCGCTCTGGTCGTTCAGAAACCCGGTCAGACTGTCCCGCCACGCCGCGTTGTCGTCTCGCCGCCCCGGCGCACCGTCCCACCGCGCAAAAACCACCCGACCGCGGGCGAAGGGCAGGGGCAGCCACATCTGATCCCATGTCTTCAGCTTTCGCCCACGAGACGTGCGATAGGCAAAGCCGTAAACCGGGCGCTGCATCGCACGAGCCCAATCAAGCGGCGCGTCCTTGACCTGCCGCGCAGGGCCCAAAGGCCCGTCAGCAGCGATCCCAATGCTTGATCCTTCGCGCACCCGGCGCAGCACAACGCGCGACGCCGCCAAGTTGGATGTGCCCTCGGCCATTTCCATCGGCTGCAGTCCCGATTGCCGCTGCAACGCGCCCGAGACACGGCCAATCGGCGAACTGGCGTAAAGGGTCGACAGTGGTCCCATCTCAAGCGGCCACAAGAGCGGGCCCATCAACGAACACTCGTGCCACATCACCACCAGCACTGGCCCCTCGGCCAGATCAGCCGCCAGATCGTCAAACCCTTCGCGCTGCCAGCGCGTTGTTGCCCGGCAAAACCGCAGGTACGCCCCGGCCAACCCGGCCAAAACGCCCGCCAACAGCTTTGAATGTTCGATCCGCCTGCGCAATGTCATGCCCCTTCATGACATTTTACGCGTGCCGTGCAAGTCAGCCCCTTGCGCGGCCCGCTTGGCTGGGCTAACCCATGCCTCGGTCTTAGGGGTATAGCTCAGTTGGTAGAGCGGCGGTCTCCAAAACCGTAGGTCCCGGGTTCAAGTCCTGGTGCCCCTGCCAGACCACATTCCCCGGACATCAGTGATCATCGGGACGGCGGTGCAGCCTATGGACAAGCAACCAGACCAGACCACTGTCGCGCTGCATATCGGCGCGCACAAGACGGCCACCACCCATCTGCAACGGTCCTTGCTGGCAGCAACGGACGATCTGCGCCAGCACGGCGTGCAGTTTCACGGGCCGCGCAGCTTTCGCTGGGGCGAGCCCTCTTTGTTGCAGCGGTTTTCAATTGCAGACGGGCCGAAAGGCCCAGTGCAGACCGTGGATGCACAGGCCTTTGACGTGCTCGCGCAAGGGGCCCGGCGGCTGATCCTGTCAGAAGAAAATTTTGCCGGCACCCTGATGAATGACAAGGGTCGGTTGCGCCGCCCGCTTTACCCCGATGGGCCGCGCCGGATTGCAGAACTTGCAGCACGAATGCCGGTAGACGGGATAGACCTCTACTTGGGCATCCGCCACCCCACGACGCTGCTGAATTCCGCCTTCAGCCAGCGCCTGCATGCCAAACGCGACATCACGCTTGAGAAGTTTCTCAAGCGCAATGCGATTGAACTGGTCGATTGGGTCGGGTTGATCGCCCGCCTGCGTGACCTTGCCGGAATCAACAGCCTCACCGTCTGGTGTTACGAGGACTACGCCACGCTTTTTGACCGCATCGTCGCGGGGCTGACGGGGGGGCTTGTGCCGGGCGGCGTGCCTGCATTGGCGGAAACGATGCATGGCGGCCTGTCAGAACTGGCGGTGACCCTGCTGCTGGCGGATGACACGATCAGCGTGGCGGATGCGATGCAAAGCTGCCCGGTGGATGCCGACAACCCGCGCTTTGACGCCTTTGACGCGGCCGCCCACGCTCTGGGGCAGGAATTCTACGCCGCACAACTGGCGCAGATTGACGCGATGCAGGGTGTCACGCGCATCACGCCGTGAACTGGGCTTGAAAACGTGCGCCGGGGGCCGTATGTCGCGTGGATCAACGCAGCAAAGGCACCTCACATGGCCATGAACCCCGTCAAGTTTGTCAACGAAACCCGCGCAGAGATTGCCAAGGTTGTCTGGCCCACACGGCGCGAAGTCATCATGACAACCATCATGGTGTTCATCATGGCGGCGTTGACGGCAATTTTCTTTTCGCTTGTTGATCTGGTGATCCGTTCGGGCCTGCAAGGCGTGCTCGCCTACTTCGGCTAAGGCCCGGTTGCCAGAAATCGCCGCCCGCCACTTGAAAACACAAGGGCAGGGCGGTAGTAGGCCAACATCCCCGAAAAAGGCGCGCTGCGAATCAAGTTGCGCGCCCGTTTTTTATCTTTCGGGCGGATGGCAGACCCATCCGGAACAATGGAACAATCTGGCCCGTCAGGGTCATGCGCACGAAGGTGGCCCAGACATGGCGAAACGTTGGTATTCGGTGAGCGTTCTTTCAAACTTTGAAAAGAAGATCGCTGAACAGATCCGCCAAAAGGCAGAAGAACAGGGTCTTGAGGACCAGATCGACGAAGTGCTGGTGCCGACCGAAGAAGTGATCGAGGTGCGCCGCAACAAGAAGGTCACGACCGAACGCCGCTTCATGCCCGGCTATGTGCTGGTGCATATGGAACTGTCCGACGAAGGCTATCACCTGATCAATTCGATCAACCGCGTCACCGGTTTTCTGGGCCCGCAAGGCCGCCCGATGCCCATGCGCGACGCCGAAGTGAACGCGATCCTGAACCGTGTCCAGGAAGGCGAAGAAAGCCCACGCACCCTGATCCACTTCGAGATCGGCGAGAAGGTCAAGGTCAACGACGGCCCGTTCGAAGACTTCGACGGCATGGTCGAAGAAGTCGACGACGAGAACCAGCGCCTCAAGGTCACTGTCTCAATCTTTGGCCGCGCCACACCGGTGGAACTGGAATACACGCAGGTGACAAAGCAGGGTTAGGCTCTGCTGTTGACGACAAACAAGCGCCGCTCTTTGGGGCGGCGTTTTGCGTTGATGTTCGTTGAATGATGTGTGGCGAGGCGGGACGAAGCAGAACTTCGCGACGAGCCGGGACCTTCGCCGATCCGCGGGTGGGCGACCCAACAGAAACGCTTCTGCGCTTTATGGTTGTCAGGTCATCTTCCACATCAGCGGTGCGCGCGGGTGGCAAATCGCCAACCCGTCGGGGCGGCATCGTCCATTGTCTCTCGGACCAATGGCGAGACACAGGACGATCGCTGGGCCCGGCGGGCTAAAGCCCTTGTTCCGGGCCCAACAGCGCGCTGAATGAATGTCGGCTCTGAGCTCAAAGCAGACAGTTAGTGTAGCTGGCTCTAAGACACCGAAGCTTCAAAGCATTCGGTGTGAAACACCGCCCATTGTCTCCGCGCCATCATCCCTCACGAACCCAGCATCGGCATTGTCCCTTGCGGCACGTGGCGCGGCACTCAACACGCTGTTTCACCGCACTTTGGGCTTGATTTGCCCGCCCGCCCGTTCTATCTGCCGCCAGTCGCCACAAGCGACACCCCTGTGGGAGGCGAGCGGCACGCGTGGCGCGACCCGGACCACACAACGAAAGGCCCCGCGGTCGCGACCAAGGGGCGTTGCATAAGGAGATGGCCAATGGCCAAGAAAGTTATGGGCACGCTCAAGCTGCAGGTTCCTGCAGGTGCGGCCAACCCCTCGCCCCCCGTGGGCCCTGCGCTGGGTCAGCGCGGCATCAACATCATGGAATTCTGCAAGGCCTTCAACGCCAAGACCGAAGCGCTGGAAAAGAACGCGCCTTGCCCCACCGTGATCACCTACTACCAGGACAAGTCCTTCACGATGGAAATCAAGACGCCACCTGCGTCTTATTACATCAAAAAAGCGGCCAAGCTGCAGTCGGGTTCAAAAGAGCCGGGCAAATCCGTGGCAGGTTCGATCACCGGTAAGCAGGTGCGCGAAATCGCCGAAGCCAAGATGAAGGACCTCAACGCGACGTCCATCGAAGGCGCTATGCTGATCATCGCGGGTTCTGCCCGCTCTATGGGCATCGAGGTAAAGTAAGATGGCAAAACTTGGTAAGCGCACAACCGCAGCCCGCGCAGCTTTTGCTGGCAAAGACAACGTCACCGTCGCCGAGGCTGTCAGCCTTGTGAAGGACAACGCCAAGGCGAAGTTCGACGAAACCATCGAAATCAGCTTGGTGCTGGGTGTTGACCCGCGTCACGCCGACCAGATGGTCCGTGGCACCGTATCCCTGCCCAACGGCACGGGTAAAACAGTCCGCGTGGCTGTCTTCGCCCGTGGCGAAAAGGCAGACGAGGCGAAAGCCGCAGGCGCTGACATCGTTGGCGCAGAAGATCTGATGGAAACCGTACAAGGCGGCACCATCGACTTTGATCGCTGCATCGCCACGCCCGATATGATGGGTGTTGTCGGGCGTCTTGGTAAGGTCCTTGGCCCACGCAACCTGATGCCCAACCCGCGCGTTGGCACCGTGACGATGGACGTGGCCCAAGCCGTGGCAGACGCCAAAGGCGGTCAGGTGCAGTTCAAGGCCGAGAAAGCCGGCGTTGTGCACGCAGGCATCGGCAAGGCGTCCTTCTCTGCGGCACAGATCGAAGAGAACGTGAAAGCCTTCGTTGACGCGGTGCAAAAGGCAAAGCCGACCGGCGCCAAAGGCACCTACATGAAAAAGATCGCGCTGACCTCAACCATGGGTCCGGGCGTGTCTTTGGACATCGCAAACGCAACCGGCAACTAAGCCAGGGTCTTGTGAGCTCAGAATTGAAGGGGCGGTCCGCGAGGGGCCGCCCTTTTTTCATTGGCAGGTGGCCGGGTCACCGTCACACAGCTTTGATCCCGCCTCAAATGCGGCGACCATCGCTTGCAACTGCGCAAAACGCCCAGTCCCGCGATACGCCATCGCGCCCAGATCGCGCAGGTCTGACGCGCCATCATATTCGGCACAAACAAAGGCATCGGTGTTGCAGGCCAAAAAATGCTCATTCGGTCGGTCATAGTAGAACATGCGGTCCAGCCGCACGTTGCCAAAAATGAACACATCGCGCGCGTCCATCAGATTGGCGACCGCATCCGCGTCATAAGCCCCGGTCAGCATCAGGATCAAATTGCGCAGATCAATCATCGCAAATGCGTCGTCATGCATGGCCTGCACTCCGTCCGGGTGCCGTATGATCAGCGGCAGCCAATTGCGCAAAATCTCACCCTCCAGCGCGGTCCCCGGTGCCGTTTCGCGCGCCTCGTCCGAGGTGATGATGACCACCGTATTGTCCAACACACCGCGTGCCTCTAACCCCTCCATCAGTGCTGCAATCGCCGCGTCCGCATAGCGTGCGGCGCGAACGCGGGGGTTTGTCACCTGCGGCTCAAACGCCTTCGGCACGTTGTAGGGGCTGTGGGTGCCTGTGGTCAGCATGGTCGTCAGCCATGGCGCATCGGGGCGAAAGCTGTCGATCTGCGCCAGCGTTTGTTCCACCAGCGTCAGATCATCAACACCCCAGCCATTGCGGCTGTGGGCATTGGTGAAGTCCGCGTCGCCTTTGATGGTGTCATACCCCAGATGCGGCAGCGTCGCGCCTTTGTTCATATAGGCCAGCGGGGCCGCCTGCAGGAACGCGGTCTGATAACCCGCGTCGCGCAAGATACCGGGCAGGGCGATGGTGGATTCCGGCGCGCCGGGCGCGATGTCATACCAACGCATGGCGACCCCGGTCACATAAGGCTGCAACCCGGTGTGACTGGCATAAAGCCCATTGGCGGTAATCATCTGATGGCCGAAATACTGGGTAAACTGGATGTTCTCTGCCGCCATCGCTTGCAGGTGGATCATCTGCGCCTTGGCTAGCGTGTGTTGCGAGATGCCTTCGACAAACACCAGCAACACATTGTGTTGCCCCGCGAACCCGGTCAGCGGCGGGTTGTCATTGGCCAGCGAACCCGGCGCAAGCGTACGGCTGTCCAGCGGCGCATCCGCGGCCCCCAGCATCGGCGCGATGGGGTGCGATTGCACCCAGATCGGATGCTGCAGGTTCGCCGTGACCGGCACCGCCAGCACCAGCGCCAAAGCGGGCACACCAATGCGCGCCAGCCCCCGCAACGGGGGCCACTGTACCAGCGCCAGCAGGATCAGCCCAAGACCTGCAAACTGCGCAAACTTGCGCAGCAGCGCCGGGGTGGTCTGTCCGGCCACGAACGTGGGATCAAACGCCAACCCCAGAAATGCCAGATCAATATGTGCATCGTTGGTGCGGATATGGTCCAGATTGGCAGCATAGAAGAACGCCAGCAGCACGATCCCCACGATGGCCCCGATCCGCCCCGCCGGCAGCAGCGCCAGCGCCGCGATCAGGCTGAACAGGATGTCATTGCGGACCCCCAGAAAGACCTCTCGCCAATGCAGACGCAGGTATTCATGCAGAATGTTCAGTCCTTCGGCGGTGTTGTAATGCCAATGGAACGTGGTCCCATAGGCAAAGTGTTGCAGGCATTCATAGCGGTGCGCAAAGCTGAGTGCCGTGATCACGGCCACAAGCAGACACCAGCGCGACCACAGATCACCGCGGCCCGTGCGCGGGCGAAGGATGGTCGCCAATTGGGTGTCAAACGCCATCCAGTGACGCTAAGCAGCATTGGTTAACGGTTTGCTAACGCTGTCTGGTCCAGCGGCACGGTATCCTACTCTGCCACACAAATCGAAGAGCAGATGGAAATGCGGGACCACCCCGTCACGGTGGCCTCTATCTCTGGCGTAACTCGGTTGGCCGTCTTTGGCTTGTTAACTCCTTCTCATGTTGGTGAGGCTATATCCGTCGCAAAGTAAGATTCGAAGGAGCGCCAGAATGTCGGTGCAAAGTCTGAACTCACAAGAAGAACGTTTTCGAAAACGTGCTCTTTCCGTATACATTTCTTGCCTTGTGATTTTTGTGGCCATGACGGCGGTCCAACGGTTTTCGTCCGAAGCAGCGAACGAAAAAAGCTGGATTCCCTTCATCCTCGTTACAGCATTCACCATCTCAGCGTCGGTCTGTGTCTATCGACGTTGGCACGCCTATGCTGTGTCGCGGGTCGCGCTTTATGTTGGTGGGGCAGAGACTTTCTTTTTTACGGGTGTCAGTGGCGGGCTGACGGGGTTCCATGCGTCGGCCGTCTTCCTCTTGCCATCCATCTGCGCGTTGCTTTTTGGCAGCAAAGAAACGGTCGTGTTCACCATATTTATGCTTCTTGGTGTCTACGGCCTTTATGTATTTGATCCGGTTCTTCCGCCGTTTTTCATCGATTCTGTCACCGACTTGCGGCTTTCGGCCCTGGCACTTGGCTGCATGTTGATGGGAAATGTTATTATCCTTGTGTATCTGGTCCGTGAAACCGAACACCGGGAAAAGGAACTTCGCGAACTGCTTGCCGCACAACTCTATGCCGCCACACATGATGAACTGACCGGGCTGGCGAACCGGTCAGCCGTGAAATCCTATCTCAATGGACTTGATCCCGACAAAGATGAAGTATCGATCTACCTGATCGATTTGGATGGCTTCAAGCATGTGAATGACACATACGGGCACGGCGCAGGGGATGAGGTTCTGGTTAAGGTCGCCCGGGCGCTGCAAAAAGCCGCAGCCGGCTCGAACCTTGTTGCGCGACTTGGCGGGGACGAATTCTTGATCGCATCACAACATGCGCCCGCGGATCTGGCAGCGCAACTCGATGCCACGGGGCTCGGCCGCAAATTGGTGGATGCACTGAATGTGACACTGACATTTGGTAGCGACAAGGTAACATTGTCCGGCTCCGTGGGGAGCGCACATTACCCAAGCGATACACGTGACGCCGCCGATGTCTTGCAAAAGGCGGACGTTGCACTTTACCGCGCCAAAGATATGGGGAAGGCGCGCTATGTGCGTTTTCTGAAAGAACTTGAGGAATTAGGGCGGATGCGCGCCTGAGATGCGCGCCTGACAGGATGTGAAGGTTCCGTGTGGGGTTCGGGCGTCAGCCGGGTCCGCTGAATGCAGCAAACGCTTGGCAATTTGACCTCAAGGCATTATGCGAACCCCTGAATTGGGGCGTTTGATTCGTCCCGGTTCATATTCGTCCAAGACGGTGGGTGGCCCATAGGGCCGTAATTCCTGCCTGAGACGGGATAGACCAGAATGCACCTGCGGTTCTCCGCGGCTTCACCCTGGCTCCACCCCGTATCACGGACTGTGAATGTTGGGGTGTTCGCATCCCAGCAAAATTGAGCCGGAGGGGAAACCCTCCAAACTTGGAGTGAAACTGTGGATAGAGCCCAGAAAGAGAAACTGGTCGACGAACTCGGCCAAATCTTTGAAAGCTCTGGCGTCGTTGTGGTTGCCCACTACGAAGGCATGACAGTTGCTGAAATGCAGGACCTGCGCGCGAACATGCGTGAAGCGGGCGGGTCTGTGCGCGTTGCCAAGAACAAGCTCGCCAAGATCGCCCTTGCTGGAAAGCCATGCGAAAGCATCGCTGAATACCTGGGCGGCATGACCGTACTTGCCTATTCCGAAGACCCTGTCGCTGCTGCGAAGGTCGTCGATGCATATGCCAAGGAAAACGACAAGCTTGTCGTTCTTGGCGGTGCAATGGGTGACACGGCACTTGACCCTGCTGGTGTGAAATCAGTTGCCGGTATGCCAAGCCGCGAGGAGCTTATTGCTTCCATCGCGGGTTGCATCGGTGCACCTGCTTCCAACATTGCCGGGGCCATTGGCGCGCCTGCTTCCAACATCGCGAGCGTTCTTTCGACCATCGAAGAGAAAGCTGCATAACGCACCTGACACACCTTGGGGCATCTGCCCTGACGTTAGAACACACTATTTAGAAACGGAAAAAGCAAATGGCTGATCTGAAGAAACTGGCGGAAGAGATTGTTGGTCTGACCCTTCTCGAAGCACAAGAACTGAAAACCATCCTCAAGGACGAGTATGGCATCGAGCCCGCCGCTGGCGGCGCAGTGATGATGGCTGGCCCCGCTGATGGCGGCGGTGACGCTGCTGCGGAAAAGACAGAATTTGACGTGGTCCTGAAGAACGCAGGCGCACAGAAAATCAACGTCATCAAAGAAGTCCGCGGCATCACAGGTCTCGGCCTGAAAGAAGCCAAAGACCTGGTCGAAGCCGGTGGCAAGATCAAAGAAGGTGTCGACAAGGCAGAAGCCGAAGACATCAAAGGCAAGCTGGAAGCAGCTGGCGCCGAGGTCGAACTGGCCTAATCTACTTTGGGCGGGCGCGTTTTGCGCGCCTGCCCATTTTGCTGCAGTATGTAAGGGGGGATAACAGGTGCGATACCTTTTTCTGTGCCCCGATTCACGCAGCGCCTCCGGCGGGGTTGCCGTCATCTACAACACCGTGAAGGTCCTGATTGATGCAGGATATGACGCGCAACTCGTGCATAACGCGCCTGATGCAGGTCATCCTGATTATCTGATCGACATTCCCATTTGCTATACGCCACAGGTGCACAAGATCGCGCGCCGCTGGGCCGGTCGGCGGCACCGCCTGATGGGCGCGCTGACCGATCTGATGCCCAAAGCCCGACCCGCTAAGGCGTTGCCACTGCTGCAATTGGCACCAAGCGACGTGATCGTTGTGCCAGAGTTTCTGACGGCCGAGGCGCTGCTGGCCTTTCCCGACAACCGCGTGATCGTCTATGCGCAGAACCCCTTTGCCTATCTGCGGTCTCATGCGCGCGCAGTTGAGGCGGGCGTTGATCCGGTTGCACGGGTCAGCTGGTTCCTGGGCATTTCCGATGTGAACCGCGATGCCTATGATCTGGTCGGGGCCAGCCCCACATCCTATTTCACCGTCAATCCCGAATTGCAGCTGTTTCCGTTCCAAAAGGACAAGAAACCGCTGATCTCTTACATGCCGCGCAAGCGCCCGGAAGAGGCAATTTTCATCGACCGTGCCCTGCGCCGCCGTGGTCTGATCGGCGATTACGATCTGGTGGCGATTGACGGCATGACCCGCGCCGAAGTGGCAGAGGTGCTGAAAGACACGCGCATCTTCATATCGCTCTTGCGGACCGAGGCGCTGGGTTTCCCCGCAGCAGAGGCGATGGCGGCAGGCTGTATCACCGTCGGTTATACCGGGCTCGGGACGCGCGAGTATTTTGATGAGACGACTGGCATCGAAGTGACCGAAGGCGACACCTTTGGCGTTGTCAAAGCGGTTGAGGCTGCGGTGGCCGAATATGCGCAATCGCCGGATCGGCTGGATGCCATGCGCGCCCATGCCTCTAAGCGGATTCACGACAATTACAACGCCACGACGTTCCAAACGCAGCTGCGAGCAGCGTGGCAGGAAATCGATCAAACTCTAAACGCAGTTTAGGGCTGGCAGGGTGGCGCCGCACGGTCCGAAAAGGTGCAGACTTGATTTTTCCAGAAAACCCGTTCGGACCCTTGAACTTTGACCGAATCTCACTTAATTGGGCGTTTCTTGGCCCAACCACGGAAAACTTAATGCTTTAGCACTTGTCTTTCAAAATACCGAACTCCGGTGTTTTGACAGGTAAGTTGGTCGTTTCGAGCGAGATGTTTGGGCGCATCTCAAGGATGGAAGCGACATTACCGCAATCGGACGCGTTTTGGTTCCCACCCAAAGCGCGTTTACGACATTATGGAGACCCGGCTTTATGGCTTCAACCTTCCTTGGTCAGAAACGTCTGCGCAAATACTACGGTAAAATTCGCGAAGTCCTTGAAATGCCGAACCTTATCGAGGTTCAAAAATCATCCTACGATCTGTTCCTGCGCTCTGGCGACAGTGACACGCCGCTTGACGGCGAAGGCATCAAGGGTGTGTTCCAATCGGTATTCCCGATTAAGGACTTCAATGAAACCGCCGTGCTTGAATTCGTCAAGTACGAGTTGGAAAAGCCCAAGTACGATGTTGAGGAATGTCAGCAGCGCGACATGACCTACAGCGCACCGCTCAAGGTCACACTACGTCTGATCGTCTTTGATGTGGACGAAGACACCGGTGCCAAATCGGTCAAGGATATCAAGGAACAAGACGTGTTCATGGGCGACATGCCCCTGATGACGCCCAACGGGACGTTCATCGTGAACGGCACAGAGCGTGTGATCGTGTCCCAGATGCACCGCTCACCCGGCGTGTTCTTTGACCACGACAAGGGTAAGACTCATTCTTCGGGCAAGCTGTTGTTCGCCTGCCGGATTATCCCATACCGTGGCTCCTGGCTCGACTTTGAATTTGACGCCAAGGACCTTGTTTTCGCGCGGATCGACCGCCGTCGTAAGTTGCCTGTCACCACGCTGCTTTATGCGCTGGGCCTCGACCAGGAAGGCATCATGGATGCCTACTATGACACCGTCGACTACAAGCTCGACAAAAAGGGCAAAGCCTGGACCACCAAGTTCTTCCCTGATCGCGTACGCGGCACCCGTCCGGCGATGGATCTGGTTGACGCCAAAACCGGTGAAGTGATTGCCAAAGCAGGTGAGAAAGTCACCCCGCGTTCGGTCAAGAAACTGATCGACGAAGGCAAGGTCACTGACCTGCTGGTCCCCTATGACAGCATCGTCGGCAAATTTGCCGCGCGTGACATCATCAACGAAGAAAACGGCGCGATCTATGTCGAAGCCGGTGATGAGCTGACGCTGGAAATGGACAAGGACGGCGAAGTGATCGGCGGCACGCTGAAAGAACTCGTCGATGCGGGCATCAAGACGATCCCCGTGCTGGACATCGATAACGTCAACGTCGGCGCCTACATGCGCAACACGATGGCCAACGACAAGAACATGAACCGCGAAACTGCGCTCATGGACATTTACCGCGTCATGCGCCCGGGCGAGCCGCCCACCGTTGATGCGGCCTCGGCCCTGTTTGATACGCTGTTCTTCGATTCCGAACGCTATGACCTCTCGGCCGTTGGCCGGGTCAAAATGAACATGCGTCTCGATCTGGATGCCGAAGACACCATGCGCACCCTGCGCAAGGAAGACATCGTCGCCTGTATCAAGGCGCTGGTCGAACTGCGTGACGGCAAAGGCGATGTGGACGACATCGACCACCTCGGCAACCGTCGTGTGCGGTCCGTGGGCGAGCTGATGGAAAATCAGTACCGCGTCGGCCTGTTGCGGATGGAACGCGCGATCAAGGAACGCATGTCTAGCGTCGAAATCGACACCGTGATGCCGCAGGACCTGATCAACGCCAAGCCCGCAGCGGCGGCTGTGCGTGAATTCTTCGGCTCAAGCCAGCTGTCGCAGTTCATGGACCAAACCAACCCGCTGTCCGAAGTCACGCACAAGCGTCGCCTGTCGGCCCTCGGGCCGGGCGGTCTGACCCGCGAACGTGCAGGCTTTGAGGTGCGCGACGTGCATCCGACCCACTATGGCCGGATGTGTCCGATTGAAACGCCGGAAGGTCCGAACATCGGTCTGATCAACAGCCTCGCGACCTTTGCGCGCGTGAACAAGTACGGCTTTATCGAAACACCCTACCGCAAGGTCGAGAACGGCACCGTGACTGACGAAGTCAGCTATATGTCCGCGACCGAGGAAATGCGTCACACCGTGGCGCAGGCCAACGCGAACTTGGATGAGAACGGCTCGTTCAAGAACGAACTGGTGTCGACACGGATGAACGGCGACTACACGCTGGCATCGCGCGACACGGTTGACCTGATCGACGTCTCGCCCAAGCAGCTGGTGTCTGTTGCCGCCTCGCTGATCCCGTTCCTTGAAAACGACGACGCCAACCGCGCGCTGATGGGCTCGAACATGCAACGTCAGGCCGTGCCACTGCTGCAGGCCGAAGCACCGCTTGTCGGCACCGGCATCGAAGAGGTCGTGGCCCGCGATTCAGGTGCTGCGATCATGGCGAAACGTGCGGGTATCATCGACCAGGTCGATGCGTCCCGTATCGTTGTGCGCGCCACCGCAGATCTAGAGGTCGGCGACCCCGGCGTTGACATCTACCGGATGCGCAAGTTCCAGCGTTCCAACCAGAACACCTGCATCAACCAGCGTCCGCTGGTGAAGGTGGGTGACACCGTCCAGAAAGGCGAAGTGATTGCCGATGGGCCAAGCACCGACATGGGTGAACTGGCGCTGGGCAAGAACGTGGTCGTCGCGTTTATGCCGTGGAACGGCTACAACTACGAAGACTCGATCCTGATCTCCGAGCGTATCGTGCGCGACGACGTCTTCACCTCGATCCACATCGAGGAATTTGAAGTCGCCGCCCGTGACACCAAGCTTGGGCCAGAGGAAATCACCCGCGACATCCCGAACGTGGGCGAGGAAGCCCTGCGCAACCTCGACGAAGCCGGCATCGTCTACATTGGTGCCGAAGTGGGCCCGGCAGACATTCTGGTTGGTAAGATCACACCAAAAGGCGAAAGCCCAATGACGCCAGAAGAAAAGCTGCTGCGCGCCATCTTTGGTGAGAAAGCGTCCGACGTGCGCGACACCTCCCTGCGCCTGCCGCCGGGTGACTTTGGCACGATCGTTGAGGTCCGCGTCTTCAACCGTCACGGCGTCGAAAAAGACGAACGTGCGCTGCAGATCGAGCGGGAAGAGGTCGAACGCCTCGCCCGCGACCGCGACGACGAATTGGTGATCCTTGACCGGAACATCTACGCCCGTCTGAAAGGCATGATCCTTGGCAAAACGGCTGTCAAAGGCCCCAAAGGCTTCAAGGCCAACTCTGAGATCACCGAAGAGGTGCTGGAAGAGCTGTCCAAAGGCCAGTGGTGGCAGTTGGCGCTGAAAGACGAGGCTGACGCACAAGTGGTCGAGGCCCTGAACGAGCAGTACGAGGCGCAAAAGCGCACGCTGGATGCCCGTTTTGAAGACAAGGTCGAAAAGGTCCGCCGCGGCGATGATCTGCCCCCGGGCGTGATGAAGATGGTCAAGGTCTTCGTGGCTGTGAAGCGCAAGCTGCAGCCCGGCGACAAGATGGCCGGTCGTCACGGCAACAAGGGTGTCATTTCCAAGGTTGTGCCGATGGAAGACATGCCGTTCCTTGCGGATGGTACACCGGTTGACTTCTGTCTGAACCCGCTGGGTGTGCCGTCGCGTATGAACGTGGGGCAAATCCTTGAAACGCACATGGGCTGGGCCGCGCGCGGTCTGGGCCTTGAGATTGACGAAGCCTTGGGTGAATACCGCCGCTCCGGCGATCTGACACCTGTGCGTGAAGCGATGAAGATTGCCTACGGCGATGATGTCTATTCCGAAGGCCTTGAAGGCATGGATGAGGATCATCTGGTCGAAGCCGCAGGCAATGTCACACGCGGTGTGCCGATTGCCACGCCGGTCTTTGACGGTGCCAAAGAGGGTGACGTGAACGACGCGCTGGTGCGTGCCGGGTTCTCAACCTCTGGTCAGTCGATCCTGTTTGACGGTCGCACCGGTGAACAGTTCAGCCGTCCAGTAACGGTCGGGGTCAAGTACCTGCTGAAACTGCACCACCTGGTCGATGACAAGATCCACGCGCGTTCCACCGGGCCTTACAGCCTTGTCACGCAGCAGCCTCTGGGTGGTAAAGCCCAGTTCGGCGGCCAGCGTTTCGGGGAAATGGAAGTCTGGGCACTGGAAGCCTACGGCGCGGCTTACACCTTGCAGGAAATGCTCACGGTCAAGTCGGACGATGTGGCAGGCCGGACCAAGGTCTATGAGTCGATCGTCAAGGGCGAGGACAATTTCGAGGCCGGTGTGCCTGAATCGTTCAACGTGCTCGTGAAAGAAGTCCGGGGCCTCGGCCTCAACATGGAACTCCTGGATGCGGAGGATGGCGAGTAACGGAAACTTTCAAAGTTTCCGGGCCGCAATCTTTCAAAGATTGCGGCACCTCCACCCAATGCACCCCAATTCAAGGAATTGAAGATGAACCAGGAACTGACAAACAACCCGTTTAACCCGCTCACCCCGGCAAAAACGTTTGACGAAATCAAGGTCTCGCTGGCCTCTCCCGAACGGATCCTGTCGTGGTCCTTTGGTGAGATCAAAAAGCCCGAGACCATCAACTACCGCACGTTCAAGCCAGAGCGTGACGGCCTGTTCTGCGCACGCATCTTTGGCCCGATCAAGGACTACGAATGCCTCTGCGGCAAATATAAGCGCATGAAGTATCGCGGCGTTGTCTGCGAGAAATGCGGCGTGGAAGTCACGCTGCAAAAGGTCCGTCGCGAGCGTATGGGCCACATCGAGCTGGCCGCACCTGTCGCTCACATCTGGTTCCTCAAGTCGCTGCCATCGCGTATCGGCCTGATGCTGGACATGACGTTGCGCGATCTGGAACGCATCCTGTATTTCGAAAACTACGTCGTGATCGAACCCGGCCTGACCGACCTGACCTACGGCCAGTTGATGAGCGAAGAGGAATTCCTCGACGCGCAAGACACCTATGGCATGGACGCCTTCACCGCCAACATCGGTGCCGAAGCGATCCGCGAAATGCTGTCCCAGATCGACCTGGAATCCGAAGCGGAACAGCTGCGCGCTGATCTGAAAGAGGCGACAGGCGAACTGAAGCCCAAGAAGATCATCAAGCGTCTGAAAATCGTCGAGAATTTCATCGAATCCGGCAACCGCCCGGAATGGATGGTCATGACCGTCGTGCCCGTGATCCCGCCAGAGCTGCGCCCGCTGGTGCCGCTCGATGGTGGCCGCTTTGCGACGTCCGACCTCAACGACCTTTATCGTCGTGTGATCAACCGCAACAACCGTCTGAAGCGTCTGATCGAACTGCGCGCACCTGACATCATCGTCCGCAACGAAAAGCGGATGCTGCAGGAATCTGTGGACGCTCTGTTCGACAACGGCCGCCGTGGCCGCGTGATCACCGGTGCCAACAAGCGTCCGCTGAAATCGCTGTCCGATATGCTGAAAGGCAAGCAGGGCCGCTTCCGTCAGAACCTTCTGGGCAAGCGCGTCGACTTCTCCGGTCGTTCGGTCATCGTGACCGGCCCGGAACTGAAACTGCATCAGTGCGGTCTGCCCAAGAAGATGGCGCTCGAACTGTTCAAGCCGTTCATCTACTCGCGTCTTGAAGCCAAAGGCCTGTCTTCCACCGTCAAGCAAGCCAAGAAGCTGGTGGAAAAGGAACGCCCCGAGGTCTGGGATATCCTCGACGAGGTGATCCGTGAACACCCTGTCATGCTGAACCGTGCGCCCACGCTGCACCGTTTGGGCATTCAGGCGTTTGAACCCGTGCTGATCGAAGGTAAAGCGATCCAGCTGCACCCACTGGTGTGTTCGGCCTTTAACGCTGACTTTGACGGCGACCAAATGGCTGTTCACGTGCCACTTTCGCTGGAAGCCCAGCTAGAGGCCCGCGTGCTGATGATGTCCACCAACAACGTGCTGTCGCCCGCAAACGGCAGCCCGATCATCGTGCCGTCGCAGGATATGATCCTGGGTCTCTACTACACCACCATCATGCGCGAAGGCATGAAGGGTGAAGGCATGAGCTTTGCCAACATCGAAGAGGTCGAGCACGCGTTGAACGCGGGCGAGGTCCACCTGCACGCCAAGATCAACGCGCGCATGGTGCAGATCGACGAAGAGGGCAACGAGGTGATGACCCGGTTTGAAACCACACCGGGCCGCCTGCGCCTTGGTGCGCTTCTGCCGCTCAACACCAAAGCGCCGTTCAGCCTTGTGAACCGTCTGCTGCGCAAGAAAGAAGTGCAGCAGGTCATCGACACCGTCTACCGTTACTGCGGTCAGAAGGAATCTGTCATCTTCTGTGACCAGATCATGACCATGGGCTTCCGCGAAGCGTTCAAAGCCGGCATCTCGTTCGGCAAGGACGACATGGTTGTGCCAGACACCAAGTGGGATCTTGTGAACGAGACCCGCGAGCAGGTGAAGGACTTTGAACAACAGTATATGGACGGCCTGATTACCCAGGGCGAAAAGTACAACAAGGTTGTCGATGCCTGGTCCAAGTCAAACGACAAGGTCACCGACGCGATGATGTCCACCATTTCGACCACGCCAAAGCTGGACGATGGGGCAGAAGGTGAACCGAACTCGGTCTACATGATGGCCCACTCCGGTGCCCGTGGCTCTGTCACTCAGATGAAGCAGCTGGGCGGGATGCGCGGCCTGATGGCCAAGCCGTCGGGTGAGATCATCGAGACGCCGATCATCTCGAACTTTAAGGAAGGTCTGACCGTTCTGGAATACTTCAACTCCACCCACGGTGCCCGTAAGGGTCTGTCGGATACGGCGTTGAAAACGGCGAACTCGGGCTACCTGACCCGTCGTCTGGTGGACGTGGCACAAGACTGCATCGTGCGCGAACAGGACTGCGGTACTGAGATGGCGATCACGGCAGAGGCTGCGGTCAACGACGGTGAGGTTGTCGCCTCACTGGCCGAACGTGTGCTGGGCCGTGTGGCCGCCGAAGACGTGCTCAAGCCGGGCACGGACGAGGTTCTGGTTGAGTTGGGAGAGCTGATTGACGAACGCAAGTCCGATCTGATCGATCAGGCAGGCATCGCCAAGATGCGTATCCGCAGCCCGCTGACCTGTGAAGCCGAAGATGGCGTTTGCGCCATGTGCTACGGGCGTGACCTTGCGCGCGGTACGCGCGTGAACATCGGCGAGGCTGTCGGCATCATCGCGGCACAATCCATCGGTGAACCCGGCACGCAGCTGACGATGCGGACATTCCACATCGGCGGTGTTGCGCAGGGTGGCCAGCAGTCGTTCCTTGAAGCGTCCCAGCCCGGTAAGGTTGAATTCCGCAACGCGTCGTTGTTGGAAAACACCGCAGGCGAGCAGGTCGTCATGGGCCGGAACATGGTCATCGCGATCATGGGCGAAAACGGTGAAGAGCGTGCCAACCACAAGGTCGGCTATGGCTCCAAGGTCTTTGTGAAAGAAGGCGCTGACATTCACCGTGGTGACAAGCTGTTTGAATGGGATCCATTCACGCTGCCAATCATCGCCGAGAAAGCCGGTAAGGTGAAATACGTCGATCTGGTGAACGGCATCGCCGTGCGCGAGGACACCGATGATGCAACGGGCATGACCCAGCGCATCGTGTCGGACTGGCGTGCCGCACCCAAGGGCAACGAGCTTGCGCCCAAGATCATTATCGCTGGCAAAGACGGCGAACCGATGGTCAAGGACGACGGCAACCCTGTCAGCTATGCGATGTCCGTTGATGCTGTTCTGTCTGTTGAAGATGGTGAAGACATCGCCGCCGGTGACGTGGTTGCACGTATTCCGCGCGAAGGTGCCAAGACCAAGGACATCACCGGTGGTCTGCCGCGTGTGGCCGAACTCTTTGAGGCACGTCGCCCCAAGGATCACGCCATCATCGCGGAAATCGACGGCTATGTGCGCTTTGGCAAGGACTACAAGAACAAGCGCCGCATCGCGATCGAAAGCGCCGAGGACGCAGACGTCAAAGTCGAATACATGGTGCCCAAGGGCAAGCACATCCCGGTTGCGGAAGGTGACTTTGTCCAAAAGGGTGACTACATCATGGACGGCAACCCAGCACCGCACGATATTCTTGCGGTCATGGGGGTCGAGGCGCTTGCAGACTACATGATCGACGAAGTGCAGGACGTTTACCGTCTGCAGGGCGTGAAGATCAACGACAAGCACATCGAGGTGATCGTGCGCCAGATGCTCCAGAAGTGGGAGATTCAGGACAGCGGTGATACCGTTCTGCTGAAGGGCGAGACCGTCGATAAGGCCGAGTTTGATGAAGCCAACGAAAAGGCACTTGCGCGGGGCGACCGTCCGGCACAGGGCGAGCCGATCCTGTTGGGCATCACCAAAGCGTCGCTGCAAACCCGCAGCTTCATCTCTGCCGCGTCGTTCCAGGAAACCACGCGTGTCCTGACCGAAGCATCGGTGCAGGGCAAGCGGGACAAACTGGTTGGTCTGAAAGAGAACGTGATCGTGGGCCGTCTGATCCCCGCCGGGACCGGTGGTGCGACCAGCAACGTACGCAAGATCGCGGCCAGCCGCGACAACGTGGTGATCGAGGCGCGCCGGGAAGAGGCCGAACAGGCCGCAGCCCTTGCCGCTCCGTCTGCCGACGAGATGGCGAACGATGTGGTTGGCGGTGACGAGTTCGACACAATGGTCGTCGACACACCTGAAAGCCGCGACGAATAAGCCGCAGCTTTCACCAAGACTTCAAAAAGGCCCCCGGACATCGCGTCCGGGGGCCTTTTTCGTGGGGCAGGACAAAAGCCATTTTTGCACGGTCACTTTTCACGTTATGCAGGTCCCATTGATTGCGAATTTTTGGCATACCATGCGACACCTCCTGAAAGTGCTTTGCGCGACATGTTTTCTTTTGCCCGCCGCGGCACATTCCGAACGGTTTGCTGACGGTACTTTGGCCCTTGGCGTATTGACCCAAAACGACATCCAGACACGCTATGCCTTTGGTGATTTTAGCCTTGGCGCAACCTATGGCGCATGGGGTGCAGAACTGGGGTTCTTTGGTGTTGTGGGGCGGCTGCATGAAACCTATGCCAACCTGTCTTACAGGGCAGGGGATGCGACCTTTCGGGTGGGTTTTCCCCGACCCGCCTACGATCTAGTCGCGCCGTCAGCGCTGACCGCTATGATGCCCCGCGCGGCGCTCGACGACATTGGCCGCAGCCGCAGCCGGGCCACCTATGGCACGATGTTCGAACCCGACTTCCTGCCTTACGGCGCATCCGTCGCCCATAACTTTGGAACAGGCCGTGCCTACGCGTCCTCCCACGGTTTTCCAAATCAGGACGTGACGATTGCCGGTTTTGGTTTTACCCAACACCGCGGTGAATTCACCTACGCCCTCGCGGCAGAGGCTGTGGCCGAAAACGATGCGATCACCTGGAACACCAAGGCCCAAGCAACCGCGAAGGTTGGCTACTATTCCTTGGGTCTCGGCCTTTTCAACCCCGCCGCCAATGGTCTGCCCCGCATGGCAGAGGTTTCAGCCAGCTACACTTGGGACGGCGGCACGACGCTCACAGGCGTCTATCGCGCAGCGCAAGACGGCGCGTCTGACCTGACGCTGGGCCTGCGCCAGCCGATCACTCGCGCCATCGACCTGCAGGCGGCGGTTCGTCAGAACGAAACAGGCGAGACCCGCCTCAGTGCCGAAATTGCACTGAATTTCTAGCGCATTCCGTGCCGAACTTGATCGGCACCCGCCTTTCCCCTAGCGTCTGCGCACTGCCGCACGCATTTGCGGCGCATGTTCGATTTTGCTTATGGGGAAGCAATGAATATTCGTAAGATGACGCAGGCCTATGCGTCGCCCGATGACCTGCGCGGGGTGTTTCATCTGGTCGTGTCGCTTGCCCTTTATGTGATCTCGATCACGCTGGGCACCATGTTCTATGGTAATCTGGTTGTGATGGCCGTGGCTGTGTTGATGTTCACTGGGGCCTCAATCCGGCTTTTTGGGATCCAGCATGACAACGGCCACAACAGCTATTTCACGTCCCGACGGGTGAACCGGATCAGCGGCGTGCTGCTTGGGGCCTTTACCAACAACGCCTTTCACGCCATGCGCTACAACCACAACCAGCACCACGCCCATATCGGCAACCTCGACCGGATGGAGGCGCACGAGGTGCTGACCTGGACCGTGGCGCAATACAAAGCCGCCGGGTTCTGGCAAAAGGTCTACTACCGTATCTACCGCTCGGCCCCGGTGATCTTTGTGATCGGGCCGCTTTTCATCATCTTCATCCGCTACCGGTTCCCTAAGAACGCGCTGAAAACCGGGTTGGCCGACGTCGCGATGCAAAACGCGCTGATGGCAGCACTGTGGGCCAGCGTCTACCTGATTGGCGGCCCTGTCGCCTTCAAATTCTTCCTGATCGCCGCCGTGATCACCGCCTGTCTGGGCGTGTTCATGGTCTATGTCGGCCATAACCATGAAGAGACCTATTGGTCCTCGGCCCCCGACTATGACTTTGAAGAAGGCTGCCTGAAAGGCGCCTCGGTGCTGGATCTGGGGCCGGTCTTTGACTTCATGACCTTCAACTTTGCCTATCACGACATCCACCACCTGAACCCGATGGTGCCTGCCTACCGGTTGAAACACTGCCACGTCGCCCTGTCGCCGCATCTGACGCCGACCCGTCTGGGCGCGTGGGAGGCGCTGAAATGCATCCAGTGGAAACTCTGGGACGAAGATCAGGGCCGGATGGTTCGCTTTGGCGATATCCGCGACGACAAAGTGTTGCACCCGGCGGAATGATCATGCTGGCGCAGGGTGGGGCGGGCTGATACGCCGCTGTTATGGCACTCTCTGACAACATGCGCGGTGCGGCTCTGATGGCGGCGTCGATGACAGCCTTTGTCATCAATGACGTCTTTATGAAGGCCGTGCTTGTCGACATTCCGGTGTTTCAGGCCACGTTCCTGCGCGGACTGGGCATTACCGCCTGCCTGATCATCCTCTGCCGGATGCTGGGGCAACTTCGGTGGAACTTCGCCCGCAAAGACTGGGCGCTGATCGTGCTGCGCAGCCTGTCGGAACTGATCAGCACCGTGTTCTTCCTGTCTGCCCTGCGCACCATGCCGCTGGCAAACCTCTCTGCGATCCTGCAGGCGCTGCCCCTGACCGTCACACTGGCCGGGGCCTTGGTATTCCGCGAGGCGATTGGCTGGCGGCGGATGCTGGCGATCCTTGCAGGCTTTGCCGGTGTGCTGCTGATCATTCAGCCGGGGGCGGCGGGGTTCACCACCGCGTCGGTCTATGCGCTGGGGGCCGTAGCCTTTGTGACGGTGCGCGATCTGTCCGTCCGGCGGCTGTCACCCGATGTGCCATCGGTGATGGTGGCGCTGCTGGCCGCAATAGGTGTGACGCTGTTTTCCGGCCTTGGATCAACGCTTGTGGACTGGGCCCCGGTCACAGGCCAGTCCCTGGGGCTTTTGGTCTGTGCGATGCTTTGCCTTGTCTGCGGCTATGTCTTTTCTGTGCAAACCATGCGCGTGGGCGAAATCAGCTTTATCGCGCCGTTCCGCTATACCAGCTTGCTTGTGGCGCTGATCCTCGGCTTTGTGGTCTTCGGCGATTTCCCCGATGCGGTCACGCTTCTGGGGGCCTTGATTGTTGTGGCAACCGGGCTCTTTACGCTCTACCGCGAAGCGCGGCTGAAACGCCCCGCGCCACAGCAAATCGGGCGGCTGCGCTAGGGGCCGGGGGCGCTGTTGACAGGGTTGGCGACTCCTTCTATACGCCGCTCATCCGGGCCTGTGGCACCTGCCAGACGCCCGAAATCAAAGTTGAAGTGGCCAAGAACCGACCTAATGCTGGTTTGTTCCTCTGGATACCCAACCGCACCGAACCTCCGGTAAGGGTTCGACTGCGGAATTTTTGTGCTTTGCGGGTCTCGCAGGGCATTTTTGAAACCCCCGCGTCCAATTCGGGCGCATACGTGAAGAGATGGGAACATCAAACGATGCCAACGATTCAGCAGCTGATCCGCAAACCGCGCCAGCCAAAAGTTACACGCTCCAAGTCACAGCACATGGAAGGCTGCCCGCAGAAACGCGGCGTCTGCACACGTGTTTACACAACCACACCGAAAAAGCCGAACTCGGCCATGCGTAAGGTCGCCAAAGTGCGCCTGACCAACGGCTACGAGGTGATTTCCTACATCCCCGGTGAAAGCCACAACCTGCAGGAACACTCTGTTGTCCTGATCCGTGGCGGCCGTGTGAAAGACCTTCCCGGTGTCCGCTACCACATCCTGCGTGGTGTTCTGGATACCCAAGGCGTCAAAGACCGTAAGCAGCGCCGCTCCAAGTACGGCGCCAAGCGTCCGAAGTAAGCCGCGTGGTGGGCAGATTGCCCACCCTACACGCCACCGTAGGGTGGGCAATCTGCCCACCACCGCCCGAAACAAGAGAGAGACCGACACATGTCACGTCGTCACGCCGCTGAAAAACGCGAAGTTCTGCCAGACGCAAAGTTTGGCGATATCGTTCTGACCAAGTTCATGAACAACCTGATGATCGACGGCAAGAAAGCCGTCGCTGAACGCATCGTCTACAACGCTTTTGACCGCGTTGAAGACAAGCTGAAAAAGGCACCTGTGGAAGTCTTCCACGAGGCGCTGGACAACATCAAACCTTCCGTCGAAGTGCGCTCGCGCCGCGTCGGTGGTGCCACCTATCAGGTGCCCGTTGACGTGCGGCCCGAACGCCGCGAGGCGCTGGCCATCCGCTGGCTGATCAAAGCCGCCAAGTCGCGCAACGAAAACACGATGGAAGAACGCCTTGCCGGTGAGCTGCTGGATGCAGTCAACGGCCGAGGCACCGCTGTGAAAAAGCGTGAAGACACCCACAAGATGGCCGACGCGAACAAAGCGTTCAGCCATTACCGCTGGTAAAAGGGAACAACTGATATGGCACGCGAGTATCCACTCGAACTTTATCGCAACTTTGGCATCATGGCGCACATCGACGCCGGTAAGACCACATGTTCCGAGCGCATCCTGTATTACACAGGTAAAGAGCATAACATCGGCGAAGTGCACGATGGTGCGGCCACCATGGACTGGATGGAGCAAGAGCAGGAGCGGGGTATCACCATTACTTCGGCTGCGACCACCACGTTCTGGGAGCGGACAGAAGACGGCACAACGCCAGATTCCGAAAAGCACCGCCTGAACATCATCGACACCCCCGGCCACGTCGACTTCACCATCGAAGTTGAGCGTTCGCTGGCCGTCCTCGACGGCGCTGTTTGCGTGCTTGACGCAAACGCAGGTGTTGAGCCTCAGACAGAAACCGTGTGGCGTCAGGCTGACCGCTACAAGGTGCCGCGCATGGTGTTCGTCAACAAGATGGACAAAATCGGCGCTGACTTCTTCAAGTGTGTTGCCATGGTCGAAGACCGCACAGGCGCACGCGCGATCCCCGTCGCATTCCCCATCGGTGCAGAGACAGAGCTGGAAGGCCTTGTTGACCTGGTCACCATGGAAGAATGGCTGTGGCAGGGTGAAGACCTGGGCGCGTCCTGGATCAAAGCTCCCATTCGCGACAGCCTGAAGGATCAGGCCGACGAATGGCGCAACAAGCTGGTCGAAGCTGCGGTCGAGCAGGACGACGACGCGATGATGGAATACCTCGAAGGCAACGAGCCTGACGTTCCAACACTGCGCGCGCTGATCCGCAAAGCATGTCTGTCGATGGCCTTCGTGCCGGTTCTGGGCGGTTCTGCGTTCAAGAACAAAGGCGTGCAGCCACTGCTGAACGCTGTTGTCGACTACCTGCCAAGCCCGCTCGACGTTGTGGACTACATGGGCTTTAAGCCCGGCGACGAAGACGAAGTCCGTGACATCCCACGTCGTGCCGACGATGAGATGGCGTTCTCTGGCCTTGCGTTCAAAATCATGAACGACCCGTTTGTTGGCTCGCTGACCTTCACACGGATCTATTCCGGTACGCTCTCCAAGGGCGACAACCTGCTGAACTCCACCAAAGGTGGTAAAGAGCGTGTTGGCCGGATGATGATGATGCACTCCAACGACCGTGAAGAAATCAACGAAGCATTCGCTGGTGACATCATCGCGCTGGGTGGTCTGAAGAACACAACAACCGGTGACACGCTGTGTGACCCGCAGGATCCTGTTGTCCTCGAAACAATGACGTTCCCCGATCCCGTGATCGAGATCGCCGTTGAGCCAAAGACAAAAGGCGACCAAGAGAAGATGGGCATCGCGCTCCAGCGTCTCTCGGCCGAAGATCCGTCCTTCCGCGTGGAAACTGACCTGGAATCAGGCCAGACCATCATGAAGGGTATGGGCGAATTGCACCTCGACATCCTCGTCGACCGCATGAAGCGTGAATTCAAGGTCGAGGCCAACATCGGTGCACCGCAGGTGGCCTACCGCGAGACCATCGGTCACGAAGTTGAACACACCTACACCCACAAGAAACAGTCGGGTGGGTCTGGTCAGTTCGCTGAGGTGAAGATGATCATCACGCCAACAGAGCCGGGCGAAGGTTATTCCTTCGAAAGCCGCATCGTTGGTGGTTCCGTGCCCAAGGAATACATCCCGGGCGTTGAAAAAGGCATCCTGTCTGTCATGGATAACGGCCCGCTGGCCGGCTTCCCTGTGATCGACTTCAAGGTGGCTTTGATCGACGGTAAATTCCACGATGTTGACTCCTCCATCATGGCGTTCGAAATCGCGGCCCGTATGTGTATGCGTGAAGGCATGCGCAAGGCTGGCGCGAAACTGCTCGAGCCGATCATGAAGGTCGAGGTTATCACGCCCGAGGAATACACCGGTGGTATCATCGGTGACCTGACATCTCGCCGCGGCATGGTGCAGGGGCAGGATACCCGTGGTAACGCCATCGCCATCGACGCGATGGTGCCGCTGGCGAACATGTTCGGCTACATCAACACACTGCGTTCCATGTCTTCGGGCCGCGCGCAGTTCACGATGCAGTTCGACCACTACGATCCGGTGCCAAACAACATCTCCGAAGAGATTCAGGCCAAATACGCTTAATCGGTGCGGCGGGGTAAACCCCGCCCTACCCACCACCCCGTAGGGTGCGTGATTGCACGCACCGCACACATCAAATCCAAGGAGCCACACCATGGCAAAGGCAAAGTTTGAACGGAATAAACCGCACGTGAACATCGGGACCATTGGTCACGTTGACCACGGCAAGACGACGCTGACGGCGGCGATCACGAAGTACTTTGGCGACTTCCAGGCCTATGACCAGATCGACGGCGCGCCCGAAGAGAAGGCCCGCGGCATCACCATCTCGACCGCGCACGTTGAGTATGAGACCGAAGCGCGTCACTACGCGCACGTCGACTGCCCCGGCCACGCCGACTACGTCAAGAACATGATCACCGGTGCCGCCCAGATGGACGGCGCGATCCTGGTGGTGAACGCAGCCGACGGCCCGATGCCACAAACGCGCGAGCATATCCTGCTCGGTCGTCAGGTGGGCATCCCCTACATGGTTGTTTACATGAACAAAGTTGACCAGGTGGACGACGAAGAGCTGCTGGAACTGGTGGAAATGGAAATCCGCGAGCTTCTGTCCTCTTACGAGTACCCCGGCGACGACATTCCTGTGATCCCTGGCTCGGCCCTGGCCGCGATGGAAGAGCGTGATGACAACATCGGCAAAGACAGCATCGTTGCCCTGATGGCCGCTGTCGACGAATACATCCCGACCCCTGCACGTGCGGTTGACCTGCCGTTCCTGATGCCGATCGAGGACGTGTTCTCGATCTCTGGCCGTGGTACGGTTGTGACCGGTCGTGTTGAGCGTGGCGTGATCAACGTCGGCGACGAGATCGAGATCGTGGGCATCAAGGACACCTCCAAGACCACCTGTACCGGTGTTGAGATGTTCCGCAAGCTGCTGGATTCCGGTGAAGCTGGCGACAACATTGGTGCGCTCTTGCGCGGTGTTGACCGTGACGGTGTTGAGCGTGGCCAGGTGCTGTGTAAGCCGGGTTCGGTGAAGCCGCACACCAAGTTCGAGGCCGAGGCCTACATCCTGACCAAGGACGAAGGTGGCCGTCACACGCCGTTCTTCGCCAACTACCGCCCGCAGTTCTACTTCCGTACAACGGACGTGACCGGCACGGTTGAGCTGCCTTCTGGCACCGAAATGGTGATGCCGGGCGACAACCTGAAGTTCAACGTTGA
This sequence comes from Yoonia sp. R2331, assembly GCF_041103235.1. NCBI lineage: Bacteria > Pseudomonadati > Pseudomonadota > Alphaproteobacteria > Rhodobacterales > Paracoccaceae > Cognatiyoonia > Cognatiyoonia denitrificans. Next base: position 2,857,079 of record NZ_JBGCUN010000001.1, on the reverse strand, counting down.
GCTGATCGCGCCGATCGCGATGGAAGAAGGCCTGCGCTTCGCCATCCGCGAAGGTGGTCGTACCGTGGGCGCGGGCGTCGTCTCGAAGATTACAGAGTAATCTTCGCCGACGCAGGCGCACACCAGTGTGACGCCCTGTGGCAGTGGATTGCCTGCAATCCATGAGAGCAGGGCGGCAGCACCCGGTTGAGAATAGAGAAGGCCGCCGGAGTGATCCGGCGGCCTTTTTTTGAATTCAGTCGTCCAAAGGCATCTCAATTGTGCTTCCGAACCTTGGCAACGCGCGATCAACAAGTAATTTGAATTGTGCCCAGTCAGACGAGGCCCTCATCAACGCAATTAATGATGCAAGATGTTCTCTTAACGCGGGATCGCCAACGTCTTTAGTTAGCCATTGAAAATGCTTATGTTTTCGTCCCCCAGATGGCTGTCTCGGGTTTTTGCTTCTTAGTTCATTCAGAACCCCTGGTGCTAGTCGCTCATACACTAAATCATTGGTGTATTTGCCGACAACGCCGGGGCGTTTCCTGACTGATTGTGGCTTCCATTCCCAATCTCGCAGCCGAAACATCTGTCGATAAAATTCGTCCGGGAAAGTCTTCGCCCACTTGCGGAGCTCCTCTGCAATGAATTGCTCCAAGATTTCATTGAGCGCATTTCGTGCCCTAACATCCTGAAAACCTGTGGCCTCATCGACTAACGCAATAATCCCAACGTGAGCGAGTGCGCGCATCAATATCTCTGCTTGCGCTGCAACATGTTTTTGGTTTGCAGGTAAGACGCCAGCATCTCGCGCTTTAAGGTATACCTCGCAGATCATCGGTAGAATCTCTGCTCTGTATCCGCTCGCGATGCCTCCTGTAGCCATCTGGAACCGTACTGGTTGGCTTTGATCAATCAGTTCTTGTGTAATAAAGGGATTAATCGATTTTCCTTGCAGGATCGCTGGAAGCCTATCATCGCCACCCTCGTTCCTTACATTTGCTTTGCGATGTCGGCCAAGCGCCTCCAAGAAAGTTGCTTGGGAAAGAACCCGAGTCTCATCTTCCAGTACGAAACACTGAATTTCTTTTCCACCAACGTTTAGTGGTTTGTCCGGTGACCCGTACAATGCTTCCGGGACGTCCTTGTTCCATCGGGCTGTTGCAGCACGCTTTGCGATCCTGCTTCGGTCTTCTGGTGAGAGCTTATCCGCACGGGCTTTGCCACCCTTTGAATGATGATCCAATACTACAACTCCATGCTTGCATAAGGTAATTGATGCAAGCATAGCTGGCAAACGTTCCAAAATCAATATGCTTGCACTTCGATTCCCAGCAAGCAAGTATGTCGCCCGTTGCGAAAACGAGTGCAATTCCTGCCAATTTCCTCTTGCCCCATCCCCCCGACTCCCCCTATACGCCCCACATCCAACAGGGGTGCGCCTTGCCGCGCCCCTTATCCGTTGGACCAAAAGACGCGATGAGGGGGTCGGATGAGCCGGCCTCGTCCAATCCGTTAAGGCCCTGTTTGAAAGGGTGATGACATGGCAGCCAGCCAGAACATCCGCATTCGCCTCAAGGCGTTTGACTACCGCGTCCTTGACGCCTCCACGCAGGAAATCGTCTCCACCGCTAAGCGCACCGGCGCCAGCGTCCGTGGTCCGATCCCACTGCCCAACAAAATCGAAAAGTTCACCGTTCTGCGCGGTCCGCACATCGACAAGAAGTCGCGCGACCAGTTCGAGATCCGCACGCACAAGCGTCTGCTGGACATCGTCGATCCCACACCGCAGACCGTGGATGCCCTGATGAAGCTCGACCTCGCCGCTGGCGTGGACGTGCAGATCAGCGTGTAAGGAGGGTTTCAAATGCTCCGTACAGGATTGATCGCAAAGAAAGTCGGCATGACCCGGCTTTTCATGGAAGACGGCAAGCAGATCCCAGTGACCGTTCTGGCACTGGAAAAGCTGCAGGTTGTCAGCCAGCGTACCGCTGAAAAGGATGGCTATACAGCTGTTCAGCTCGGCGCCGGTGCCGCCAAGGCTCGCCGCGTCAGCAAGGCGATGAAAGGTCACTTCGCGGCCGCCAAGGTGGAACCCAAGCGCAAAGTCGCAGAGTTCCGCGTGGCCGAAGAGAACATGATCAACGTCGGCGAAGAAATCACCGCAAACCACTACTTTGAGGGCCAGTTCGTTGACGTTTCCGGCACCTCGATCGGTAAAGGTTTCGCCGGTGCGATGAAGCGTCACAACTTCGGCGGTCTGCGCGCGACACACGGTGTCTCGATCAGCCACCGTTCGCACGGCTCGACGGGTCAGTGTCAGGATCCGGGCCGCGTCTTCAAAGGCAAGAAGATGGCCGGTCACATGGGTGCGGCGAAAGTCACCACCCAGAACCTGCAGGTCGTTAAGACCGACGCTGACCGTGGTGTCATCATGGTCAAGGGCGCTGTTCCCGGCTCCAAGGGTGGCTGGGTCACAATCAAGGACGCGGTGAAAAAGCCGACGCCGGAAAACGTGATCTACCCCGCTGGCCTGAAGTCCATGAAGGAAGAGGCAGAGCGTCTGGCCGCTGAAGCCGCAGCCGCTGCCGCCGCTGAAGAGGAAGCCGCCGCAAAGGCCGCAGCCGAAGCAGAACAGGCCGCACTGGAAGCTGCTGAAGCCGAAGCCGCAAACGAAGCCCCGGCAGAAGACGCCGCAGATGAGGGTGACAAAAATGAAGGCTGATGCAATCAAGCTGGACGGCAAGAAAGCCGGTTCCGTCGATCTGGATGACGCGATTTTCGGCCTCGAGCCGCGCGCAGACATCCTGCACCGCGTTGTCCGCTGGCAGCGCAACAAGGCCATGGCAGGCACACACGACGTGCTGGGCCGGTCCGAGGTCAAATTCTCGACCAAGAAGATCTACCGCCAAAAGGGCACCGGTGGCGCACGTCACGGCTCTCGCGGTGCGCCGATCTTCCGTGGTGGTGGTACCTACAAGGGCCCAACGCCCCGCAGCCACGCCCACGACCTGACCAAAAAGTTCCGCAAGCTGGGTCTGCGCCACGCGCTGTCCGCCAAGCAAGCAGCGGGTGAGCTGGTTGTGATCGACAGCATCGAGATGAAGGACGCGAAAACATCCGCTCTTGCCAAGACCCTTGGCGAACGCGGCTGGAAGCGTGCCCTGATCATCGACGGCGCCGAAGTGCCCGCAGAATTCCTGCAGGCCTCGCGCAACATCGAAACCGTAAACGTTCTGCCCAGCCAGGGCGCGAACGTCTATGACATCCTGAAGTCGGACACGCTTGTCCTGACCAAAGCCGGTGTCGAAGCATTGGAGGCTCGTCTGAAATGAGCGCGAAAGCAGAACACTACGACGTGATCCGCAAGCCGATCATCACCGAGAAAGCAACCATGGCCTCAGAGGCCAACGCAGTTGTGTTCGAAGTGGCCATCGACGCCAACAAGCCGATGATCAAGCAAGCCGTTGAGGCGCTGTTTGACGTGAAGGTGAAAGCGGTCAACACCACGATCACCAAGGGCAAGGTCAAGCGCTTCCGCGGCAACCTCGGCACCCGTAAGGACGTCAAGAAGGCTTACGTGACGCTGGAAGAAGGCAACACGATCGACGTCTCGACCGGTCTGTAAACAGACCTGCATGATTTGGAAAAGCCCTCGCACCTGCGGGGGCTTTTTCTTTTGGAGCGCTGCCGTGCTAGGATCAGCGCAGGAGGGCCAGCCATGTCACACCCCGTCTTCAAAATGAGCTTTGCATCCGTCTACCCGCACTACGTCAACAAGGCGGAGAAAAAGGACCGGACCAAGGCGCAGGTCGACGAGATCATCCACTGGCTCACCGGCTACGACGCCGACGGATTATCCGCCGCCCTGGACGACAAACGCGACTTTGAGGCGTTCTTCGCCCAGGCCCCCGCAATGAACCCCAACCGGTCCCTGATCAAAGGCGTCGTCTGCGGCCACCGCGTCGAGGAGATCGCAGACCCCCTGATGCGCGAGATCAGGTATCTGGACAAGATGATTGATGAGTTGGCGCGTGGGAAGAAGTACGAGAATATTTTCCGTTGAATGACGTAGGTCATTCAACGGTGTGCGCAAAGTCATGTTTCGCAGAAACGTGACAGCGGCACTCATTAGCCATTCCAGAAACCAACCACGCCTGAAACCTGTCGCAACCCAAGCCGGACGCGCGCCTGCCCGTGGGATGGCGCAACAACGGCTCTTCTGCCGTGCTTTATGCCTGCCAAACCCGTCTTCCATACCCGCGAAGCACCCAGCCCCACAAAAGCGCCAGCCCGCCGGAACGGGCAGTCGCTCGCCCGGCGCCTTCGGCTTGTTTCGGGCGGGATTGCGAAACTAGTTTGTTTTCCTGCTCGCCAACAATTCAAAAGCTTCTTCATTTTCGGTGAGTCTTGCCCCGACCATGGCGACGTAGGGCAACAAATTTGATAGCTCGTTCAAGCAACGAACCTTACCTGTCTCTTGTTGAAAAGGTCCGACATGCGCTCTCTTGCCAAATTTGTTGGGTGCCGTTTGAGGTGTAGGGTGCGTCGCCGCTTCACAGAGTTCTCTATACAATTCTGCGTCGACAGGAGGACCCAGCGCGGATTGGCTTTCGATCGCAATACGGACGGCCATGGGTGAAAATTTCTGTGTTCGAGTTTTCCGGGAACTATTCAGCCATTCGTTTCCTGCTGTTGGGTCGACAGCGAATAGCGCCAATAGATTTGCAATCTCTCCCATCGAGCGGCAGAGGTTTAGCGCCTCATCGTAGTAACCCATTGAGATTAGGGTGAGGGCAGCGGAACCGCTGTTAAAGACTCTACCAACAAGCCGTTCAATTACATGACCTCCACCTAAGCAATGATCTTCACAAGTCGAGATGCGATAGATGATGTGTAGAGATATCGCGATGAGCGAGTCGTCGGTCAATTCATCAAGCTTAGTTGCGCGAGATAGGTTGAGTTCCAGCAAGCGACTACAATAGTGAACCTGCTGCCCATAGGTGGCGCCTAAGAATTCGTAGTCTGACATAGTAGACTTTCGTGTGGTTGGATTCGAAGCAACGTTACTATGGACCAGTGTCTTCCCGATACTCCCCTTGCCACCCCCACCAACGCCCCCTATAAGCCGCCCATCTACTCAGCCTCGGATTCGTCCGGGGCTGTGTGTTTGTGTCCCACCGCCGGGGTAAACCCCGGCTTGCGGACATAGGGTAGGTCGGGGTTTACCCCGACTCGCCACGTCTAAACCGGGCACCTACGGGGGCCTCAACCACATAGGGTTCCTTCAAGAACCCGCCAAGCAAACGGAAGAAGCTAACATGGCACTCAAGTCGTATAAACCGACGACGCCGGGCCAGCGTGGGCTGGTGCTGATCGACCGTTCGGAGCTTTGGAAAGGACGTCCTGTCAAATCCCTTACTCAGGGTTTGACCAAATCGGGCGGCCGGAACAACACCGGACGGATCACCATGCGTCGCATTGGTGGGGGCGCAAAACGCCTTTACCGGATCGTTGATTTCAAGCGCAACAAGATGGACATGTCCGCTGTTGTTGCTCGCATCGAATACGATCCAAACCGGACCGCTTTCATCGCGCTGATCCAGTACGAAGATGGCACACAGAATTACATCCTTGCACCACAGCGCCTCGCGATTGGTGACAAGGTGATCGCATCCGCCAAGGCTGACATTAAGCCCGGCAACGCGATGCCCTTCAGCGGCATGCCTATCGGCACAATCGTTCACAACATCGAACTCAAGCCCGGCAAAGGCGGCCAGATCGCCCGTGCTGCGGGGACTTACGCACAGTTCGTTGGTCGTGACGGTGGCTACGCCCAGATCCGCCTGTCTTCTGGCGAGCTGCGTCTGGTCCGTCAGGAATGCATGGCCACCATCGGTGCCGTGTCCAACCCCGACAACTCCAACCAGAACTTTGGTAAGGCTGGCCGCAACCGCCACAAGGGCATCCGCCCGTCTGTGCGTGGTGTTGCCATGAACCCGATCGACCACCCGCATGGTGGTGGTGAAGGCCGCACATCCGGTGGCCGGACACCTGTGACCCCATGGGGCAAGGACACCAAGGGTAGCCGTACCCGCAACAAGAACAAGGCGTCGCAAAAGCTGATCATCCGCTCGCGTCACGCCAAGAAGAAAGGCCGTTAAGAATGGCACGTTCCGTCTGGAAAGGCCCGTTCGTCGACTCCTATGTCTTGAAAAAGGCAGAAACGTCGCGCGAAAGCGGTCGCAACGAAGTGATCAAGATCTGGTCGCGTCGTTCCACCATCCTGCCTCAGTTCGTTGGTCTGACGTTCGGCGTCTACAACGGCAAGAAGCACATCCCCGTCAACGTCACAGAAGACATGATCGGTCAGAAGTTCGGCGAATACAGCCCGACCCGCACCTATTACGGTCACGCTGCTGACAAAAAAGCAAAGCGGAAATAAGCCATGAGCAAGGATAAAAATCCCCGCCGCGTGGCCGACAACGAAGCACGTGCAAAACTGCGCATGCTGCGGACGTCCCCGCAGAAACTGAACCTCGTTGCCGGTCTGATCCGTGGCAAGAAGGTGGAACAGGCCCTCAATGACCTGACCTTCTCCAAAAAGCGGATCGCAGAGGACGTGAAGAAATGCCTTCAGTCCGCCGTCGCCAACGCTGAAAACAACCACAACCTGGATGTGGATGAACTGGTCGTCGCAGAAGCATACTGCGGCAAGAACCTGATCATGAAGCGCGGTCGCCCGCGTGCACGTGGCCGGTTCGGCAAGATCATCAAGCCATTCTCAGAGATCACCATCGTGGTCCGCCAGGTCGAGGAGCAAGCATAATGGGTAACAAAGTCAATCCCGTCGGCATGCGTCTTCAGGTCAACCGCACCTGGGACAGCCGCTGGTATGCAGATACCAAAGACTATGGCGATCTTCTGCTGGAAGACCTTGCAATCAAGGACTTCATCAAGAAGGAATGCGCACAATCCGGCATCAGCCGCGTGATTATCGAACGTCCGCACAAAAAGTGCCGCGTCACGATCCACGCCGCCCGTCCGGGTGTCATCATTGGCAAGAAAGGTGCGGACATCGAAGGTCTGCGCCGCAAGCTGGCCAATCTGACCGCATCGGAACTGCACCTCAACATCGTTGAGGTCCGCAAGCCAGAGCTGGACGCGGCCCTTGTCGCTGAAAACATCGGTCAGCAGCTTGAGCGTCGTGTATCCTTCCGTCGCGCAATGAAGCGCGCGGTCCAGAACTCCATGCGTATGGGCGCACTCGGCATCCGGGTGAACCTTGCTGGTCGTCTGGGCGGTGCTGAAATTGCACGGACAGAATGGTACCGTGAAGGCCGTGTGCCGCTGCACACCCTGCGTGCCGACATCGACTATGCGCTGTACGAAGCGATGACGCCTTATGGCATCATCGGGATCAAGGTCTGGATCTTCAAAGGTGAGATCATGGAACACGATCCGGCAGCGCGTGACCGCAAAAATGCAGAGCTGCAAGAGGGCGCCGTCCCTCGCGGCCCGCGTCGCTAAGGAGCTGATGAAATGCTGCAACCAAAGCGTACAAAACACCGCAAATTGCACAAAGGCCGGATCAAGGGTCAGGCAAAGGGCGGGTCTGACCTGAACTTTGGCACCTATGGTCTGAAAGCGGTCGAGCCTGAGCGTATCACTGCGCGTCAGATCGAAGCCGCCCGTCGCGCGATGACCCGCCACATGAAGCGTCAGGGCCGCGTCTGGATCCGTATTTTCCCAGACACACCTGTGACGTCGAAGCCGGTCGAAGTCCGGATGGGTAAAGGTAAAGGTTCCATCGATTTCTGGGCATGCAAGGTCAAACCTGGCCGCGTGATGTTCGAAATCGACGGTGTGAACGAAGACATCGCCCGCGAGGCTCTGCGCCTTGCTGCGATGAAGCTTCCGATCAAAACCCGCACCATCGTCCGCGAGGACTGGTAAGGTAGGGTGGGCAATCTGCCCACCAGACCCGCAACATCAAAAACCCCCGCCCATCCGGCGGGGGTTTTCTTTTGCGGCGGGTTTGAGTGCGGCTTGAGTCCGGGCCAATTACGTGCTGCATGGATGGCGGCTCGGCCCAAATTTCTGTCACTGCAAAATTCCTTGGCCAACGTCTGGAAAGAACCCAATCTGTAAGATTGTTTTTCTCACCGCTAACCAAAGCAAGACCGAAAGGCCGGTTCGGTTTGAATTGGCCGAGAACAGACGAGACGCCGTCATCACTTGGGCGAGGTCACCGGAGATGATCGGTTCCCGAGATGTTTCCACGACCGCCCACACATCTCAATACGTCAATAAGGTCGGCCCGTTCGTGATTGGGTGACTACGATTGAATTGGAACCGAACGGCTACGGACCCATTCACTCCGCCGGGCCAAAGCCGCAGAGATGTACCGCAAGACCGGCAATCAGCGCGCAGCACAACCTTTGCTGGGCCACGCAAAGGTCAATAGCACTCTGCGCTACCTCGGTGTCGAGCTAGAAAAAGCACTGACCCTCGCAGTGCCTCGGGCTCGGTGTCACAAAACCTTCACTTCGAATCGACCCATAATTCAATTATTCATGAATTATGGACAAAACGATTCCCGATCGACTTTCAACGCTTGGACATCCCAAAAGGTTGGCCGTGTTTCAGTTGCTTATGCGTCGCTACCCAGACCGGGTTCCAGCGACTGAACTGGCACATGCGCTGGACCTAAAGCCCAATACGCTTTCCACCTATGTCAACGCGCTGATGCAAGCCGGCCTGATTAGCCAAGTCCGGGTCGGCACATCGCTGCGCTACGCGGTGGATATGGAGGCGACGCAGGCGACAATCGGGTTCCTTCTTCACGACTGCTGTCGGGGGCGCCCCGAAATCTGCCTTCCTTTTGATCATGATGTCACAAACAGGAATTCTGAAGTGACGGATGAAAAGTTCAATGTCTTGTTCATCTGCATCGGCAATTCTGCCCGGTCAATCTTTGCCGAAGCCATCCTGCACGACCTCGCGCCGGATCGTTTCAACGTCTATTCTGCAGGCACCCAGCCGAAATCGGACCTTAACCCCTTCGCGCTCGAGGTGTTGGAGCAAAATGGCCATGACGTGTCAGCTTTGCGCGCAAAGAACATCGGCGAATTTCAGACCGAGGATGCGCCTGCCCTCGATTTTGTGTTCACCGTTTGTGATCAAGCCGCCAACGAAGCATGCCCCGCGTGGCAGGGGCAGACGATCAGTGCCCACTGGGGTCTGCCTGATCCGGTCAAGGTTGATGGCACGGATGCAGAAAAAAGTCTCGCATTCCGTCAGACTTATGGCGCGTTGCGCAACCGCATGACGGGGTTTACCGCCCTGCCGATTGCGTCGCTTGATCGTATTTCCCTGCAAAAGGCCGTGGATGACATCGGCCAATTCAAAGACAAAGGATAGACCAATGACAGTCTACGCCCTGAACGGCCTTGGCCGGATTGGTAAGCTCGCGCTGAAACCGCTGTTGGCGCGCGGTGTGCAGATCGCCTGGATCAATGACGCTGTGGGCGATCCAGAGATGCACGCGCATCTGCTGGAGTTTGACACGGTGCATGGACGTTGGGACGCCCAATTTAGCCATGACGACGACAGTGTGACAATTGACGGCACACGCCTGCCGTTCATCGGCACGCGCGACATCGCGGACCTGCCGCTGGACGGGGTCGATGTGGTCATCGACTGCACAGGGGTGTTCAAGTCTGAGGCCAAGATCGCGCCCTACTTCGCGGCAGGCGTAGAAAAGGTCGTCGTATCCGCCCCGGTCAAGGATGGTGATGCGGCCAATATCGTCTACGGCGTAAACGATGACATCTATGGTGCGGACCGCCACCGCATCGTGACCGCCGCCAGTTGCACAACGAATTGCCTCGCGCCAGTGGTGAAAGTGATCCATGAAAACCTGCGGATCAAACACGGATCAATCACCACGATCCATGACGTGACAAACACGCAGACCATCGTAGATCGCCCCGCCAAGGATTTGCGCCGCGCACGTTCGGCGCTCAACTCCCTGATCCCCACGACGACGGGAAGTGCGACGGCAATTACGCTGATCTACCCCGAACTTAAGGGGCGGTTGAATGGTCATGCGGTACGGGTGCCGCTGCTCAACGCCTCACTGACCGATTGTGTGTTTGAGGTTGAGCGAGAGACAACAGCAGAAGAGGTGAACGCCCTTTTCAAAGCAGCTTCAGAAGGCCCGCTGAAAGGCATTCTGGGCTATGAGGAACGTCCGCTGGTATCAACCGATTACACCAATGACGAACGCTCCAGCATCGTCGATGCGCTATCGACCATGGTAATCAACGGCACGCAGGTGAAAATCTATGCGTGGTATGACAACGAAATGGGTTACGCGCATCGCTTGGTGGATGTGGCACTCATGGTCGGGGAAGGTCTGTGACGACGGCGCGGCCCGAGGGTTTGTCGGCCTATGTCGCGGTGACGGCGGCGTATTGGGCGTTCATGCTGACGGACGGGGCGTTGCGGATGCTGGTTCTGTTGCATTTTCATATGCTGGGGTTCAGCCCTGTGCAGCTGGCCTATCTGTTTGTGCTGTACGAAGTCGCAGGAGTTGTGACGAACTTGTGTGCAGGCTGGATCGCGGCGCGGTTCGGTTTGACGTCGACGCTCTATGCGGGCCTAGGGTTGCAGGTGGTGGCGCTGGCCGCCTTGGCGCAGCTTGACCCTGCGTGGGCTGTTGGTGCGTCTGTGGTGTTTGTGATGTTGGTGCAAGGGGCCAGCGGTGTGGCCAAGGACCTGGCCAAAATGTCATCCAAATCGGCGGTTAAACTGCTTGCTCCGGCGGGTGATGCAGGATTGTTCCGCTGGGTTGCCCTGCTGACAGGGTCCAAGAACATGGTCAAAGGACTAGGTTTCTTGCTGGGTGCTGCCCTTTTGGGAACGGTTGGATTTGTCGGTGCCGTACTGGGGATGGCGGCGGTCTTGGCGGTGATCCTGATCGCTTTGCCGGTGTTCATGCCGGCAGGGCTGCCCAAGGGCCGCAAAGACGCGAAGTTCACCGATGTCCTGTCCAAATCGCCAAACATTAACTGGCTGAGTGCGGCGAGGGTCGTCTTGTTCGGCGCGCGCGATGTCTGGTTCGTGGTCGGTATCCCGATCTATTTCTATGCGGTCTTGTCGGACGGATCGACAGATGGCAACCGCACAGCGTTCTTCCTGATCGGAACGTTCATGGCTGTGTGGGTCATTCTATACGGATTAGTGCAAGCAAACGCCCCGCGCATCCTGCGTGCCAGAATGCGCCCCACCTCAGATCTGATCTCGGCGGCAAAAGGTTGGGCGTGGGCACTCGCACTAGTGCCAGCGGCGTTGGCCGTGGCGGCTTTGGTTGCGAATGGCCCGCAGAATTGGCTGACGCTCAGCGTGGTTGTGGGCCTTTTGGTGTTCGGGGCCCTGTTTGCAGTGAACTCGTCGCTTCATTCCTTCCTTATCCTGTCTTTCACCAAGGCGGAGCGTGTCACCATGGATGTGGGGTTCTATTACATGGCGAACGCTGCAGGGCGTTTGATTGGGACGCTCGCATCAGGGCTAAGCTATCAGATGGGGGGGCTTCCCCTGATGCTGGGGATCGCGGCGGGCATGGTCGCACTATCCGCCGTCGCGGTCAGCTTCCTGACACCCGAGGAGGGGCAAGCGGCATGACGCAGGTTGCTGGACTCGGCGGAGCGCGCTTAACAGTGTGTGAGGAAGCTTCAAACGGATCATTCACCTCAGCCAAACACCGGCCCCTACAACAGACCGACTTGTAGAAGCTTTGCCGCGTTTACGCTGGTGCGGGTGTCAGATCTTCCCAATTTTCGCCCATCGCAATGATGCAGGACGTGCCGTTGGTATAGGTCTGCACCAAAGTCCAATCTTGGGTGCGCGGGTCAATCCAGACCTCTAGCAGTGTCTCAGGCCCCCGCAAACCAAGGGCGCGGCGTTCGGATTGCATCACAGTGCTGAGCATCCGTTCCAAGCGCGCGCTGTCGTCGCAAGTCACATCTGCCGTTTGCGCCTGTGCCACAGCGGGAAAGGCCAAGAAAGCCGCCAGCAAAGTAAGAATATAGCGTGTCATGGGATCACATTAGCCGGGGGAGCGTTAATGTAACAAGTATATGACAGCATTAGTCCCAAGTCTGTTGCAACAGCGATTTTGTTGCAGGTTTTGAAGCCCGGTACCCTTCAGCGGCCGACTTGCTGTCACGTAGCCATTAAGAAACCATCAATAAACTGACTCAAAACTGTCACCCAAGTGTTGAATTGCAGGCTTAGCAACTCCGAGAACGCATCGGGGGATGACATGCTAAGCATTAGCGGACTGACCAAACGGTTTGGCGACAAAGTCGCCGTAGACGCTGCCAATATTCAGATTGATGCACCCGCAATGATTGGCATCATCGGACGATCTGGTGCTGGCAAGTCGACGCTTCTGCGGATGCTCAATCGGCTCAGCGACGTATCGAGCGGGCAGATTTTGTTTGAGTGTGAAGACGTGACCGCGATACGCGGTGCCGCGCGGCGCCATTGGCAGTCGCGCTGCGCGATGATCTTCCAGCAATTCAATTTGGTACCGCGGATGGATGTGGTGTCGAATGTTTTGCACGGCACGTTGAACCGCCGTTCGACATTGGCGACGATGTTCAACCTTTATCCGCAGTCCGACATTCACAAGGCCATCGACATACTGGATCGACTTGGCATCGCTGAACAGGCGCCGAAACGCGCCGAAGCTCTGTCAGGTGGCCAACAACAGCGTGTCGCGATTGCGCGCGCGCTGATGCAGGACCCCGCAATCATTCTGGCGGACGAACCAATTGCTTCGCTTGATCCAATGAACGCGCAAGTCGTGATGCAATCCCTGCGCGACATTCACGAAGAAGACGGCCGCATGGTCATCGCAAACCTGCATACACTGGATACCGCACGGCGCTACTGTGACCGCGTGATCGGTATGCGCGATGGCCGTATCGTCTTTGACGGTACGCCCGCACAACTCACAACCGGTGTCGCTCGCGACATCTATGGGGCGGGCGCAGACTTCTCCGAAGCAGCCACATCCACCGAAATCGAAACACTGGACAGAACTGACGCCCTCAAAATCGAAGTCGTCGCCTGAGCCAGTTTACCCGCGCTCACAGGCGCCCAATTCCCTCCATGGAGACACTGATGAAAAAGTTTATCGCAGCCGCTTTGGCCACAACCGCTCTTGCTGCCCCTGCCTTTGCTCAGGACGCAGAAATCACCGAATTCCGCATCGGAATCTTGGGAGGTGAAAACGCACAGGACCGTATGAACAACTATGCCTGCATGCAGGACTACACCACCGAAGCGCTTGGTGTTGAGACAAAGCTGTTCGCACCTGCCGATTACAACGGCGTTATTCAGGGCCTGCTGGGTGGCACGATTGACATGGCATGGCTCGGCGCGTCCTCTTATGCAGCGACCTATCTGCAAGACCCCGAAGCCGTTGAGCCTGTGCTGGTCAAGCAGAACCTGGACGGCTCCATCGGCTATCACTCCATCGGTTTTGCCCGTGTGGACAGCGGCATCGAAGCCCTCGAAGACGTTCAGGGCAAGGTCTTTGGGTTTGGTGATCCGAATTCCACATCCGGCTACCTGATCCCATCTATCGAAATCCCGCAGGCGACTGGCGCGACGATGGAATCTGGCGACTATTTTGGTGAAGTCAAATTCACTGGCGGCCATGAGCAGACGATCATTGCCGTGGCAAATGGTGACATCGACGCGGGCGTCACCTGGGCTGACGCGCAGGGTGAATGGGAAGATGGCTACAACTCCGGTGCGCTGCGCCGTGCGGTTGATGCGGGTCTTGTCGACATGAACGACCTGCAGCAGATCTGGATCTCCAACGTGATCCCTGAAGGTCCGGTTGTGCTGCGCGCCGACCTGCCAGCGGACGTCAAGGCGACAATGACCGAATTGGTCGACACTCTGTATGAGCGCGATCAGGATTGTGCTTATGGCGTTGCTGCGGGTGACACGCTCGGCTTTGTGCCAGTGACCCACGAAACATACGAAAGCATTGTTGCGGCCCGTCAGTCAGTGATTGGCAACTAAATTTTTTCATGACGACACCGGTCGCTTCGCTTGCGGGGCGGCCGGTATTTTGTGCGGGGACACCATGACAGCAACAGACACTGCAGGCGCGTCAAGCGTCGGTGACATTCGCGAAAGCTACCTCGCTCAGGTCGGGCGGCGCAGGCTTTACAGCGGTTTGGCTCTGCTGATCTTCGTAGTCTTGATGGTGTCCGGCTTTAACGTAGCTGATGAGCGCAATGCCGGCGGGTTCTGGGAAGGGTTGCATCAGATTGGCGACTACCCCAGCGAAGTGCTGGCCGAAGCCTGGGAAAAGCGCGCCGACCTGCCGGGCCTGATTGCCAAATTTTTCCCAGCCCTGGTCGAGACGATAAACATCGCGGCGATGTCGACGATCATCGGGGCCATTGCTGGCCTGATCCTGTCGTTGTTGGGGACGCGGGGCCTCGCAAAATGGCCACGCTTGATCCCGCTGTTTCGCCGGTTCTCCGACATTCTGCGTGCGATCCCCGAAATCGTGATCGCGCTGGTTTTGATCTTTGTTTTGGGCGGCGGTCCTGTTCCCGCGATGATCGCGATTGCGCTGCACACGGCCGGTGCGCTGGCCAAAATGTTTTCCGAGGTTGCCGAAAATGCTGACCTCAAGCCCGTCGAGGGGTTGGCGTCAACCGGTGCCACATGGACTCAGCGGATGGTGCTGGGCGTGTTGCCGCAGGTCGCGCCAAACTACGTCAGCTACACGTTGCTACGGTTCGAAATCAACATCCGCGCGTCTGCGATCCTTGGCTTTGTTGGCGCGGGCGGCCTTGGGTACGAGTTGCGAAATGCGATGGCATGGGGGCCGGGCCGATTTGATGAAGCCGCAGCGATCTTTGTGCTTCTGTTCGGCACGATCGTCTTCTTCGACCAGGTTTCAAGCCGCTACCGTAACCGTCTGACCGAAGGACAGGCCCAATGACTTCAGTTGATATTCAAGCAACTAAGGCGCATGCAGAAGGTCTGTT
Source organism: Yoonia sp. R2331 (assembly GCF_041103235.1). NCBI lineage: Bacteria > Pseudomonadati > Pseudomonadota > Alphaproteobacteria > Rhodobacterales > Paracoccaceae > Cognatiyoonia > Cognatiyoonia denitrificans. The sequence goes on along the minus strand of NZ_JBGCUN010000001.1, from coordinate 2,842,008 downwards.
TCGCCGCAAACGCTTGTTCGCCTTTGGCATCCCCGCGGTGATCCTTGTCTATTTCACCTACATCTTCTTTGCGTTTGATGTGCCCGGCTTGGTCCAGCGCGCGAATATGGACAATGCGCGCACGCTGACGTCCGATGTTTGGTCCCACAAGGTTCACGTCACCCGCGACAACCGGAACGGCGAAATCGCCTATGCGGTTGAGGGCGAGCGCAAGGGCGCATACCCCGAAGGCGCACGTCCCGCTTGGGTCAGCGGCACTGACGTTGTTACAGTTGATTTAGGTAGCGATACGATTGTGCGTTTCTTGCCCGACAACCGAACAGAGGTGGACATTCCGGGCTTTGGGCTGGTCGCGGCACAGGCCGAAGGCCGCACGGTCACCACCAATCTGCCCGCCGACCTGCCTGACTGGATCAACGCGTCGGACCGCCGTGTTGCGATTACCACGCCCGCGGGTCGGATTACCCTCACAGGGTCCAGAACCGAAGTCTTCAACTATTTCGCAGGTTGGGAGTTGTTCTGGTTCACGCTCGACAGTCCCTATCATGATATCGGTATTGGACAAATCCTGTTTGGCGCTCAGATTGACCCAGACCGTAGCAATATCAGCGGTGCTGTCTCAGACTTTTGGCACAACAAAATGTGGCGCCACAAGGATATCGCTTGGGCCATCGGTGAAACGATCCTGATGGCGTTCCTTGGCACCATGGGGGCGGCGATGATCGCGCTGCCGCTTGCATTCATGGCCGCCAAACGGTTCACCCCAGTCCTGTTGTTGCGCGCGGCCACCCGCCGGCTGTTTGATTTTGTACGCGGCGTGGACGCGCTGATCTGGACAGTGGTTCTTGCCCGTGCGTTCGGACCGGGGCCGTTGACTGGCACTTTGGCGATCTTGATTACGGACACAGGCACATTCGGTAAGACTTTCTCAGAGGCGCTTGAAAACGTCGATGACAAACAGATCGAAGGCGTGACGTCGACGGGGGCCAAACCACTGCAACGGTATCGGTTTGGGGTGATCCCGCAGGTTGTTCCGGTGCTGCTGGCGCAGGTCCTCTATTTCCTTGAATCCAACACCCGGTCCGCGACAATCATCGGCGCGATCACCGGCGGAGGCATCGGGCTTATGCTGACGCAGGCAATCCAGACCCAAAAAGATTGGGAGGAAGTCGCCTATTACATCATCCTGATCATCGTAATGGTCATGCTGATGGATTGGCTGTCCGGCTGGTTGCGTGGCAAATTGATCGGAACGAAAGACGGATGATGGTCAACACGATGACGCATTCTGCCGTGCTCCAGGCGGTGTTGCCGTGCCTGCGCAAAAAACTGACCGCAACGGGCAAGTTCTTCTGCTATGCCTGCGAAGAAAAAGAATTCTGATCATGCCAAGACTGAGTGCGACAGACCCTTTCATCCACTCCGATTGTGAAATCACCGACAGCACTTTTGGGGCCTATGTCGAAATTGGGCGCGGCAGTAGGCTGAACAACGCAACCTTTGGGGATTACTCCTATTGCGACCGTTACGCCGATATTGCGAATGCGCGGATCGGCAAGTTCGCGAATATCGCGGCGTTTTAGCGGATCGGTGCGACGGACCATCCCTTAGATACCGCCGCCTGTCACCATTTCCTCTATCGTTCGGCGGATTATTGGGATGATGCGACCCGCGATGAGACGTTTTTTGCGCATCGCCAGTCCCGCATCGCCCACATCGGACACGATACTTGGATTGGTGCGGGTGCCATGATCAAGCCCGAGGTGACTTTGGGTGATGGCGCGGTCGTCGCGGCAGGGGCCGTGGTCACAAAGGACGTCGATCCCTACACGATCGTCGCCGGTACGCCTGCCAGACCCTTGCGGTTGCGTCAGCCGCACGCGATCGCGGAACGCCTTATCGCGCTGGGGTGGTGGGATTGGAATCATAAGACGTTGCGTGTGGCACTGAACGACTTTCGGTCAATGAAGGCCGAAGCGTTCTTGGAAAAGTACGAAGTTTAGCGCGCTCGCGCCCCCACGTTCATAAACCTTTGACAATTCTGTTATGTGCCCTTCGCATGGCCCGATCACCCTGTGCGGACATGAGCACCAAAGGGGATTACCATGCTTCGTATCATTGCACTCACGACAGCGACACTCGCAGCTGCGCCCGCCATTGCGCAGACGCCTGAACGGGTCGAATACGGTCCGCGTCCGTTCTATCTGATTGATCGGATGGAAGATGGGCCGCTCAAGGATCAGTTGCAGTCTTGCCAGAACCAAGAGGCGTCCATGTCCTCATTTTCCATCGGGCACCGTGGCGCGCCGATGCAGTTTCCAGAGCATACAGTCGAATCCAACCGCGCCGCGGCCCTGATGGGGGCGGGCATTCTGGAATGTGATGTGACGTTCACCGCAGACCTCGAGTTGGTGTGCCGTCACGCACAGAACGACCTGCATACGACGACCAATATTCTTGCCACGCCATTGGCCGCGACCTGCACAACGCCGTTTTCGCCAGCGAGTGGCGATGCAAGTGCCACCGCCGAATGCCGCACATCCGAAATTACGCTGGACGAATACCGCACACTGACGCCCAAGATGGACGCGGCCGACAGCTCTGCCACAACGGTCGAGGCCTACCTTGGCGGCACAGCCGGTTGGCGAACCGATCTCTATTCGGTCGAACCGGCGACACTGATGACACACGCGGAGTCCATTGAATTGTTCCGCGACCTGGGTGCGCGGTTTACGCCTGAACTGAAGTCGCCCTCGGTCGAGATGCCGTTCAACGGCTTCACGCAAGAAGACTATGCACAAAAGCTGGTGGATGAATACGTGGCCGCCGGTGTTCCGGCGTCGGATGTCTGGTTGCAGTCGTTCAACCTCGACGATGTGCTCTATTGGATCGAGGCCGCGCCAGAGTTCGGCGCGCAGGCTGTTTACCTCATGGATGAATACGATATCGACGGCTATTCCCCCATGGACCCCGCCACATGGCCGAACACCATGGAAGAGCTGAAGGCGATGGGCATCAACTATATCGCGCCGCCTACGTGGATGTTGGTGACGCTCGAAGACGGTGAAATCGTCCCGTCCGAACTGGCCATTCAGGCTAGGGCTGCGGACCTCAAAATCATCACATGGACCATCGAACGCTCTGGCCCGCTGGTGAATGGTGGTGGCTGGTACTACCAGTCTATCGCAGATGCGGTGAACAGCGACGGTGTGATGTATAAGCTGATCGACGTTTTGGCACAGGACGTCGGGGTTGAGGGGATCTTTTCCGATTGGCCCGCCACGGTGACCTATTACGCGAACTGCATGGGTCTCGAATAACCCTGTTCATCGGAATGCATCGGCCTCGCCAGTTTCGGGCGGGGCCGCTTTAGTTTTCCAAGGTGAGTGTGATCCGATCTCCGACAAACCACGTGCGCCCGTATTCGACCGGGTTGCCGTCTTGATCGACATTCACCCCGGACGAGCGTAGCAGCGGGTCGCCCTCAGTGACCTGTAAATGCAGGGCATGTGTCGCGCCAGCGCGCACCGCCGTCAGCCGCGTAGACGCACGGGTATAATCTGCCACACCTACGGTGGCCAAGGCCTCGGTGACGCTGCCTTGCGCGCCAAAGGCTGCTGAAATTCCTGGGGTCCGCGCCAGTGGAAAAACGCTTTCGAACACCGCGATGGGCTGGCCGTCAGCCAAGGATAACCCGTGGTACGAACAGACCGGGTCACCCGCATTGATGGCGAGCGCCCGTGCTTCGCCGTCTGTCGCGAACCGGTCTTCGACCAACAGGACGCGTTTTTCCGGCAATCGCCCTGCTGCGATCAGATTGTCGTGGAACCTGACCTTGCGCCCGATGGGATAGTCAGTGGGCGTTGAGGCCACAAAAGCGCCCGCGCCGCGCCGGGTGCGGATCAGCCCTTCCTCCACCAACGCAGAAATCCCATGGCGCACGGTGTGGCGGTTGACACCGAACCGTTCAGCCAGCGCCGCCTCGGTCGGAAGTTTGTCGCCCGGCGCATAGCGGCCCTCGGCCAGATCACTGCGCAGGGCTTGCGCGATGGCCTGCCAAATCGGCGTTTTAGAGGATGTGTCACGCAAAATTCACAAATCTCCGCTGGGGGAATCGAAGGGATATGTTATGATGTGTCTAGTTGTATAGTATACCGAAAAGTTGTCGAGATGAAAGATATCAGCGAAGACCATGCGCCGCGCCAGCTCTGGCTCGGCCTTATGGCCAAGGCCCCCAAGGGACGCGTTGCCACCCTGCTGGACGAGGCTGTAACGCGCCCCGCTTTCACATGGCTGCGTGCGCCCGAGGTCGGCAGCACCATGGTCCGGGCCCGCGCAGGTGCCACAGGTAGTCAGTTCAATCTGGGTGAAGTCACTGTAACGCGCTGTGCGCTGACCCTTGCGACGGGCGAAGTCGGCCATGCGTATATTCAAGGACGCAGTAAGGCCGATGCAGAGGCCGTGGCGGTGGTGGACGCCCTGATGCAAACCACGGCAGCAACGACATTGCAGGCGCAAGTCTTGGATGTGCTCGACGCAGAACAGTCCGCAAAAAGGGACGCGCGCGCTGCCAAAGCTGCCGCCACCAAGGTCGATTTCTTTACAATGGTGAGAGGAGAAGACTGATGCAGGCCCAGACCCTCAGCGGCGGCTTCGCGGACCCGGCCATTGCCTCAGCGGTTGCGTTCCGTCAGGTAATGGAAGCGATGGCGCGGCCCGGTACGATCCACACGCTCACCGGTTCCGCACCGCCTGCGCCTCTTTCCCCTGCGACCGGCGCTGTTTTGCTCACGTTGTGTGACCCTGATACGCCGATTCACCTGACAGGCTCGCTGGATTGCGATGCGGTGCGGACTTGGGTCGCTTTCCACACGGGCGCACCGGTTGTTGGGCCGTCTCATTGCATGTTCGCGCTGGGCGCCTGGGATGACCTGACGCCATTGAACGCTTATCAAATCGGGACACCGCAATACCCTGACCGCTCTGCCACGCTGATCGTTCAGGTCGAGCGGTTAGAGCCGATTGGTGCCACATTGTCCGGCCCGGGCATCAAAGACACGCACAGCTTGTCGCTGCCAAAGACCCCGGCGTTTCAGCAGAATGCAGGGCATTTCCCCCTTGGCCTCGACTTTATCTTTACGTGCGGCGACCGCGTGGCGGCCCTGCCGCGCACGACAGTTGTCACACAAACAGGAGCTATCTGATGTATGTGGCCGTCAAAGGCGGCGAGCGCGCGATTGAGAACGCACACGCTTGGCTTGCCGAAGAACGCCGCGGCGATACGTCCATTGCTGAACTCAGCATCGGGCAAATCCGCGAGCAGCTTGCATTGGCCGTCAATCGTGTCATGGCCGAAGGATCGCTTTATGATCCGGACCTTGCCGCATTGGCGATCAAACAGGCGCGCGGGGATCTGATTGAGGCGATCTTTCTGATCCGCGCCTACCGTACCACGCTGCCCCGTTTTGGCGCATCCTTGCCCGTCGACACCGGCAAAATGGCCTGCGACCGACGCATCTCGGCGACATTCAAAGACCTGCCCGGCGGACAGGTTCTGGGGCCAACCTTTGACTACACGCACCGCCTTCTGGATTTCAAACTGGCCGCCGATGGAGAGGTGCCAGAGGCCGCAACGCGCGAGGCGACCCCCGGCGACGTTCCCCATGTGACCGACTTCCTCAACCACGAAGGGTTGATCGAAGAGGCCGTTCATGATGACACACCACCGCCGGATCTCACCCGCGAACCGCTTGAAATGCCTGCAGAGCGCAGCTTACGTCTGCAGGCACTCACCCGTGCGGACGAAGGCTTCACGCTTGGCATGGCCTATTCCACTCAGCGTGGCTATGCGCGCAACCACGCCTTTGTGGGTGAATTGCGCATTGGGGCCGTGCCTGTCGAAATGGATGTCCCCGAGCTTGGGTTCAGCATCGAGATTGGCGAGGTCACGCTGACCGAATGCGAAACCGTCAATCAGTTCACCGGGTCAAAGTCTGAACCACCCCAGTTCACGCGTGGCTACGGGCTGGTCTTCGGCCAGACCGAACGCAAAGCGATTTCAATGGCGCTGGTCGATCGGGCGCTGCGTTGGGAAGAACTTGGCGAGGAAGACGAAGGCGCCCCCGCGCAGGACGCTGAGTTTGTGCTGTATCATGCGGACAACATTCAGGCGACAGGGTTCCTAGAGCACATCAAACTGCCCCACTACGTCGATTTCCAAGCCGAATTGGAACTGGTGCGAAAGCTGCGTGAAGAGGCGGGCGCGCACATAGTGCCCGAGGCTGCAGAATGACCCCCGACACTGTGGTTTTTGACATCGGCGGCGTGTTGATCGACTGGCAACCGCATTTGGCTTGGGCCGATGAGATGGACGCGGCTGAAGCACAGGCGTTTTTGGATCGGATCGCCTTCGACAGGCTGAACCTCGCCTGTGATGCGGGGGCGTCGTTTGCGCTGGCAGCATCGCGGATTGCAAACCCCGAAGATGCGGCTCGGCTCGGCCGATACGTCGCGCGGTATCAACACACAGTCCCCTCCAAGATCACCGGCACTTGGGATATTTTGTATGCCCTGAAAGGCGCGGGCACGTCCGTGCATGCGATCACCAACTGGTCGGCTGAAACATGGCCCCAAGGCTGCAAGGCGCATCCAGAGTTGTTGGAGGTATTCGACACGACTGTCGTGTCCGGTGAGGTCGGTATCATCAAACCCTCAACCGAAATCTTCGCCCTTCTGTGTCAGCGCGCAGATGTCGCGGCTGAGCGGTGCGTGTTCATCGACGACGGGTTGCACAACTGTATCGGCGCACGGGCGGCAGGGATGGACGCAATCCATTTCACAGGTCCCGACGCCTTGCGCCGCGACCTTTCAGCACGGAGCCTGTTATGAGCGAATACAACTTCGCCTATCTGGACGAACAGACCAAGCGCATGATCCGCCGCGCGATCCTCAAGGGGTTGGCGATCCCCGGCTATCAGGTGCCATTCGCATCTCGCGAGATGCCGATGCCCTATGGTTGGGGTACGGGCGGGGTGCAGGTGTCCGCGGCGGTGATGATGCCAGATGACCGGTTCAAAGTGATTGACCAAGGGGCAGACGACACGACCAATGCCGTGTCAATCCGCACCTTCTTTGAGCGCACGGCAGGCGTCGCAACAACGACGAAAACGTCAGAGGCCACGGTCATTCAGACCCGCCACCGCATCCCCGAAGAGCCGCTGAATGAAGGCCAGATCCTTGTCTACCAAGTGCCGATCCCAGAGCCTTTGCGGTTTCTGGAACCCCGCGAAAGCGAGACGCGCAAGATGCATAGCCTTGAAGAATACGGGCTGATGCATGTGAAGCTTTACGAAGACATTAGCCGCCACGGCCATATCGCGACGTCATATGATTACCCGGTCAAGGTTGAGGGGCGCTATGTCATGGACCCATCCCCAATCCCGAAGTTTGACAACCCCAAGCTTGGGAATATGGCGGCGATCCAGTTGTTCGGGGCGGGCCGCGAACAACGCATTTATGCGCTGCCACCCTACACTCAAGTGGTGTCGCTTGATTTCGAGGACCACCCTTTTGAGGCCTCTAAACCGGATCATCCTTGTGCCATGTGCGGGGCGGAAAACAGCTACCTTGACGAAGTGATCACCGACGATGCGGGCGGGCGGATGTTCGTCTGTTCCGACACCGATTTCTGCGAGGCAAGGCAGGTCGCAGGCCACACCGGCACAATGAACGGAAAGGACGCGGCATGACACCTTTGCTTTCGGTCCAAGGGATTACAAATTTCTACGGCCACCATATCGGCTGCAAAGATGTGGGGTTTGACCTTTACCCCGGTGAGGTCATGGGGATTGTCGGTGAAAGCGGGTCGGGAAAGTCCACGCTGCTGAATTGTATGGCGGGGCACTTGACGCCTGACGCAGGCGCGGTCGTGTTCAACACCCGTGGTGATGGTCCGCGAGATACTGTCACGATGTCAGAACCCGAACGCCGCATGTTGTCGCGGACTGATTGGGCTTTTGTTCATCAACACGCCCGTGACGGGCTGCGTATGGGGGTCAGTGCGGGCGGCAATGTGGGCGAACGCCTGATGGCCGTCGGCGAGCGTCATTATGGCGATATCCGGGGAAAGGCGACCGATTGGCTGGGCCGCGTGGAAATTGACGCCGCCCGTGTCGATGATCGCCCCACGACGTTTTCTGGCGGGATGCAACAACGCCTTCAAATCGCCCGCAACCTGGTGACAGGGCCAAGGCTGGTGTTCATGGACGAACCAACAGGCGGGCTTGATGTGTCCGTGCAGGCGCGCCTGCTTGATCTGTTGCGCGGCTTGGTTCGCGACATGGGATTGTCTGCGATCATCGTCACCCATGACCTCGCTGTCGTGCGCCTCTTGGCGGATCGTTTGATGGTCATGAAAGACGGCCACGTCGTAGAGGCGGGCCTGACCGATCAGGTCCTCGACGATCCCCAGCACGCCTATAGCCAACTCCTCGTCAGTTCTGTTTTGCAGGTGTGAAAATGATTGAACTTAAAAACGTGTCCAAGACCTTTACGCTGCACAATCAAAGCAGTGCGGTGATCGAAGTCATCAATGACGTCTCATTGTCCGTGGCGGCGGGTGAATGTGTGGCGCTGACCGGTGCATCGGGTGCCGGAAAATCTACCCTGATGCGGATGATCTACGGCAACTACCTGACGCAAACCGGGCAAATCCTGATCGACGGGACCGACTTGGTGCAGGCCGAACCGCGCGAGGTGATCGCGCTACGCCGCGAGATTCTTGGATACGTCAGCCAATTCCTGAGGGTTGTGCCGCGTGTGCCGACGCTTGATGTCGTCGCGGAACCGCTACGCGCCGTTGGGGCCACCGCAGAAGATGCGCTTGCCCGTGCCGAAGAATTGCTCGCGAAACTCAATATTCCAAGGCGGCTTTGGTCCTTGTCTCCCACAACCTTTTCGGGGGGTGAGCAACAACGCGTCAACATTGCACGCGGCTTTGCCCATCCCTATCCGGCGATGTTACTGGACGAACCGACAGCCAGCCTTGATGCGGCCAACCGCGAAGTCGTGTTGTCTCTGATCGAAGACGCCAAGGCCCGAGGTGCTGCAATTGTTGGCATCTTTCACGATGAGGCCGCGCGCGACCGCGTCTGTGACCGTGAAATTGACGTGGGCCAATTTACACCCGGAATTGCGGCATGAAGAACGGGTGCCTCATCGCAGTTGTCGGCCCGTCCGGTGTCGGCAAGGACAGCGTCATGGAAGGGCTCGCCACAGCCGATCCATCGCTGCACCTCGTGCGGCGCACGATTACCCGAGCGCCGGCGCTGGGTGGTGAAGACTACGATGCCGTCAGCATTGCGGAGTTCGAAGCGATGGCGGCGCGTGGGCACTTTGCCGTCCACTGGGGCGCCCATGACTTGCAGTATGGCATTCCCGCGTCCATCGAAACTGTACTCGCCAGAGGGCAAGACTGCCTCGCAAATTTTTCACGTTCCGCGCTTCAGGCGGGTGATGCGGCCTTTTCCCATTTTTGTGTCCTCAACATCACCGCGGGGCCCGAGACGCTTGTGTCGCGTCTGAAGGCACGAGGCCGCGAAAGCGAGGAACAGATTGCGAAACGTTTCGCGCAAGCGACCAAGCCGTTGCCCAATGGCCTGGACGTCATGACGATCAGCAATGATGGCGCGCTTGAAGAAACTGTCGCAAGCGCCCTTTCACTGCTTCAACCAGTGAGGGTGTAGCGTTGGATAAGTTCAAATCGCCCATCGGGGCGCTCACCGCACAAGGCAATACTGCCCAACTCATAGCGGTCGGCCATGGGCGGCAGGTGCGCTTGCGCGGTTTCGATCCATATCGCCCGGTCCGTTTCGGGCAAACGCCCGCTCAGCGTCAGGTGGAACCGGAATTCCTCCATCACGTACGGATAGCCCCAGCGCTTCATCAGCGCCTCCTGATGCGCGTTCAGACCTGCTTTGCGGCGTCGCTCCAATTCAACCTCGGAAGCGGGCGCGCGAAGGGGGTCGAGGTCGCGCACACATGCGCTTGCGACCCGTTCCAACCCGCTCAGATCGCCGGTCGGGGTCAACGCAAGAAATCCGCCCAATGTCGTCAGCTGCAAACCACCGCTTTGTGCAGGTGCGCAGCGCCCAGCCAAATCGGCGGCCCTCGCTTGCAGTTCATCGAGTGTACGGCCATCCGCCAGCCTGAACGGCGGCTTCAACGTCCCATGAAAGCCGTACTTTCGCGGTGTCATCGTAATGTCATCCAAACCGGGCACATCTGCCTGACGCGTGGCGCTGCCCGTCCGCACATTCCATCCCAGCCACGTGGCCCCAAAATTGGCCAATGCGTCATCGAACGGCGCGTCATAAATCGCGAAACGAGTGTATGTCATGAATTATCCCCTTAGGCCTGCCGCTATGGACCCTTTGGATGACACTTCTATGTCAGACGATCTTTGCCTCGCCAATGCACGATTGGTATTGCCGGATCAGATTCTGACGGGATCCGTCACGATTGAGCAAGGCGTGATCACTGAGGTTGCCGAAGGCGACAAATGTCCAAGCGGCAGTTTGGATTGCGCTGGCGATTTCGTCATGCCCGGTCTGGTCGAACTGCACACCGACAACCTCGAACGTCATATGGAGCCGCGCCCAGAGGTGGATTGGCCGCATTTGCCTGCACTCATCGCCCATGATGCGGAATTGGCATCGGTCGGGATCACGACCGTGTTTGATGCTTTGCGCGCGGGATCGATTCATTCAGGCAAAGGGCGCTACATTGACTATGCACGCACGGTCGCGGATGAGCTTTTGGCAGCCCGCGCCAAAGCTGTGTTCAAGATCAGCCATTTCCTGCACCTGCGCGCAGAAATCTGTTCTGAAACCCTGCTTGACGAATTGGCCCGTTTCACGCCCGATGACCGTGTCGGCATTGTCAGCCTGATGGATCACACGCCCGGCCAGCGGCAATTCCGCGACCTGACCGCCTTGCGCACCTATGTCGCCAAGAAACGTGGCATGGATGACAACGACTTCGCTGAACATGTGGCGAACCTGAAAAGGTTGCAGTCCGAATTTGGCGACAAGCACGAAAAGGGTGCCGTATTAGAGGCCAAGCGTCTGGGTGCGGTTCTGGCGAGCCACGATGATACGACCCGCGATCACGTTGTAACTTCGCAAGAGAATGGCGTCGGGTTCGCTGAGTTTCCAACCACCCTAGAGGCCGCGTCAGCCTGCCGAGACCATGGTATCGCCGTCATGATGGGCGCGCCCAACGTCATCCGTGGCGGATCCCATTCCGGCAACGTCGCCGCAATCGAACTGGCAAAGGCCGATCTGCTGGATATTCTGTCGTCTGACTATGTGCCCGGAGGGTTGTTGATGGCGGCCTTCCGCGTCGCCGAATTCTGGAACGATCTGCCACGCGCGATTGCGACAGTGACACGCACACCCGCAATGGCGGCGCGATTGCTGGATCGTGGAAGCCTGCAAACAGGTCTGCGTGGTGATGTCCTGAGGGTGAATAACACCCAAGGCACCCCTGTGCTGCGTGGTGTGTGGGCCAAAGGCACGCGCATCGCCTGATGCGCACAAAGAAACCGATAGCGCAGGCGACTTTCCGGTCTGCGCCTTCGCCTACCTGTTACAATGTCATGTTTCGGTCCTTGAGGGGGGTACGTCGCATCAAGCGCGCTTTGACCCCCGAGTTAATAGGAAAGATACATGTCCGTTCGTACGCTACTTCTTACGTCTTCACTCACTTGTTTTGTGCTGCCAGCCTTTGCGCAAGACATGAACTTCAACCGGATTGCGTCGTTTCAAGTCGCCGATAACCTGCCAGAGGCCGAAGAAACCTCGGCCGAGATCATCGCAGCCACCGCCGATGGAATGACGCTGGTCTACACGGACAGCCCTGGCGCCTCGATTGGGTTCATCGACATCACTGACCCGGCAAACCCGGCTCCGCTCGGTGTATTCATGCCAGAGGGAGAGCCGACATCCGTCGCAGTGATCGGGAACCATGCGCTAGCTGGTGTGAACACGTCCCAAAGCTACACAGAGCCATCGGGCTTTCTGGTTGAGATCGACGTGACCACACAGCAAGAAGTCGGGCGTTGCGATTTGCCCGGTCAGCCTGACAGCGTGGGCATTGCACCTGACGGGTCTTTCCTTGCTGTTGCGATCGAAAACGAACGCGACGAGGACCTTGGTGATGGCCGCGTGGGCCAGATGCCTGCGGGCTCGGTCTTCATGGTTAATCTTACCGAAGACGGTTTGATCGCATGTGATACCGCACGGGTTGCCGATATCACGGGCCTCGCCGACATTGCGCCGGAAGATCCAGAGCCAGAGTTCGTGTCCATCAACAGCGAAAACGAAGTCGTGGTGACCCTGCAGGAAAACAATCACATCGTGGTTTTGTCTTCTGCCGGCGAGGTCCTCAGCCACTTTTCCGCCGGTGAAGTCACGCTGAACGGCGTCGACACCAATGAAGAAGGCGCGCTGGTGTTCAACCAGACAATCACCGTCCCGCGCGAACCCGACAGCATCACATGGATCGACAACACCCATTTCGCCATGGCCAACGAAGGCGACATGGACGGCGGATCGCGCGGCTGGACGATCTTCAGCCAAGACGGCGATGTGGTCTTTGAAAGCGGCGTTTCGTTCGAACATGCCATTATCTCGGTGGGCCACTACCCCGAAGAACGCTCAGGCAACAAAGGCGTGGAACCCGAAAGCGTGACGTTTGATGTTTTTGGCGGCACACCTTTCGTCTTTGTTGGCGCGGAGCGGTCCTCCATCGTGGGTGTCTATGACATTACCGATCCCACCGCTCCTGAATTGACGCAGCTCTTGCCATCGGGCATCGGGCCAGAGGGCTATGTGACAATCCCAGAGCGTAACCTGCTGGTCTCTGCCAATGAAGTTGATGACGCAGGTGCGCGCGCGCACGTCATGCTTTTTGAATACCAAGAGGCCGCGGCAACCTACCCGCATCTGACCTCCGCAGGTATGGATGAATTGACAGGATGGGGCGCGATTTCTGGTCAGGTCATGGCCGAGGACGGCACGATCTACGCCGTGTCTGACAGTTTCTACGGTATGCAGCCCACGATTTTTCATATCGACGTGTCAGAGACTCCTGCTCAAATCGTGGACGCCATTCGGGTCACGCGCGAAGGCCAGCCCGCGCAATTGTTGGACATGGAAGGCATTGCGCTGGACGGTGACGGCGGCTTCTGGATCGCGTCCGAGGGTCGGTCTGACCGTCTTGTGCCCCACGCGATTTATCACGTCGGTGCAGATGGCGCGATTGAGGATTATATCGCGTTGCCAGATGAACTGCTCGCGGTTGAACGCCGTTTCGGGTTCGAAGGGATCACGCGCGTGGATGACATGCTTTATGTCGCCGTTCAGCGCGAATGGCGCGACGATCCAGCAAACCACGCCAAAGTCCTCGGCTACAATCTGGAAACCGAAGAATGGTCGGTGATCCACTACGCCAAGACTAAGCCGTCAACGGGCTGGGTCGGCCTGTCAGAAATCGTCGCACATGGCGGTTTCATGTACTTCATTGAACGCGACAACCAGCACGACACCCGTGCAGTGACCAAGATCATCACCCGCGTGCCAATGTCGGCGATGAAGGGCATCGTCGCACTAGGAGAGACACCAGCGGTGCTAGAGCCTGAATTGGTCGTTGATCTGTTGCCCTATCTGACATCCACGGGTGGCTATGTCCTCGACAAGGTCGAAGGTCTGGCCATCGCAGAAGATGGCACAATGTGGGTTTCCACGGATAACGACGGTGTCGACGACCATTCGGGTGAGACGATGTTCTTCTCGATCAGCATGGAATAAAGCTTGGCTTCACAACCTCGATGAGCCCCGCCGCACGTTGCGCGCGGGGCTCATTGTTTTTCCATTTGAAGGCGAGCACCCTCTTGGCTAAAGGGACCCCATCTGCTGAACACAGCACATCGGGTTTGTGGCATTCCCTTACGGGAACCTTCGGTAGACTGAGATCGGCATCTTTGGGACTGCGGCCAATATTCTCTAGCCGCCGGATACTGCGCGCCGCTGCTCAAACAACAAAATGAAAGCAACCTTAGATTTGCGAAATTTTGACATCCGCAAAGCTGAGACCCAGTAAGAATAGTCAGTAAATTTCAATGGCCGCTTTGGTGAAACCGGCCGCACCTAGAAACGCACATCCTGCAAATTCGAGAGAATGCCGCGTCAGGAACATGCCCAGTCACCAAGGCCGGTTTTGTCTGCAAATCTGCCCTGATCCCTCGGGCCTATCCTCGCCCACGCGCGGCCAGATCATTGATCCCTTCGATCAGTTCCGCCTCGGCGATGGGTTTGGTCATGCGGATCACCTCGCTAAAGCGCGGATGCAATTGCCCGGCACTGCCGTAGCCGCTCAGAAACATGAACGGCACGTTGCGTTCCAGCAGGTGCTGGGCAAAGCCTTCACTGGTGGTGCCATCGCCCAGGTTGATGTCCAGAACGGCCACGTCAAACGGCGTTTCCTCGGCCCCGTTTTCCGCGCTTTTCAGGTCGGCATAGGGGCCCACAACCTCGAACCCGTGTTTTTCGAGGGCAGCCTTGATTCCGAAGGCAATCATCATCTGGTCCTCAAGCAGCAGGACGCGGGGCGTGGCAGTCATGGGGTCGTCTCCAGTGGAAAGTTCAACGTATAGGTCAGGCCGGTTGCCGGGACATCGCGCGACACGTCGGCTTGCAATTCGGCAGGCAGGATATCAAGCAGCAAGATGTTACCAAATCCGCGCGGCCCCTCGGCATCAATGGCTGCCTTTGTGGTCCGGGTTTCAACCCAGCGCAGCGTGGCGCGATTGTCGGCCACCCTTGCGGACAGGCTGACATGGCCGTCGGCATCCGACAGCGCCCCGTATTTGGCGGCATTGGTCAAAAGCTCGTGGAACGCCATCGAAACCGTCATCACCTGCCGCGCCGGGATCCGCACCGGGTCACCTTCCAACGTGACCCGGTTCAGGTTCTGCCCCAGAAAAGCAGCGGCCTCACGCTTGAACAGGGCGAACAACTCCACATCAGACCAGTCTCCGCGTCGCAGGGAATCGTGGGACAGGGCCACAGCGCGCAGCCGGTCATAGGTGGCTCGGTAATAGCTGTCGACATCGGTATGCCCGGTGCGCGACAGGTCCATCACGGCAATCGCGGTGGACAGGGTGTTCTTCACGCGGTGCTCTAATTCGTACAGCAACATGTCCATCTGCTGCTCTTGCCGTTTTTCGGCGGTAATGTCGCGCACAGTGCCCACCAGCCGAACGGGTTTGCCATCCTCAAAAATGCAATCCGCCACCGCGCGCACCCAGCGCATGGGCGCGCCATCCAGCGGGTACAGGCGATAGGAGATGTCCAGATGCCCGTCATTTGCAGGGTCCAGCGCTCTGGCCGTTTCCGCATCATGAAGCGCGTGATCCTCAGGATGCACGCCCCGAAGGACCAGATCATAGTTTGTCGGCTCGTCCGCCGAGACGCCCCAGATTTCGCGTACGCGGTCGTCCCAAAATGTCTCCTGCGTGGCGGGGTCGAATTCGAACACCCCGATGTCCGACGCGCGCAAGGCAACCTCGCGCCGGCGCTGTGCGGCATCTTCGATGCGTAGGATGCGCAACGCATCCGAGGGCGCTTGATGGGTCATCTGAACCTTTTGATGCGGGCGCAGCCCGTCGTTTCAGCCACGCGCACGACACCCTAACGTATATCAGGCGGCCCGGCTACGGCCTTACGGTTGTGCACAATCCGGCCTCACTGCGGCCCCAAAATGCCCGCAAGCAATGGTTAACGTGATCCCGTCGCTGGAAAAAGAGGCTCGTTATGCCGCTCAAATCGCTCTATTTTGTTGCCGTGTTGGGCATCTTTGCCATTGCTGCCACGCTCTTTGCCTGGGGCCAGCCGCTGATCTGCACCTGTGGGCAGGTCAAGCTCTGGGTCGGCTCGGTCTTTGACAGCGGCAATTCGCAGCACATCGCCGATTGGTACACGCTCAGCCACATCCTGCACGGTGTGCTGATCGCGCTTGTCGGGCGCGTGTTTTTTCCCCAGCTTGGGTTCAAACCGCTCTTTGCGACCGCGATTGCAACCGGCATCGGGTGGGAGATTATCGAGCATACGGATTTCGTGCTCGACGCCTTCCGCGCCACCACGATCAACGCGGGCTACCACGGTGACAGCGTGCTCAATGCCGTGGCGGACTATATCTGGATGATGGGCGGCTTCTTTACCGCCTGGCACTTGCGCAAACGCGTGGTGATCGCGCTGGTCGCCACGTTGGAGCTTTCCGCCGCCTTCGTCGCCCGCGACAGCCTCACCCTGTCCACACTGATGCTGATCTATCCGCTGGATGCCGTCGAGGATTGGCAGCAGGAAATCAATCCGCGCCGTCTCGCGTCAGCTTGAAGAAGAACGGATCGGCCCCGCGCTGATCCATGCAACCCAGCACAGTGGCGTCATCTATACGCCGGAAAACATCGCAAATCGGCTTGGCGTCATAGATCATCGTGGCCGAGGTCACGCCGCGATAGCCCATCATCCGCAGCCGCGCACGCGGGCGTCGCGTGGCAATCAACGGACGGATCAGCGGAAACGCAAACCGCACAAGGGCAGGGGGCAGATGCACGCCCCAGCTCAACGGCAGCAACGCCGGGTTCACCGCCACCCGACCCTCGGCCCCGTGCAGAAGCGGATGCACATCTTCGGGCCCCTCAAACGCCTTGCCCCACCAACCTGCGGCGGCCAACAACGGGTCCAGCCGATGCCCCGTTGGCACGGCTTCACCGCGCCAGCGGCCCGTCATGTCCGCGACGGTGACCGGGGCCAAACCGTCAAACCACGCCAGCGCCTCTGCCGGGGTCATTCCCACTTGTAATTGAACGACACGCTGATCCGCTCGTCCTCGGCCATGTTCATCGGCACCTCATGGCGCAGCCAGCTTTCCCACAGCAGAACATCACCGACCTTCGGTTTGACATAGATGAACTGCCGCAAATGCTCTGGCGCATCCTTGGTCCGCGGCGGGGCGGCCATCATCATCTGCAACCTTGGGTCCTCGAACTTGATAGCGCTGGCCCCCTCGGGCATCGCCACATAGGTCGTCCCAGAAATCACCGAATGCGGATGAATATGCGCCGTATGAATGCCACCCTCTGGCAGAATGTTGATCCACAAATCCTCCAGCACGATCTTTTTGTCGCCCAGATCAAAATGCAGGTCTTTCACAAAGGCGGCGACATGCTTGTCCAACTCCTCCACGAGGTCCTTAAAGATCGGAAACCGCCACGGCAGATCGGTGAGAGAGGCATAGGACGTATACCCCGGAAATTCATGCGCCTCACACCACTCTTGCCCCGCCTCATCGTCATCAGCGATCACAAGGCAGGATTGCTCCAACTCAGCCGCGTCGATGCCTTTGAGTTGGGAATGGTAGAGCGGGGTGGAGAAGAGGTCTGATGAGTTGGTCATGCTTCCGGTTCGCAATTTGCTAGAGATTAGGTCGAGACGTCAGAATTCCAGTTTGCACCAATTCGTCATCTATCTCTAATTCGCAAATGGCTTCCAGCCTATGTCCAATCGTCAATCCCTCTGCATTGTTCCTTTGATCGTCTGATGCCGGACGACAAATTGACCAGCCCTTGAGAATCCACTCGGGCAAATCAAAATTTCGGGCCGAATATCGGCGGTCAGGTTCAACAGTCTCTTGGTCGATCACGATGACTCGGTATCCATTCGTGAACGAAAGTGAGAACGCACCTTCAGGCATCGATGGGCGGGTATGCAATCCCATCTTGTAGACGTCGTAGCCAAGCCAGCCGACCACGCCCAATACGACGAGTAAGAGGATCTTTTTCATTGTCTTTGCGCTTTTATTAGTTTTGCCCAAATTGGGCATGAAACAGGTTTCCTCACAACCCCCTTGCCACATCCCTCCAACCCTCCTATACGGCCCACTTCTACCCACTCCACCGGGAATCGGGTCACCTGATAAGGGCCTGCCGGTGATGTTGAAAAAGGAGCCGTCCAATGGACGCCAATGAACTGCGGGGCAAGACCCCCGATCAGCTGCGTGATGAGCTGACAAACCTGAAGAAAGAAGCCTTCAACCTGCGTTTCCAGCAGGCCACCGGCCAGCTTGAGAACACAGCCGCCATGCGCAAAGCGCGCCGCGCGGCCGCTCAGGTCAAAACCATTCTGAACGAAAAAGCAGCCGACGCTGCCAAGGAGGCTTAATCCATGCCTAAGCGTATCCTGTCCGGTGTTGTCACAAGCAACCAGAACGCCCAGACCGTCACCGTGTCTGTCGAGCGTCGCTTCAAGCACCCGCTGCTGCAGAAAACTGTGCGGAAATCCAAGAAGTACCGCGCACACGACGAAAACAACGCTTTCAACGTCGGCGACCAGGTCCGTATCCAGGAATGTGCGCCGAAATCGAAAACCAAACGCTGGGAAGTGATCGCCTCCTAAGGGCGGGCACTGAGCAGCACAATCGAAACCCTGGGGGCCCGGTCAGAAATCGGGGATAGCCTCATAGGTCGGAAGGAAACCAAATGATCCAGATGCAGACCAATCTGGATGTTGCTGACAACAGCGGCGCACGCCGTGTTCAGTGCATCAAGGTTCTGGGTGGTTCTCACCGTCGTTACGCCAGTGTTGGAGACATCATTGTCGTATCGGTGAAAGAGGCCATTCCACGCGGTCGCGTAAAGAAAGGTGACGTGCGTAAAGCCGTCGTCGTACGCACTGCCAAAGAAGTACGCCGTGAAGATGGCACCGCGATCCGTTTTGATCGCAACGCCGCCGTGATCCTCAACAACAACGGAGAGCCGATCGGCACCCGTATTTTTGGACCGGTTGTGCGCGAACTGCGCGCCAAGAACTTCATGAAAATCATCTCGCTTGCTCCGGAGGTGCTGTAATCATGGCTGCGAAACTCCGCAAAGGTGACAAGGTCATCGTGCTGGCTGGCAAGGACAAGGGCAAAACGGGCGAAATCGCTTCGGTTGATCCAAAGTCCGGCAAGGCAATTGTTGACGGTGTCAACATGGCCGTCCGCCACCAGAAGCAATCCCAGAACGACCAAGGTGGCCGCACGCCCAAGGCGATGCCGATCCAGCTGTCGAACCTGGCTATCGTTGATGCAAAAGGCAAACCCACCCGCGTCGGCTTCCGTATGGATGGCGACCACAAGGTGCGCTTTGCCAAGACAACAGGGGATGCGATCTGATGCTTGATGCCGCAAACTACACCCCGCGCCTGAAGACCCAGTATGTCGACACGATCCGTGCCGCCATGAAAGAGGAATTCGGCTACAAGAACGACATGCAGATCCCGCGTCTGGACAAGATCGTCCTGAACATCGGCTGCGGTGCAGAAGCTGTCCGCGACAGCAAAAAGGCGAAGTCGGCTCAGGAAGACCTGACCACCATCGCCGGTCAGAAGGCCATGACAACACGCGCCAAGAAGTCCATCGCTGGCTTCCGCGTCCGTGAAGACATGCCGCTGGGCGCCAAGGTCACGCTGCGTGGCGACCGGATGTACGAATTCCTGGAGCGTCTGATCTATGTCGCCATGCCCCGTATCCGCGACTTCCGCGGTGTCTCGGGTAAGTCCTTTGACGGTCGTGGCAACTATGCCACCGGCCTGAAAGAGCACCTGGTGTTCCCCGAGATCAACTTCGACAAGATCGATGAGAACTGGGGCATGGACATCGTCATCTGCACCACCGCTGAAACCGACGCCGAAGCCAAGAGCCTGTTGAAAGCCTTCAACATGCCCTTCAACAGCTAAAGCGTCAGGGAGACATTAGATATGGCTAAGAAATCCATGATCGAGCGCGAGAAAAAGCGCGAAAAGCTGGTGGCGCAGTATGCTGAAAAGCGTGCCGCACTGAAGGCGATCATCAACGACCAAGAGAAGCCCGTGGAAGAGCGTTTCAAGGCAAGCCTTGAACTGGCAAAACTGCCGCGCAACTCTTCCAAGGTGCGTCTGCACAACCGTTGCCAGCTCACCGGGCGTCCACACGCCTATTACCGCAAACTCAAGATCAGCCGGATCGCGCTGCGGGACCTTGGTTCCAATGGCGAAATCCCCGGTATGGTCAAGTCAAGCTGGTAAGGAGAAACAATTATGAATGATCCTATCGGTGATATGCTGACACGTATCCGCAACAACCAGATGCGCGGCAAAGGTTCGGTGGAAACACCTGCCTCCAAGCTGCGTGCATGGGTTCTGGATGTCCTGGCCGACGAAGGCTACATCCGCGGCTACAGCAAGGTTGATGGCAAGGACGGTCACCCCGCCCTGCGTATTGAGCTGAAGTACCACGAAGGTACCCCTGTTATTCGCGAATTGAAGCGGGTCTCTAAGCCCGGTCGCCGCGTCTACATGGGCGCCAATGACCTCCCAAGCGTCCGTCAGGGCCTGGGTGTGTCGATTGTCTCCACCCCCAAGGGTGTGATGTCGGATGCAAACGCACGTGCGGCCAACGTTGGCGGCGAAGTGCTCTGCACAATCTTCTAAGGGGACCACAATGTCTCGTATTGGTAAAAAACCGGTCGAACTCCCCGCAGGAGTAGAGGCGAAAGTCTCCGGCCAGACCATCGAAGTGAAAGGCCCCAAGGGCGTCCGCAGCTTCACAGCCACTGATGATGTCACGCTGACCGTGGACGGCAACGCCGTATCCATCGATCCCCGTGGCAAATCCAAGCGCGCACGCCAGCAGTGGGGCATGTCCCGCACGCAGGTCGCAAACTGCGTTGAAGGCGTGACCAACGGCTTCAAGAAAGAGCTTGAGATCAGCGGCGTGGGTTACCGGGCACAGATGCAGGGCAACACCCTGAAGCTGTCGCTGGGCTACAGCCACGACGTCAACTTTGAGGTGCCAGCAGGCGTGACGGTCAAGGCCGACAAGCCAACTGAAATCTCTGTGGAAGGTATCGACCAGCAGCTTGTGGGTCAGGTCGCGGCAAACATCCGCGAATGGCGCAAGCCCGAGCCATATAAAGGCAAGGGTATCAAGTACAAGGACGAGTATGTCTTCCGCAAAGAAGGCAAGAAGAAGTAAGGACGCAAAAAATGGCAAATTCAAAGAGACAACTGTTTCTGAAGCGCCGCTTGCGCGTTCGGAACAAGCTGCGGAAGGTTACGGCAAACGTGGGTCGCCCCCGTCTGTCCGTGCACCGCTCCAACAAGAACATCAGCGTCCAGCTGATCGACGATGTGAATGGCGTCACACTGGCGTCCGCTTCCTCGCTCGAAAAGGATCTGGGCGTGGTCGGCAAGAACAACGTCGAAGCCGCTGCCAAGGTGGGTGCTGCAATCGCAGAACGCGCCAAGAAGGCCGGCGTCGAAGTTGCTTATTTCGACCGTGGTGGTTTCCTGTTTCACGGCAAGATCAAGGCCTTGGCCGATGCGGCCCGTGAAGGTGGCTTGAAAATCTAAAGGTGTGGCGGGGGTTGCTCCCGCCCTCCCAATCACCCGTAGGTCGGGGTTTACCCCGACTCTCGATGACCGGGGGCGCTGATGCGTCACTGCGGTTGGACAACCGGGCGGCAACGCCCACGATACAAAGGACGCCAGACACATGGCAGAACGTGAAAACCGCGGCCGCGGCCGCAACCGCGAAGAACAAGCACCCGAGTTTGCCGACCGTCTGGTCGCGATCAACCGGGTCTCCAAGACGACCAAAGGTGGTAAGAACTTCGGTTTTGCAGCCCTCGTCGTTGTGGGTGACCAAAAAGGCCGCGTCGGCTTTGGCAAGGGTAAAGCCAAAGAGGTGCCAGAGGCGATCCGCAAGGCCACTGAACAAGCCAAGCGTCAGATGATCCGCGTCGCCCTGAAAGATGGCCGCACACTGCACCACGACATCGAAGGCCGCCACGGCGCTGGTAAAGTCGTAATGCGCCAAGCGCCTGTTGGTACCGGGATCATCGCCGGTGGTCCGATGCGTGCCGTATTCGAAATGCTGGGTGTGCAGGACGTCGTGTCCAAGTCCGTCGGCTCTGCCAACCCCTACAACATGATCCGCGCCACCATCAACGGCCTGCAGAAAGAGCAGTCGCCGCGCAACGTCGCCCAGCGTCGTGGCAAGAAAGTGGCTGACATCCTGCCCAAGCGTGACGAGGCGCCTGCCGCCGAAGCCGCTGAAGCAGCAGACGCATAAGGAGACCGCGATATGGCTAAAACAATCGTCGTCAAACAGATCGGCTCTCCGATCCGTCGCCCCGAAAAGCAGCGCCAGACCCTCATTGGTCTGGGCCTGAACAAGATGAACCGCACCCGCGAGCTGGAAGATACCCCTTCCGTGCGCGGCATGGTCAACAAGATTCCCCACCTCGTCGAGATCATCGAAGAGAAAGGCTAACTGCCGGGCGGTTATGACTTTTAGGAACCCCGGGCCATCGGTCCGGGGTTTTTCGTTTCCAAAGGGGTGCGCCCATGTCGCTGACACTTGCCGATATCCAAACCACCCATGACGCGATCCGCGACGCCACGATCCTGACCCCCACCGTGCGCGCCAACCGCCTGTCGCTGCATCTTGGCATCGACCTCTATCTGAAACTGGAAAACCTCCAGCACACCAACGCCTTTAAGGCCCGTGGCGCGCTGGCAAAACTGCTGACCCTGACTGACGTGCAAAAAGCCGCAGGCGTCATTGCCTGTTCGGCTGGCAACCACGCCCAGGGCCTCGCCTATCACGCGCAGCGCCTTGGCATCGCCGCGACCATCGTCATGCCCGAAGGCACCCCCTTCAACAAAGTCCAGCGCACCGAAGAACTGGGCGCGCGGGTCATCCTGCATGGGGCGGGTTTTGACGACAGCGTCTCCTTCACCAATGACCTCGCCGCGCAGGACGGGCTGACCTTCGTGCATCCCTTTGATGATCCCGTTGTGGCCGCAGGGCAGGGGACCGTCGCACTTGAAATGCTGACACAGGTCGCCGACCTCGACGTGATCGTTGTTCCCATCGGCGGCGGCGGGTTGATCGCGGGCATGGCCGTCGCGGCCAAGGGGCTGAAACCCGATGTCACCGTGATCGGCGCGCAAGCACATCTGTTTGATGCCGTGAAATCACAGGTCGACGGCAGCCCCACGAATTTTGGCGGCGCGACACTGGCCGAAGGTATCGCCGTGCGCACCCCCTCGGATGCCAATGTGGCGCTGATCCGCGATCACGTCGACCACGTCTATTCCGTCGATGAACCCGCCATCGAAGACGCGGTCTTTGATTTGCTCTCAAACGAGAAGCTCGTCGTCGAAGGTGCCCCCGGCGCGGGCCTTGCTGTGATCAAACAGCACCTGAGCGACTTCAAAGGCAAAAAGGTCGGGCTGGTGATCTGCGGCGGCAATATCGACAGCAGGTTGTTGTCGACGCTGATCCTGCGCGGGCTGATGCGCGACGGCCGCATCACTCGCCTGACGTTTGAAATCGACGACACGCCCGGCCAGCTCTCCAACATCAGCCGCATCATCGGCGAGGCGGGCGCCAACGTGATCGAGGTCATTCACCAGCGCATGATGCAATCCGTCAGCCTCAAACAAGCCGAACTCGATGTCGTCATTGAGGCGCGCGACGCCCACCACGTCCGCAAAATCGTAGACACCCTGCGCGCCGCCGGATTCCGGCTGCGCTGCGATTTGGATGACCTCTCGGGCGCAAAATAGCCTGTGCAAACTGCACATCTTTCATTGCCGTTAACAAACGACCGCGTTAACGCCCCGCCCGCCGCATTCACCACGTCTGATGGCCCTTGGGTCAGCCGCGATGTGTATGGTTTGTGCATAGGGTGTGCATCGCCCATGTGCGATTTTCTTAACGGCGGTAACTGATTTTCAGGGTCATGACTGCGCCGGATTCAGAAACTTCGACCGGTCCTTGTTTGGTACGAACCAGAAATTCTCATCTGCAGACCGTCCCAGATCATCAAGCTCGGTCGCAGCCATATTTGCGGGCGTGAAACCCTCTGCGGTATTGGCCAACACGATGTAGTCCAGCGCTTTGAAAAAGCCGATCAGATCAGGCAGGCTGGCGCCGAAGCGATTGAAAACATGGTTGATTTCGCAGATGATGACCGGCTGCGCCTCTGCCAGTGTCTTTGCGAAACCTTTGAACGCAGGCAGCTCCATCCCTTCGATATCAATTTTGATCCAGGTCGGCGGTGGCAAGTCTTTGGCCGCGCGAAAGTCATCGAGGCGGACACATTCGACCTCCAGATCGCCGCTTTCGCTCAGATGGTTTGAGGATCGTTTGTCCGACGTCATCCGCACGGTTCCGGCTTGATCACCAACGGCAACCTGAAAAACACGGTCTTGCGCCAAGTTATTCAGCGCAAGATTCAGCAAAAGCTCCTTCGGTTGCGGCTCAAACGAATAGACCTTCAATCCCGCGACACGCCGTTGCGCGGTGATCGTGAAGACACCCCCATGCGCGCCGATGTCATAAAAGACGTCACCCGATTTCATCATTTGAAACAAGGCGTTACGCGTTGCGTTCTCGTTTTCTTCGGTCACGTCTAAATTGCCGGTCGCGCCGAACTTGCGGGCGTTATAGTGGAACAGCGCGCCTTCAAAAGCGGCGGCACTGCCGGATTTGCTGTTGCTGTAATGGGTGTTCGATCCATAGGCCCGCAGTACCGCGCGGTGAAGGGCCATGACGACGCCGTTCAGCAGACGAAAACTCAATTCCTTTAGTCTCAAACCAAAACCTCACACCAACAAAACCCAAGCTCACGAACTGTAGAGATCGCAAATTTAACGAGTCAACAAATTCTCGAACCGAGCCAGCGCCAATTTCCGTGAAAAGGCCCGCTGCGACGGGTATCACACGCATTCGGCTGACCTCAGGAAGACTCACGTTCTGTACGCCTCAAACAATTCCATCGCGGCTCTTGATCCGGTCCCTTGCCACCGCTATACGCGCGCAGTCGGGCTTTGATTTCCGACTCATTTGTAACGCCGTGTGCCCCATTTCCGTCGCTGGACGGGGTCTTCCGGCAAAAGGAGAAGCGACATGAAACTGAATGAACTGCGCGACAACGATGGCGCAACCAAGTCCAAGAAACGCATTGGCCGTGGTCCGGGTTCGGGCAAAGGTAAAATGGGTGGCCGCGGTATCAAAGGTCAGAAATCCCGTTCGGGCGTGGCGATCAAGGGTTATGAAGGCGGCCAGATGCCGCTGTACCAGCGCCTGCCGAAGCGCGGATTTAACAACATCAATTCAAAAACTTACGCCGTTGTGAACCTGGGCCTGATCCAGAAGTTCATCGACGCCAAAAAGATCGACGCTAAGAAAGACATCACCGAAGATGTGCTGGTCGAAAGCGGTCTGGTGCGGCGCAAGAAGGACGGTATCCGCGTTCTGGCCAAGGGCGAATTCACTGCCAAGGCCACCATCAGCGTGACCGGTGCCTCCAAGGGGGCCGTGGCCGCCGTGGAAAAGGCTGGCGGCTCACTGACCGTCACAACCCCGGCAGCGGCTGAGTAACGCCTTGTGAGCGGCCATGCGGTCGCTTACATAAGCATCTGATTTCCCAAACGCCGCGCCCGGGAAACCGTGGCGCGGTGTTTTCCTGACAAGGGGCACACATGGCATCCGCAGCAGAACAAATGGCCGCCAACATGAGCTGGGGCGCTTTCGGTAAAGCCACCGAACTGCGTCAGCGCATCTGGTTCACACTCGGCCTTCTGATCGTCTATCGCTTGGGCACCTATATTCCCGTTCCGGGCATTGACGGTGTTGAGTTGCGGGCGTTTATGGAAGACGCCGCCGCGGGGATCGGCGGCATCCTGTCGATGTTCACCGGGGGTGCGCTTAGCCGTATGGGCATCTTTGCCCTTGGCATCATGCCCTATATCTCGGCCTCGATTATCGTGCAGTTGCTTGGCTCCATGTGGGAACCACTCAAGCAGCTGAAAAAAGAGGGCGAACAAGGCCGCCGCAAGCTGAACCAATATACCCGCTATGGCACCGTGGTGCTGGCGACAGCACAGGCTTACGGCCTTGCCAAGTCATTGGAAGCGGGCGGTTTGGCCTCTGATCCGGGCCTCTTCTTTACGGCCTCCTGCGTCATTACCATCGTCGGCGGCACCATGTTCCTGATGTGGCTGGGTGAGCAGATCACCGCCCGCGGCATCGGCAACGGGATTTCGCTGATTATCTTTGTGGGCATTATCGCGGAAATCCCTGCGGCGCTTGCACAATTCCTGTCCCAGGGTCAGTCCGGCGCGATCAGCCCGGCGGTGATTGTGGGTGTGATCCTGATGGTCATTGCGACCCTGACCTTTGTGGTCTTCATGGAACGGTCACTGCGCAAGATCCACATCCAGTATCCGCGCCAGCAGCGCGGGATGAAGGTTTACGACGGATCAACCAGCCACCTGCCGATCAAGGTGAACCCTGCAGGCGTGATCCCGGCGATCTTTGCCTCTGCCCTGTTGCTGCTGCCAACCACGATCAGCACGTTCAGCGGCGGTTCCAATAGCCCGGTGATGTCGACCATTCTGGCCTACTTTGGCCCCGGTCAGCCTGCTTATCTGATCTTCTTCTCGGCGATGATCATCTTCTTTACCTATTTCTATACCAAGGAAGTAGCGTTCAAGGTTGATGACGTGGCCGACAACCTCAAGAACCAGAACGGCTTTATCCCCGGCATCCGTCCGGGCAAGAAGACGGCAGAATATCTTGACTACGTTGTGACCCGCGTCCTTGTTCTAGGCTCTGGCTATCTGGCGCTTGTTGCGCTGCTGCCGGAAATCCTCCGGGCGCAATTATCTATTCCTTTCTATTTTGGCGGTACCTCGGTTCTGATTATTGTGAGTGTGGGGATGGACACGATCCAACAAATCCAGTCACATCTGCTCGCCCATCAATACGAAGGGCTGATTGAGAAATCTCAGCTGCGCGGCAAGCGCGGTTCGGGTGCCAAAAAGAAAGGGCCTGCACGCCGATGAACATTATACTTTTGGGGCCTCCGGGCGCTGGCAAAGGCACGCAAGCACAGCGTTTGGTCGAAGAACGTGGCATGGTGCAACTGTCCACTGGTGATATGCTGCGCGCGGCACGCACCTCTGGCACTGAGATGGGCAGACGTGTGGCCGAGGTGATGGACCGCGGTGATCTTGTCACCGATGAGATCGTGATCGGCCTGATCCGCGAACAGCTTGAGGGCGATGCCGTGGATGGCGGCGGCTCTGGCGGCTTTATCTTTGACGGCTTCCCCCGGACTCTGGCCCAGGCCGACGCACTGGGTGCCTTGCTCAAAGAGCTGGATCAGCCGCTGGATCGCGTAGTCGAACTGCAAGTCAACGATGATGTGCTTGTTGACCGTATCGTCGGCCGCGCAAAAGAAGCCGCTGCTGCGGGTCAGCCCGTCCGTGCTGACGACAATGAAGAAAGCCTGAAAGTCCGGCTTTTGGCCTACTACAAACAGACCTCGCCGCTGATCGGCTACTACCACGCTAAAGGTGATTTGGTATCTGTGGACGGTCTGGCTAGCATGGATGACGTGGCCGCATCTATCCGTGATGTCTTGAAATAGCGGGCTGATTTGGTTGGGGGTTGACCCTGTGCTCACCCCGCCATAAATAGCGCCATCCCGCAAGGGAATCGCATGGGGTCGCGCCCCATTTGAACACCTAAATATGACGCAGCCCGGCGCCTTTCATAGCCCGGGCTTCCGTTGTGAAAAAAGGGTCTGGAATGACGGACCCGCAACGAAAAGGAATTGCACACGTGGCACGTATTGCCGGCGTAAACATCCCGACTGCAAAGCGGGTTCCAATCGCCCTCACCTACATCACCGGTATTGGCCAGACCACGGCCGAGAAAATCTGCAACGACACGGGCATCGAATTTGCCCGCCGCGTCAACGATCTGTCTGACGCCGAAGTTCTGAAGATCCGTGAATACATTGATGAAAACCTGACCGTCGAAGGCGACCTGCGCCGCGATACTCAGATGAACATCAAGCGTCTGATGGACCTGGGCTGCTACCGTGGCCTGCGCCACCGTCGTAACCTGCCCGTCCGCGGTCAGCGCACGCACACCAACGCACGCACCCGCAAAGGCCCTGCAAAGGCCATTGCCGGTAAGAAGAAATAAGGAGACGCACCAATGGCACGTGATACTCGCCGTGGGGGCAAGCGTAAGGTCTCCAAGAACATTGCAGCCGGAGTTGCACACGTAAACTCCAGCTTCAACAACACTAAAATCCTGATCTCTGACGTGCAGGGCAACGCCATTTCATGGTCGTCTGCTGGCACCATGGGCTTCAAGGGCTCTCGGAAATCCACACCTTATGCCGCCCAGATGGCTGCAGAGGATGCGGGCAAGAAAGCACAAGAGCACGGCGTCAAGACGCTGGAAGTCGAAGTGCAGGGCCCCGGTTCCGGTCGTGAAAGTGCGCTGCGCGCGCTTGCGGCAGTTGGTTTCAACATCACCTCGATCCGTGATGTGACCCCAATGGCCCACAACGGTTGCCGCCCGCCAAAGCGTCGCCGCGTCTAATCACCCCAACGCCTTGGGGCCTGTGGTTTTGCCACGGCCCCAATCCGTCATTTTAACCTCGGGCGTTTGCCTTTTTGGACATGAAGGCAGACAGGAATGGAGGGACATATGATCCACAAGAACTGGGCTGAACTGATCAAGCCAACACAGCTTGAAATCAAACCGGGTAACGATCCTGCACGTCAGGCCACCGTCATTGCCGAACCGCTGGAGCGCGGCTTTGGTCTGACGATGGGCAACGCGCTGCGCCGTATCCTGATGTCGTCGCTGCAAGGTGCCGCGATCACCGCGGTGCAGATCGACAACGTGCTGCATGAGTTTTCATCCGTGGCCGGTGTGCGTGAAGACGTCACCGACATCGTGCTGAACCTCAAAGGTGTGGCGATCCGGATGGAAGTCGAAGGCCCCAAGCGGCTGAGCGTTCAGGCCAATGGCCCGGGCGTTGTGACCGCTGGTGACATCTCCGAGACGGCTGGCATCGAGATCCTGAACAAGGATCACGTGATCTGCCACCTC
Source organism: Yoonia sp. R2331 (assembly GCF_041103235.1). Classification (NCBI taxonomy): domain Bacteria; kingdom Pseudomonadati; phylum Pseudomonadota; class Alphaproteobacteria; order Rhodobacterales; family Paracoccaceae; genus Cognatiyoonia; species Cognatiyoonia denitrificans. The sequence continues at coordinate 2,812,938 of NZ_JBGCUN010000001.1, read as the reverse complement.
GACGATGGCGCTGACCTTTACATGGAACTGACCGTCAACACCGGGAAGGGCTATGTGTCTGCCGACAAGAACAAGCCGGAAGACGCGCCCATCGGCATGATGTCGATCGACGCGATCTACTCGCCCATCAAGAAAGTCAGCTATGACGTGCAGCCGACCCGTGAAGGTCAGGTGCTCGACTATGACAAGTTGACCATGAAGGTCGAAACCGATGGCTCGATCACGCCGGATGATGCGGTGGCCTATGCCGCGCGGATCCTGCAGGACCAGCTGTCGATCTTCGTCAACTTTGATGAGCCCGAAAGCGCCAGCCAGGGGTCCGACGACGATGGCCTCGAATTCAACCCGCTTCTGCTGAAGAAGGTTGATGAGCTGGAGCTGTCCGTGCGGTCCGCAAACTGCCTGAAGAACGACAATATCGTATATATTGGCGATCTGATCCAGAAGACCGAAGCCGAAATGCTGCGCACGCCGAACTTTGGCCGCAAATCCTTGAACGAAATCAAGGAAGTGCTGTCCGGCATGGGTCTGCACCTTGGCATGGATGTCGAAGATTGGCCGCCAGACAACATCGAAGATCTGGCCAAGAAATTCGAAGACCAGTTCTAAGACAGTGGGCCAGACTTTTTGAAAAAGTCTGGTCCAAATCCTTCGAAGGATTTGGCTCCTTCACCCGGGCAATCCCGCCCCAACAACGGAGTTGGCGTCACCGCAGCGTCATCCCACATATAAAACGTAATGGAGACTTTGATATGCGTCACGCACGTGGTTACCGCCGCCTCAACCGCACACATGAGCACCGTAAGGCGCTGTTTGCGAACATGGCAGGCTCGCTCATTGAACATGAGCAGATCAAGACAACTTTGCCCAAGGCAAAAGAACTCAAGCGCGTCATCGAAAAGCTGGTGACACTTGGCAAGCGCGGCGATCTGCACGCCCGCCGTCAGGCCGCGTCCCGCCTCAAGCAGGACCAGTATGTCGCGAAGTTGTTCGACGTCCTTGGTCCGCGCTACAAGGATCGTCAGGGCGGTTATGTCCGCGTTCTGAAGGCGGGCTTCCGCTATGGTGACATGGCCCCGATGGCGATCATCGAATTCGTGGATCGCGACATTGATGCCAAAGGCGCCGCTGATAAGGCTCGTCTGGCCGAAGTTGACGCAGCGGAAGAGTAATCTCACCGCGGCTTTTGAAGAATGACAAAAGGCCCTGTCACTGACAGGGCCTTTTTGTTTGCAGATGCGATTTCTGCTAATCGGGGTCTTTTTGGTCCAGCGGGTCCTGATCTTTTGGTTTTATTGACTTTTTTGGTGTCTTCTGCGGTGGAAACAGGAACGACCGCAACGCTCTCAACTGACCTTTTGTCAGTTGCTGCAATCGTTGCCAAATGTCCTGTTCCGCCATGTCGCGGCTCCTTGCTGATTGGCGCAATTTACGGTTGACGGCTTCACAGGCAACTTGTCTAAAAAGATATGTCCATTCAGTCTGTTATAGAATTTCACACGCGCAAACTGTCCTACTGCGCCCCGGATGGGTTTTTCTTTGCATTGCACATTCGCTTTGCGTTGCCGCTTTTGCACCACCAGACCTACCCCGAAGGATGGACCAATCTTTACACCGAACAGGCCTTCGCTCTGCGTGACCCGATTATCGCCTGGGGCTTCAGCCAGGAAGGCATGACGCGCTGGTCTGAAATCGGCATCCCGGATCCGTTTGATATCCTGGGGCAGGCGAAACAGTTTGATATGAACTACGGCTTTGCGGTTTCGACCGGCCCGATCAACTCGCGGTCGATCGCGTCAGCGTCGCGCCCGGACCGTGAATTTAATGACGATGAGATGATCGAGTTCAACAAGATCATCCAGCAACTGCATGTTGCAACGGAACCGCCCAAGTCGCTGACTGATGCGCAGGTGGCGGCACTGCGTCTGATTGCCGATGGCGACCGACATGCCGCTGCGGCAGCTAAACTGGGGATCTCGGAAAGTGCCCTAAAGGCAAGGCTTTCTGCGGCGCGCAACAGCCTGCTGGCACGCACCACGGCAGAGGCGATTCAGCGGGCGCGCGACTACCGCCTGCTTTGAAACCATTCCTTATTTAAACCGGTTAGTTTAACCCTAGAAGGACGTTAACTACTCAACCGGAGAAGCCCTATGCAGGCCACCACACTCTCTTTTGCGAACATCCACAACCATGGCGAGTTGTTTGCAAATGTACTTCGCGCACGCCGCGAGTCCTTTATCGTCAAGAACAAATGGGATTTGCCCCAAACTATGGGGATGGAATACGACCAGTACGACACGCCACAATCCCGCTGGCTAGCCGTACATGATGACACGGGCCGTGTTCTTGCCGGGGTCCGCCTGACGCCGACGACGGCGCAATGCGGAATCTACAGCTACATGATCAAGGACGCACAGAACGGGTTACTCGACTCGATCCCCACCGACCTTCTGTATGATGACGCGCCTGTCGACGAAGCCACCTGGGAAGTCACCCGGGGGTTCGTTGCCAACGATATCCCGACCAGCATCAGACGCAAGGTGCATCTGCGCCTCGTGCATCAGATGCTGCGGACCAGCCGGGAAGAAGGGATCGGGCGTCTGCTCGCGCTGCTGCCCTCGAACTGGAGCCGTTGGAGCGCGCGTTGCCAGCTTGAAATGAAGGCTGCCGGGCGCAACATGAACATGGGTGGCATTGATTATCAGGCTGTCTGGATCGACTTTTCGACCCAGTTGCACTGATGCTTTGCCAAGCTCCTGCTGGCAGCATAGAACCCGGCTATGGCCGATCTGTTCGATGCTGCACCGTCCACGACACCACCCAGCGGTCCGCGACCGCTGGCCGACCGCTTACGGCCTGCAAGGTTGGCGGATGTCATCGGGCAAGAACAGGTGCTTGGCCCAGAGGCGCCGCTTGGCGCAATGCTGGCCGCCGGGTCGTTGTCCTCACTTATCCTGTGGGGGCCGCCCGGCGTCGGCAAGACGACGATTGCGCGACTTCTCGCTTCTGAGACGGATCTGCATTTCGTCCAGATCAGCGCGATCTTCACAGGCGTCCCCGATCTGCGCAAAGTCTTTGAAGCGGCCCGCATGCGGCGCGGCAATGGCAAGGGCACCTTGCTGTTTGTCGATGAAATTCACCGCTTTAACAAAGCCCAGCAAGACGGGTTCCTGCCCCATATGGAAGACGGAACGATTCTCTTGGTTGGGGCCACAACAGAGAACCCAAGCTTTGAATTGAACGCCGCCGTCCTGTCACGGGCGCAGGTTCTGGTGCTTAATCGGCTGAATTCCGCCGATCTGGAACGGCTTGCGCAACGGGCTGAGGCAGAGCTGGATCGCGCCCTGCCGTTGGATGATGCCGCGCGCACGGCCCTGATCGAGATGGCCGATGGCGACGGACGGGCGCTCTTGAATCTGATCGAACAGGTCACCGCCTGGACCGACGACAAGGTGCTGACCACCGAGACGCTGACCACCCGGTTGATGAAACGGGCGACGAAATACGACAAATCCGGTGACGAGCACTACAACCTGATTTCGGCCCTGCACAAATCGGTCCGCGGCTCTGACCCGGATGCCGCGCTTTACTGGTATGCTCGGATGCTCAAAGGCGGCGAAGACCCGCGCTATCTGGCACGCCGGATCACGCGCATGGCGGTCGAGGATATCGGCCTCGCTGATCCACAGGCGCACCGCGTCTGTCTGGACGCCTGGGAAACCTACGAACGGCTTGGCAGCCCCGAAGGCGAATTGGCGCTGGCACAGGCCGTGACCTATCTGGCACTCGCGCCGAAATCCAACGCAGGCTACGTGGCCTACAAGGCTGCGATGATTGCCGCCACCAGCACCGGGTCCGAACCGCCGCCCAAACATATCCTGAACGCCGCCACATCATTGATGAAGGATCAGGGCTATGGTGCGGGCTATGCCTATGATCACGACGCCGAAGACGGATTTTCCGGCCAGAACTATTTTCCCGACGGGATGGACCGCGACACATATTATCAGCCGGTGGATCGTGGGTTTGAACGGGATCTGAAGAAGCGCGTCGATTATTTCAACGGGTTACGTGACAAGCGCAACGCCGCCAAGAATTGACATCCCCGCCACAGCGGGCCAAGGGATGCGCCATGTTGATGACATTGGGACAAGTGGCCATTGGTGGCGCGATCGGGGCCAGCCTGCGCTTTTTGTGCGGGATGTGGATATTGCGCGCCTTGCCGGTGGGTTTCGGGTTTCCGGTCGCAATCATTTCGGTCAATGTTGTGGGCTCGTTTTTGATGGGGCTGTTTGTGGTCTGGTCGTTCCAACGCGGCATGGGGCACCTGAATCCCTTCGTGATGACCGGGCTGTTGGGCGGGTTCACGACCTTTTCGGCCTTCTCGCTCGAGGCGTTCACGCTGTTTGAAAAAGGGCAAATCGGGGCCGCCGGGGTCTATGTCGCCTCTTCGGTCCTGCTGTCCCTCCTCGGCCTGATGGCAGGCGTAATGATCGCAAGGGGGCTCTGGGCATGAGCGGCGTGCAGACACGGGTCATTGGCCCTGACGATGGCGACCAGCGGGTGGACCGTTACCTGCGGCGGCTGTTTCCGCATCTCACGCAGGGGCGCATCGAAAAGATGTGCCGTAAGGGCGAGCTGCGCGTTGACGGCGGCCGGGTCAAGACCAACACCCGGCTTGAAACGGGCCAGACGATCCGCATCCCACCGCTGCCGTCCGAAGCAGAGGTAGAGGCCGCGCGTGCCTTGCAAAAGCACGGCGTGACCAAAGCAGACGCCAAGCTGATCCAGTCCTGCGTGATTTACCGCGATGAGCATATCATCGCGATCAACAAGCCCCCCGGTCTTGCGACGCAAGGCGGCTCCAAGACCACACGCCACGTGGATGGTATGGCCGAGGCGCTGACATTTGGCATGGAAGAAAAGCCCCGTTTGGTGCACCGGCTAGATAAAGATACCTCTGGCGTGCTGCTGCTGGCGCGCACGCGCCTGATGGCCAAGCAGTTGACCGAGAACCTCAAGCATCACGCGACGCGCAAGATCTATTGGGCGGCCATCGCCGGTGTGCCGCATCCGCGCGCGGGCACGATCAAATACGGACTGGTAAAGGCACCGGGCCACGGGCGCGGTGGAGAGAATGAGAAAATGCGCTGCGTGCATCCGCGCGACGTCGACAGCACCGAAGGGGCCAAGCGCGCCACCACAGATTACGCGGTGATGGACAAGCTGGCCAACCGCGCCGCCTGGGTCGCACTTGTGCCGATCACCGGCCGCACCCATCAGCTGCGCGCCCATATGGCCGAGATCGGGCACCCGATCATCGGCGATGGCAAATACGGCGGGTCGAGCCAGGAAAACCTGGGCGATGGCTGGGGCGCGGGCATGGGTGAAGAAATCGGGCGCAAGATGCACCTGCACGCGCGGTCCCTGACAATCGAACACCCCGCCACCGGGGCGACCCTGCATCTGACAGCCCCCTTGCCGGACCACATGACCCACACCTGGGACTATGTCGGCTGGCACGTCAGCCACGCGCCGGTTGACCCCTTCAACATGCCCGAATGACCGACCTGCGTCTGGTCATATTTGATGTCGACGGCACGCTGGTCGATAGCCAGGACATGATCTTTGCCGCCTTCGCATTTGCTTACGAAGGGCAGGGGCTGCCGGTGCCCGACCGGACCCATGCGCTGTCCTTTGTGGGCATGTCGCTTGACCTGATCTTCCCCCGCCTGTCGCCGGACCTGACGCCCGATCAGCACAAGGGCCTGATCCAGGGCTACCGCGACGCCTATTTCCACATCCGCGAAACCTGCGGCAGCAATGCGACGTCGCCCTTCTTTCCCGGCGCGCGCGCGGCACTGGATAACCTGCGCGCGCAAGACTGGACGCTGCTGGCCGTAGCCACCGGAAAATCCAAGCGCGGGCTGGACAAGCTGATCGAAGGCCATGCCCTGCAGGGCTATTTCATCAGCGAGCAAACGGCTGATTTTCACCCCTCCAAACCGCACCCTTCGATGATCCAGGCGGCGATGGCGGACGCGGGCGTTGCGGCCGCCCAGACCGTCATGGTGGGCGACACCAGCTATGACATGGACATGGGCCGGGCCGCCGGGGTCAAGACCATCGGCGTGACCTGGGGCTACCATGACGCGGGCACCCTTGACGCCGATCGCTTGATTGATGATTTCGCCGACCTGACAAAAACCGTGGATGAGTTGATATGAGCGATTGGGCCGCCAAACGATTCTGGGACGCCGCCAGCGTTGCGCCCGCTGATGGCGGGTTCACCGTGCATCTGGATGCGCGGCCTTTGCGCACACCGGGCAAGTCCGCGCTGATCGTGCCGACACATGACATGGCCTCCGCAATTGCCGCGGAATGGGACGCACAAACCGGCAAAATTGATCCCAACACCATGCCGGTGACCCGTGCCGCCAATTCGGCGATCGAAAAGGTGATGTCGCAGAAAGACGCGGTGATTGATGAACTGTCGGGCTACGGTAAAAGCGATCTAATTTGCTATCGCGCCACCGGACCAGAGGCGCTGATCGACCAGCAAAAGGCTGCTTGGGACCCTTGGCTGGCCTGGGCGGCCAACGCGCTTGACGCGACGCTGGTCACAACGCAGGGCGTGATGCCGGTGGACCAACCTGCCGCTGCCATTGCCCGCCTGCGCGACGCTGTGGCGCAGATGGATGCCTTCCAGCTTGCTGGATTCCACGAATTGGTCACGATTTCGGGCTCACTGGTGCTGTCGCTTGCGGTCACGGCGGACAAGCTTTCACCGCAAGAGGCATGGGACCTCAGCCGCGTGGACGAGCTTTGGCAGATATCACAATGGGGCGAGGACGAAGAGGCATCAGCCCACGCGGCACGCAAATGTCAGGCTTTTCTGGCTGGTGCGCGATTCTTTCAATTGTGCTTGACGTAAGGGCGGCTCGCCCTGTCGTTGAACAATCGTGAAAAATCCTGCGTTTTCTGCACGATTAGGTCCGGTTTGATCCAGTCGTGCCCTTGACCTTGGGTCGAACTTTCCTTCACTCTGTATCCACTGGGGATCACTCTCCCCTTTCGCAACGTTTGCCCGCAAAGGGCGACATACCACTGTCCCCGCCCGGGGCAGAAACTCAGGAAGAGGTAAAAATGAAAAAAACCGTATTCTTCGGCGCGCTGGCTGTTGCTGGTCTGTCCGCAGGTGCTGCCGCTGCCGGCACGCTCGATGACGTGAAGGCACGTGGCACATTGAACTGTGGCGTGACCACCGGTCTGGTGGGCTTTGCCGCCCCTGACGCGAATGGCGTCTGGGAAGGCTTTGACGTCGGCGTTTGCCGTGCTGTTGCCGCTGCTGTTCTGGGTGACCAGAATGCTGTTGAATTCATCCCGACCACCGGCAAGACCCGCTTTACAGCGCTTGCTTCGGGTGAAATCGACATGCTGGCCCGTAACACCACATGGACATTCAGCCGTGACGTCGACCTGAAGTTCGAATTCGTCGGCATCAACTACTACGACGGTCAGGGCTTCATTGCACCCAAAGCACTGGGTGTGTCATCGGCCAAAGATCTCGATGGCGCGACCGTCTGTGTGCAGACCGGCACCACAACAGAGCTGAACCTGGCCGACTTCTTCCGGTCCAACAACATCTCTTATGAGCCTGTGCCGATTGAAACCAACGCAGAAGGTCAGCAGCAGTACCTTGCCGGTGCTTGCGACGTTTACACCACTGACGCATCCGGTCTGGCTGCGACACGTGCTACGTTCGAAAACCCCGGCGATCACATTCTGCTGCCTGAAATCATCTCCAAAGAGCCGCTGGGCCCACTGGTCCGCCACGGCGACAACGACTGGGGTGATGTGGTGCGCTGGACACTGAACGCGCTGATCACAGCAGAAGAGCTGGGCGTGACATCTGCCAACATCGAAGAACTGGCAGCTGCACCAACCAACAACCCGGAAATCAACCGCTTGCTGGGCACCGATGGTGAACTGGGCGCGATGCTGGGTCTGGACGCTAACTGGGCCATGATGGCCATCAAGGCTGGCGGCAACTACGGTGAGCTGTTTGAAAAGAACATCGGTGAGAACACACCGATTGGTCTGGCACGTGGCCTGAACGCCATGTGGACCGAAGGCGGGCTGATCTACTCGCCTCCTTTCCGCTAAGACCGGAAACACACGAAAGGGCGCGGCAATGGCCGCGCCCTTTTACCACAAGCCAACAGAATTCCCGATCAACCTACAGACGGCCATCCAACGAGCCGCTGATGTGATCGGACCAGTGGGGAAAACATTATGAGTGCGATCACAGACCCACCACAGGGGTCATTCCGCCTTTCGATGCTCATCAACGATACGCGGTATCGTTCATACACATTCCAAGCCGTCGCAGCCATCGTTCTTGCTTGCTGCCTTGGCTTCTTTTATCTCAATGTCAGTACCAATCTGGCCGCGGCCGGGTTGAACATTTCTTATGATTTTCTCGGCTCTCCTGCCGGTTATGACATCAACCAGCGCCTGATCGAGTATGATAGCCAATCCTCCAACGCACGTGCGGCGATGGTTGGCATCCTCAATACATTGCTGGTGGCGTTTCTGGCCTGTGTGACAGCAACCGTGTTCGGCGTTCTCGCCGGTGTGTTGCGGCTGTCCAACAACTGGCTCGTGCGCAAGCTGATGTCCTTTTATGTTGAGATCTTCCGCAACATCCCGGTGCTGATCTGGATCCTGATTATCTTCACGATCATGATTGCCGTGCTCCCTGGGCCGCGGTCATTCCGCGGTGATGAGCCCGAAGCGCGCATGTTGTTCGACCTTTTTGCCTTTACCAATCGCGGTGTCTATACGCCCGGGCCCTACTTTACTCGTGGGCTTGGTGCCGAAGGCAACGGCGGCATCAATTGGTTGATTGTGATCGGTGTTCTGGTCGCATCCTTCTTTGCCACACGCGCCGTCACCGCCCGCGCCAATGCCACGCAAGAGGCGACCGGCATTCGCCCCAACACGCTGTGGACAAACCTTGCGATCTGGTTCCTGCCTGTGATCGTTGTGCTCTTTGCACTGGGCCTCAAGTGGGAAATCCCCGAACTCAAGGGCTTTAACTTTGCTGGCGGCATCAAGGTCGGCGGTCCGTTGATCGCCCTTTGGTTCGCGCTGTCGATCTACACCGGCGCTTTCATCGCTGAAAACGTGCGTGCGGGTATTCAGGCCGTGTCCAAAGGCCAGACCGAAGCGGCTGGCGCGCTGGGCTTGCGTCCGGGCCGGATCATGTCGCTGGTGGTGCTGCCACAGGCGCTGCGGGTGATCATCCCGCCGCTGATCTCGCAGTACCTCAATATCACCAAAAACTCGTCCCTCGCGATTGCCGTGGGGTACGCTGACATCACTGCGACTCTGGGCGGCATCACGCTGAACCAGACCGGTCGCGCGATCGAATGCGTGCTGTTGCTGATGCTCTTCTATCTCACGATCAGCCTGCTGATCTCGACGTTCATGAACATCTACAACAACGCCGTAAAGTTGAAGGAGCGCTAGGATGGCTGATACGCAAACCAATGCCGTTTCTTACGTGCGCACCGAAACCCTGCCGGAACTTGATCCGCCAGCGGCAGAGCGTGGCATCGTCAAGTGGATGCGCGAGAATCTGTTTTCGACCGTCCCCAATGCGATCCTGACCTTGCTCGCAATCGCGGTCATCTACGCGATCCTCAGCAAGGCCTTGCCGTGGATTCTGGGAGGCGTCTGGACAACCAGCAGCCTTTCGGAATGCCGTGAAGTTCTGGATGGCGCGACGGGGGCCTGTTTCTCTGTCCTGACAGAACGTTGGAACCAACTGATGTTCGGCTTTGTCTACCCGTCGGATCAATACTGGCGGCCAACACTGGCGTTCGTTCTGCTGTTTGTTGCAGCAGCACCGGTTATGTTCTTTGACCTGCCACGCAAGATGCTGATCTTCACAGCACTCTTTCCGTTTATCGCCTACTACCTGATCTGGGGCGGAACGATCCTTGTGCCGATCCTGGCCCTTCTGGGCGTGGTTGGGGGCGTGATGGTCTACCGCAAACTGGTACAGGGCAGCTTTGCCATGGGCTTTTTCGGGGGGCTGCTCGCCGCAGTAGTGATCTGGGTCATCGGCGGCATGCTGATCCCCGACGGCGCGAACGACACCGCCGCCCTGCAAGCAGTGCCTAGCCGTGATCTAGGTGGCTTTATGCTCAATATGATGCTGGGCGTGGTCTGTGTGTCGCTGTCGATCCCGCTGGGGATTGCCTTGGCGCTGGGCCGCCAGTCGTCGATGCCGTTGATCAAATGGATGTGCGTGATCTTCATCGAGTTCATCCGTGGTGTACCGCTGATCACCTTGCTTTTCGTGGCGTCGGTGATGCTGGCGTATCTGTTCCCTCCGGGGACCACGACAGACCTGTTCCTGCGGGTGGTGATCATGATCACCATGTTCTCTTCGGCCTATATCGCCGAGGTGATCCGGGGTGGCCTCGCTGCCCTGCCAAAGGGCCAATACGAAGCCGCTGACAGCCTTGGTCTGGACTATGCCCAGGCCATGCGTCTGATCATCCTGCCGCAAGCGCTCAAGATTTCCATTCCGGGGATCGTGAACATCGCCGTGGGTCTGTTCAAAGACACCACGCTGGTCTCGGTCATTTCGATGTTCGACGTCGTGGGCATGATCCGTGGCCCGCTGTCTGCGGCGACCGAATGGAACGGTATCTATTGGGAACTCTACGGCTTTGCCGCCCTGCTGTTCTTTGTCGTCTGCTACGGCATCTCACAATACTCACAATGGTTGGAGCGTCGTCTCGCAACCGACCACCGTTAATCAAGGAGACACTCCTATGGCTGAAGCCGCTCAAATGCAGGTCTCTGACGAGATCGCCATCACCATCGACAACATGAACAAGTGGTACGGTACGTTCCACGTGCTGCGTGACATCAACCTGACCGTGAACCGGGGCGAACGCATCGTGATCTGTGGCCCTTCGGGGTCGGGTAAATCCACACTGATCCGTTGCATCAACGCGCTGGAAGAACACCAGCAGGGCAAGATCACAGTGGACGGCACCTTGCTGTCCTCGGACCTCAAGAACATCGACAAGATCCGGTCAGAGGTCGGCATGTGCTTTCAGCACTTCAACCTTTTCCCGCATCTGACGATCCTTGAAAACTGCACGCTGGCGCCGATCTGGGTCCGCAAGACACCCAAGAAGGAAGCCGAAGAAACGGCGATGCATTTCCTTGAAAAGGTGAAAATCCCGGATCAGGCGAACAAGTACCCCGGACAGTTGTCCGGTGGTCAGCAGCAGCGTGTGGCAATCGCCCGCAGCTTGTGTATGCGTCCGCGCATCATGCTCTTTGACGAACCCACCTCGGCGCTTGACCCCGAGATGATCAAAGAAGTGCTGGATACGATGATCGAGCTGGCCGAAGAGGGCATGACCATGCTCTGCGTCACGCACGAGATGGGCTTTGCCCGTCAGGTCGCCAACCGCGTGATCTTTATGGATCAGGGCCAGATCGTTGAACAGAACGAACCAGAAGAGTTCTTCAACAACCCCAAATCCGAGCGGACCCAGCTGTTCCTCAGCCAGATCCTCGGCCACTAACGGGGACGGATCTTCGTCGAAAATTCGGGGCCGTCGCATAAAGCGGCGGCCCTTTCAGGTATGACAGTTTGAATGTCCGTGGGCTTTCACTGCGCCATCGCGCAACATCACAAGCTGATCCGCGAACATCGACGCAACGTTAAGCTCGTGCAGCACCACAACGACGGTCCGGCCCCTGTCCTGTGCGATTGATCGCAGCAGGGGCAAGACGTCGATTTGGACCTTCAGATCAACGAACGTGGTTGGTTCATCCAGCAACAGGATATCGGTGTCCTGGGCGAGGATCATAGCAATCCAACAACGCTGCCGCTGCCCGCCTGGCAAAGTCATTACAGGCAGTTCCGCAAAGGCCGTTACATCGGCGGGCTTCATTGCCTCCTCGACTGTCTTTGCATCAACGGCGGACCATTGCCGCTATAGCGTCTGATATGGAAACCGCCCTTGGGTGACCAATCCGCGGACGGTCAACCCTTCTGGCGCAACAGGCCCGTGCGGCAAAAGCGATAGTGTCAATGCCAGCGGCTTCGTTGGGATGCTTTGAAGTGGGGCACCATCAATAGTTATGGCGCCCGACATGGTCGGCAGTACGCGGGACAACGCCTTAAGCGAGGTGGATTTACCGCACCGATGGATATGTCTGTCACGATGGCAGACGTGCCGTAGCCGACGCCGACGGATGTCGCCTCTACCTGACAGGATGCGAGAACCATAGATTGGCCCACTTTAAAACTGGCGTTCTTCATCGACCTGATCCAACCGTTGTTAACGGGTTCGATTGGGTCGCAAATTTTAGCCTTACCTCCTCAACCTCCGCGTATTTTCGGTTCGAAGAGTTTTCTTGCGCAGCAAAAGCGTGCCAAACACGACCTCGAAGGGATGCTGCGCCTGCAATGTAGGCAATCCGAAAGTCGGACTTGTCCGTAACGCCACCCTTCGGCCTCTGTGACGAAGCGCTAACCTAGCGCTTGTTTTCGATCTCAAACCGTTTCTTGGCGTAGACCTCATTCTTGTCGGCTTTTTGCTGACCGAAAAGCGCGGATTCGACAAAGGTCAGGTGGCTTTCCACGGCGGCCCGCGCGGCGGCTGGATCGCGGGATTGCAGGGCGTCGTTGATGGCACGGTGCTGGTCCAGCAGTTGGTCGCGGGTTAGACGCTGCTTGAACATGACAGAGCGGTTGTAGAACACGCCTTCGCGCAGCAGTTGGTACATCGACCGCATCATGTGCAGCATGACGATGTTGTGGCTCGCCTCGATGATCGCAAGGTGGAAGTCGGCGTCCAGCTGCGCCTCATCCTCTGGGTTTCGCTTTTGGTGGGCGGTTTCCATCTTGCCAAAGATCGCATCGATCACTTGCAGATCTGTGTCGCTGGCAAAGCGCGCGGCGCGCTCTGCGGCGAGACCCTCCATATCGCGGCGAAAGCTGATGTAGTCGAAAACAGCAGAGTCGTGCGTGGCAAACATGGTCACAAGGGCAGGGGCAAAGGCGCTGCCTAAGACATCGGCCACAAAGACGCCTGCCCCCGCTTTCGAGGTCAGCAACCCCCGCTCTTGCAGGTCGGCAAAGGCTTCTCTCAAGGAGGGACGAGACACGCCCATCCGGTCGGACAGTTCACGTTCTGATGGCAGGCGTTCACCAGGGCGCAAGATGCCACGCAGGATCAATTCCTCGATCTGGCGGATTACACCATGGGACAGTTTTTGCTGTGCGACGGGTTCAAAGGGCATTGCGCGCTCCGGTTGATTGGTCATTTTATATGACCAATTTTGGCGCACCGCAACATAAAGGGGGCCGCGTTGCGACCCCCGTTGTTGCATGAGACCAGATCAGTTGGGTGTGATCACCACTTCGACACGACGGTTCTCGGCGCGGCCCGCGTCGGTGAGGTTGGTGGCGATCGGTGCATCTTCGCCGCGCCCGATCGAGCGGATGCGCGATGGTGAGACGCCTGCGTTGATCAGCACCGATGACACGGCCTGCGCGCGGCGTTGGGACAGATCAAAGTTGAACGCCGCTTCGCCCACGTTATCGGTGTGGCCGATCACGTTGACGGTCGAATTCGGGTAGCGCTGCAGCGAATTGGCCAGTGTAAAGAGGTTGTTCTGCGCAACCGGCGACACGGCCGTCGAATTGGTGGCGAAGGTGATCGCCTCTGGCAATGTCACAGTCAGGTTGTTGCCATTGTTGACGATGCCGACGTTGCTGCCCAACTGCTGGCGCAGCTCTTCTTCCTGTTGGTCAAGTGCGTTGCCGATCCCTGCGCCGATGCCTGCGCCTACTATCGCGCCCAAAGCGGCTTGGCGTCGACGTTCGCCCTTGTTGTCGCCGGTCGCGGCCCCCACCAGCGCACCAAGCGCGGCGCCCGCAGCAGCACCCGACCGGGCGTTTTGATTGTCATTTGGGCCACCTGTGCCGGCGCAGGCCGTGACAAAGGCCAAAGAGCCAGCAGCGAGAACGAGGTTCATTCGTGAAAAAGTCATGGGGAGGTTTCCGTCCGTAAAGCGCAAATCAGCGCGGTTGTTGTGCCCAACCTATGCCGGAATAGTCCCTGATATCCAATAACGCAGGTGCAATGGGCAAATTTTTGCCCGCTGCTATGGAATTACGCCACCGCGTCGGCGCGCGCGGATTCCCATGCCAATAGGGCGCGTTTGACGGGCAATCCCCAGTGATAGCCGCCCAAAGCACCCGATTTCCGCAAGGCGCGGTGGCAGGGGATCAGATATCCCACCGGGTTGCGGCCCACGGCTGTTCCGACCGCGCGCACGGCCTTGGGGTTGCCGATGGATTTGGCGATTTCGCCATAGGTCGTGACCTGTCCTGGGGGGATGTGCAGCAACGCCTCCCACACCTTGAGTTGGAAGGGCGCGCCGATCATATGCAACTTGGCCTCGCCCCGCATGCTGAAGGCGGCTTCGACCCAAGGGGCCAAAGGTGCGCTGTCTTCGACAAAAGTGGCATTGGGCCAGCGCTTTTGCAGGTCCTGCAGGGCGGCGACCTCGCCCGCTTCTGCCGCGAAGCCCAAGCCGCAAATGCCCTTGTGAGTGCCCATCACCAAAGCCGGGCCAAAGGGGCTGTCAAACCGGCCCCAGGTGATGGTCAGGCCAGCACCGCCTTGGGCGTAGTCGCCAGGTGTCATCGCTTCCCACCGCAGGAAAAGGTCATGCAACCTTCCGCTGCCGGACAAGCCAACCTCTGCCGCGGTGTCCAGCGTCGTGAAATGGTCCCGCAGCAGGCTGCGCGCGTGGTCGAGTTTGAGGTATTGCTGATAGCGCTTGGGTGACACGCCAACCCATGTGGTGAACACCCGTTGAAAGTGCGCGGGACTCATCTGCATGTCAGCGGCAAGGTCGGTCAGGCTGATCGTGCCTTCGGCTGCATCAATCGCGTCAATCGCGCGCCGCATGACCTGATAATGATATGACTGTTCTTGTTCCATGGCCCTAACCTAGGGGCGCGCTGCATTGCAGGCGACCCGGAAATTGCGCATACCGTGCCACATGGCAAAGCAGCTAGATTACCACGCGATCCGCGCGATCTTTGAACGCTTCCGCGAAAGCGACCCAGAACCCAAGGGCGAGCTTGAGCATGTGAACGTCTACACACTGGTGGTGGCCGTGGCCCTATCGGCGCAGGCCACAGATGCGGGCGTGAACAAGGCGACACGCGCTTTGTTCAAGGTGGCCGATACACCGCAAAAGATGCTGGACCTTGGGCTTGATGGGCTGACCGAGCACATCAAGACAATTGGGCTGTTCCGTCAGAAGGCCAAAAACGTCATGAAGATGAGCCAGATCCTTGTCGATGACTACGGTGGCGTCGTGCCCAATTCACGCGCGGCGCTGCAATCACTGCCCGGTGTCGGGCGCAAGACGGCCAATGTGGTACTGAACATGTGGTGGGGCCAGCCTGCACAGGCGGTGGACACGCATATCTTTCGCGTCGGCAACCGCACGGGCATAGCGCCAGGCAAGAACGTCGATGTTGTGGAACGCGCGATTGAGGACCATATCCCGGCCGATTTTCAGCTGCATGCCCATCACTGGCTAATCCTGCATGGGCGCTATACATGCGTCGCCAGAAAACCGAAATGCGCGGTCTGTATCATCCGCGATCTCTGCCCTTTTGAGGAAAAAAACCTATGAGTGCTTACGATGTGATTGGGATCGGCAACGCGATTGTCGACGTGATTTCCTCTGCCGAGGATACGTTTCTGGACCATATGGGCATCGAAAAAGGGATCATGCAGCTGATCGAACGCGACCGGGCAGAGGTGCTTTATGCCGCGATGACTGACCGGACCGAAACACCGGGCGGTTCGGTTGCCAATACAATTGCGGGGCTTGGCGGATTGGGCCTGTCGACGGCGTTTATCGGCAAGGTGAAGGACGATGCACTTGGCCGCTTTTATGCGAAAGGCATGGAAGACGCAGGGACAGCTTTCCCGAACGCACCGACACCCGCTGCAGAGGCGCCAACCTCACGCTCGATGATTTTTGTGTCGCCCGATGGTGAGCGGTCGATGAATACCTATTTGGGCGCCGGTGCCGACATCAGCAGTGCAGATGTGGCACCCGATGTTTTTGCGGCCAGCAAGGTGCTGTTCCTGGAGGGATATCTGTTCGACAAGGACGAAGGGAAGACAGCCTTTGCCGCCGCCGCGCAGCAGATGCGCGCCGCTGGTGGCAAGTCTGGGATTACCTTGTCTGACCCGTTCTGCGCAGACCGGCATCGCGCGGACTTCAAACGCCTGATCACGGAAGAAATGGATTTTGTGCTGGGCAATGCCGCGGAATGGACCACGCTTTACGAGACCGACGATCTTGCCTCCGCGTTGGAACAAGCCGCAGCGGTTTGCGAAACGGTTGTTTGCACCTGTTCAGGCGATCCGGTGATCCTGATCTCGGGTGATGAACGCGCCGAGGTGCCGGTCACAAAAGTTGTGCCGGTGGATGCCACAGGCGCGGGGGACCAATTTGCCGCCGGGTTCCTTTACGGGTTCGTCACGGGCCGGTCGCTTGCGGATTGCGGGCGCATGGGGGTTGTGTCAGCGGCAGAGGTGATTGGCCACGTTGGCCCGCGCCCTGCGACCGATATGACGCAATTGTTCAGGGATGCCGGGCTGCTTTGAGCCAAAGCGCATCAAGCGCGTCGATCTCTTCCACATCAAAGCGGTCTTCTTCTTTCCAATACTTGCCAGATGGCACGACATAGCCAAGCCGCTCTTCCGCGGCCTTGGCGGCCCGCGTCTCTGCGTTGTTGTAGGGCGCGGCTTCGACGCTTGTCAGCTCATTTGGCTGGTGGCGCGGAAAGATCAGGGTGCTGTCATCGGTGGACAAGTTGACCATGGCGCAGCCATTCTGTGCGGCGATGTGCATCAGCCGCGCAGACTTTGCGGATAAGTCGCGCAGGGTCACATCCTTGCGCAAGGGATCAGGTGTGCCTTTACCGTAGAAATGGGTCTTGTCCGCGTCGGGATAGACCATGTCACACCCCAGCATCGCGATCACCGACGGCTTTAGCGCCCCCAGCGCCCAGTAAGCCGCGGTAAAGGCCATCGTGCCACCGGCATAGACAAAGCCGCCAAAACGGTTCTGGATCGGCACGTAAGTATCTGCCGTGATGATCTGTTGACTCGCCGCCAAGGCAATTGGTTGCCGCTCAGCAGGGAAGTCGCTGGGGTGGATCAGATAGTCCCAATCAGGGCGCACGGCCCAGGCGTTGTTGATCGCTACGATCTTGTCAAATGGCGCGCGCGGCCAGTCACGGCAAGCCGTCACAGCAGGGCCAGAGCCCAGAATGAGCACGATCGACATTCCCAATTGCCCCTGATTGGTGCGTTTGAACACAAGCGCGCTTGGACATTTCCAACCGGGCGGTGTTGTCATCACTTTAATCCTAGGGGCGGGCCATGGAAAATCAAACTTCCGCTAGCGCAATTCCTTGCGGATCATCAGTTTGAGCCCGGACCAAACCTCGGTCACGGCGCAGACCTTCACATCCACGAGGCCTATCGGCAGCGCGACCTCTCTGATCGTGTCTTCGATGACTTCTGTTGGCACTTTGGACGTCTTCTTGGGCCAACTGACCCAGATCATGCCATCGCGCGCCATGGTCGATAGGCGGGCGGTCAGCACTTCCTCAAGCTCTGCTCGGAGCGTCGTGAAAAGATGGACAAAGTCCTGATCTGCAACGGCCCCCCAATTCACAACCGGCGATCCTGACAAGAGATGATGGGAATAACTATCAGGCGGGTTTATCACTTCTGCAGCCATTCCGTCTTTCAGGCCCAGCTTTTTCCAAAGCGGGGTGCCTGAATATCCGGCTGTCATTCGCCCAGCTTGGCGTGAACTTCGTGCAGGTCAATTTCGCCCACGGGCATCTTGTTGCCGGGGTTTTCAAAGTCGTATTTGAACAGCTGGAAATCTTTCTTGTAGATTTCATAGACCAGATGCATCGACAGATCGTCGAAATAGTCCTCGACCGGGTGCTGGCGTTTCGGTCCGTGGCCCTCGCTTTCGTTGAAGCGGGGGATCGCCGACAGATCGACCGGGTGCGGCGTGTCGATCTTGTCGAGCACCTGCTGCATCCCGTCATTGAAGCTTTCGGTCCAGAAAATCTTATCATAGCGGCCGCCGTTCACGATGAACGTGCTGATATGGCCAGACATTGCGGACCAATGAATGTCAGGTTCCATCGGGCGGCGCCAGCGGATGGTATCGCGCGCAAACAGCAAAAAGCGGCGGAAGGATTTGATCTGATCGAATTCAAAGCCGGTTTCGGGGTCACCCACCTCGATCCCGTATTTCTGGATCAGAAGTGGCACAAGGTTGCCGCGATACCTGCGACCATTGCGCTGAATGCCACAAATCTTGTCAAAGAAGGATGACAGGATGCGGGTGTAGGGGTTTCGCACGCAGGTAAAGGCATAGGAATTATGCGCTTTGACGTTCGCGCTGATCACCGGCTGGCTTTCATCCATCGCCCACTTGTGCATGCCATGCTTGGCGTCGTGAATGTCGCCGTCAAAGAACGCGCCGTGGTCAGAATAGAACATGATCTGACCGATGGTCGAGCAGGCGCATTTCGGGACGACCCGATACACCACACTTTCACTTTCTGTCATCCACGTGCCGGGGAAACCCATGAACCGAACCCTCCGCGTCAGGGAACACAGGTGCCTGACATCTACGTCATTCTATTAGTTGACCCTGAAAAGCAAAGAAACCCTGTATATTCAATGTCTGTTCACGCTATGACGTGTAAACAATAGTGCGCTTCGGGCAGGACCGTTTCCATCATGGCAAAAATTGCCTTCATTCTGCTGTGTCACAAGGATCCCGATGCCATCGTGCAACAGGCCGAACAGCTGACGGCAGCGGGCGACTATATTGCGATTCATTTCGATGCCCGCGCCCCAAAAGCAGCGTTTGCCCAAATCCAAGACGCATTGGGCGACAACCCGAATGTCACTTTTGCAACCAAACGCATCAAATGTGGCTGGGGCGAATGGTCGTTGGTGCAGGCCACGCTTTATGCGGTTGAAGCGGCCGAAGCCGCCTTTCCGCGGGCCACGCATTTCTACATGGTTTCTGGCGATTGCATGGCAATCAAGTCGGCGGCTTTTGCGCATCAGTTTCTGGACGCAGAAGACGTCGACTATGTGGAAAGTTTTGATTTTCACAACAGCGATTGGATCAAAACCGGCTGGCGCGAAGAACGGCTGATTTATCGTCACTTCTTCAACGAGCGCACGCAGAAGGCGTTGTTTTACAGTAGTTTTCGGCTGCAACGTTGGCTTGGACTGACACGTGACATCCCCAGCGACATTCAGGTGATGATCGGCAGCCAATGGTGGTGTTTGCGCCGCCGCACGGTCGAGGCGATTTTGGAGTTTGTCGCGCGGCGCAAGGACGTGATGCGCTTTTTCAAGACGACCTGGATCCCGGATGAGACGTTTTTTCAAACCCTCGTGCGCCACCTTGTACCGGGGTCGGAGATCAAGGCGCGGACGCTGACGTTTTTGATGTTCACCGACTACGGGATGCCGGTCACGTTCTACAACGACCACTATGATCTCTTGCTGTCACAGGATGCGTTGTTTGCCCGTAAGATCAGCCCCGAAGCGAAAGAGCTAAAGTCGCGGCTGGGTGCGCTTTATGCCTCTGACCGGGACGATTTCAAGATTTCTGATGAAGGGCGCAGCCTTTTCAAATTTCTGACGGGTCGGGGGCGGGTCGGACGGCGGTTTGCCACGCGGTTTTGGGAGACTGAAACATCGCTGGGGCATGATCGTGAGCTGCTGATTGTCGCTTGCAAGAAATGGCACGTGGCCAAGCGTTTGCTGGGTGGGATCAAGCATTGCACCAACATTCCGGCTGTCGAATATCTGTTCAACGAAGAAGATACTGCGATGCCGGATCTGGGCGGCATCCAATCCACGCTGGCCAAGCGGACCCGCCATCGCCGCGCGTTAATGCGGATGCTGTTTGACTACTACGAATCCGACCGCATGATCATCTGTCTGGACACGTCGAATTTTGACCTGATGCAAGACTTTTTCGCCGACCGCGCGACAACACGGTTGCTGGAGGTCGAATGTGAAATGACGGACGAATACCTTGCAGGTCATGCGCGCCGCGTTGGGCTGGCGGGCGAGCAGACATCAAACGACGCGATTGCGCAAATTTTGCCGACAATCCGCTATGACGTGATATTTGAAAGCGACCGTATTCGCGACGCTGAGTTTGCGCATCACTGCCGCATTCGCGAAAGCTGGACTGCCGAGCGAAATGCGGGTGAAATCGCCAAGTTTCTGAGCGTGAATGATGATACTGCCAAGGCAATTGCCGAGACGCCGCACCTTTTTGTCGATTGAGGAGCCGACATGTTCGATTATGACGACCAGAACATTTTTGCCAAGATCCTGCGCGGGGAGATCCCCAACCAGACCGTGTTCGAAAGCGACCATGCACTGGCATTTAATGACATAAACCCGCAAGCGCCGGTGCATGTGCTGGTGATCCCAAAGGGACCATATGTCTCTTTGGATCACTTCGCAGGGGCCGCGAGCGCTGCTGAGCAGGCAGGATTTTTTGCAGCCGTGGCAGAGGTGTGCAGGATCACGGGTGTCGATGCAGGATTCCGCGCGATTGCCAATACTCGCACCCATGGGGTGCAGGATGTGCCGCATTTTCACATGCATATCATTGGCGGCGCTCAGCTGGGCCGGATGTTGCCAGCCGGCTGACGCTGTTTGCCGCAAGCGGCAAAGGCGCCCCACCCGCCCGGCAACCTATTTGCCAGAGGTCAACGACAAGAAGACGTCTTCGAGGTCCGGCTGTTCGGTTGTGACATCACGGATGCTGATCCCGGCGCTTTGGATGGCGGATAGGATCGCCTCTGCCGGGGTGGCGCTGGCGGCATAGGTGATTGCAAGCGTGCCATCAGAGCGGATTTGCCCCGACGCGCCATCCGGCAGGACGGGCAGATCGGCGGCTTGAGTCGGTGTAATGACAAGTGTCTTTTGATCCAGCGTGCTGAGCAGATTGGATGTTGTGTCACGCACGATCATCTCGCCATGATTGATGATCGCAATCTCGTCGCACATCGCCTCTGCCTCTTCGAGGTAGTGGGTGGTCAGAATGATCGTTTTGCCCGCACGGTTCAGGTCGCGGACGTTGTCCCACAGCATATTGCGCAATTCGATATCGACACCCGCTGTTGGTTCATCCAGCACTAGAATGTTGGGGTCATGCACTAACGCCTTACCCAGCAGCAAACGCCGCCGCATGCCGCCGGAAAGTGAGCGGGCGTAAGCTTCTGCCTTGTCGGAAAGACCAATCAGTTCAAGGATTTCATCGGTACGCCGTTGCGCTTTGGGCACGCCGTAAAGCCCCGCCTGCACATCAAGTGATCCGCGGGGTGTGAAGAAAGGATCAAGGTTGGGTTCCTGCGGCATGATCCCGATGGCAGCGCGGCTTTGGCGCGGGTTCACATCCTGGTCAAAGCCCCAGATTTCCACGCTGCCAGCGGTTTTGTTGACCAGCCCGGCCAGAATATTGATCAGCGTGGACTTGCCCGCTCCATTTGGCCCCAGAAGCCCAAAGATCGACCCGCGCGGGATATCCAGATCAACGCCTTTCAGCGCATCCTTGGCGGGGGCGCGTCCAGTGGCGGCGTAGGTCTTGGTCAGGCCAGATATTTGCAGCGCTTGATCGGTCATTGGCGTCTTTCCACCGGGACAGGGTCGTATTAGTGTCGCGCCTGAGATATGGCGGATCAGACCCGCGACAACAGACAGGCCGACCCATGACACGTCCCGCACCGGAAACCAAGATCGTCAAAGACTGGCGTATTGCCTGCGATGGTGGGGAGGGCGGATTGGGCCACCCGCGTGTCTGGTTGCAACTGCCAAAGGAACACGGCTGGGTCGAATGCCCTTACTGTGATGCGAAATATATCCATGAGGATTTTGAAGGCAAAGTCTGATCTGGCCCCCCAGCCGCGTTCATGGCAAAAACCAAGGGCGACGATCAGGGGGACACGCGATGACAACTTTCGGCAAAGGCTGCCATCTGCATCTGATTGACGGCTCTGCCTTTATCTTTCGCGCTTATCACGCCCTTCCACCTTTGACGCGCAAGTCTGATGGTTTACCGGTCGGTGCCGTCAGCGGTTTTGTGAACATGTTGCAGCGCTATATCGAGGGCAACACCGGCCCTGATGCTGCAACCCATGTTGCGGTGATCTTTGACAAGGGCAGCCATACGTTCCGCAATGACATGTATGACCAATACAAGGCGAACCGCGAAGCGATGCCAGAGGATTTGCGCCCGCAAATTCCGCTGACCCGTGATGCGACACGGGCGTTCAACATTGCCTGCGAAGAGATTGAGGGGTTCGAGGCGGATGACATCATCGCCACGCTTGCCCATCAGGCCCGCGATGCCGGAGGGCGGGTCACGATCCTGAGTTCAGACAAGGACCTGATGCAGCTTGTTGGCGGTGGGGTCGAGATGTTGGACCCAATGAAGAACAAGCGGATCGACAGTGACGGTGTCGTCGAAAAATTTGGTGTTGGGCCTGACCGCGTCGTGGATGTGCAGGCGCTGGCAGGGGATTCGGTTGACAACGTGCCAGGTGCGCCAGGCATCGGGATCAAGACGGCGGCACTTTTGATTAATGAATATGGGGACTTGGAAAGCTTGCTGGACCGGGCGACCGAGATCAAGCAACCCAAGCGCCGACAGACCCTGATCGACAATCGCGCGCAGATTGAGCTGTCCAAGAAGTTGGTGCAGTTGGATTGCGGGATGGACCTGCCGTTCGACCTTGATAGCCTAGAAATCCGCGACCCGGAGATTGATCCGTTGATGGCTTTTTTGGCCGAGATGGAGTTTCGGACCGTCACCAAGCGGATCGCCGACAAGTTAGGTGTTGAGCCCCCGGTGATCGAAGCGGCCCCGCAAGCAGAAGAAGCGGCCCAACCGGAAGAAAAACCTTTTGATCCAGAGCTTTATGAATGCGTTCGCGATGCGGTGGCACTGCAGGTCTGGATCGACCGTATCCGGGAACGCGGCTATGTGGCGATTGATACCGAGACGACCGCGCTGAACGAAATGCGCGCCGATTTGGTTGGCATCTCGCTTTGCGTTGAGGCCGGAGAGGCCTGCTACATCCCGCTGACCCACAAGGCGGGTGGTGCTGATGATTTGTTCGGCTCTGACGAACTGGCCGAGGGGCAAATGCCCTTTGAGGATTGTCTCGCGATGCTGAAGCCCGTGCTGGAGGATGAGAGCGTCCTGAAGATCGGGCAGAACATGAAATACGACGCCAAGATTTTCGCGCGCCAGGGGGTCAACGTGGCCCCTGTCGATGACACGATGCTGCTGTCTTATGCGATGCACGCGGGCGAGCATAACCACGGGATGGACCTGCTGTCAGAGCGCTATCTGGGGCACACGCCGATCCCGATTAAGCCATTGTTGGGAAGCGGAAAATCAGCGATCACCTTTGACCGGGTTGGTGTTGATGATGCGGTGAAATATGCGGCTGAGGATGCGGATATCACGCTGCGACTGTGGCAGTTGCTGAAGCCGAAACTGCATACCCGCAAGGTTACGACGGTGTATGAAACGCTTGAGCGTCCCATGATCCCGGTGCTGGCCGAGATGGAGATGGCGGGGATCAAGGTGGACCGCGATACGCTGTCGCGGATGTCCAACGCCTTTAGCCAGAAGATGGCGGGTCTGGAGGATGAAATTCAGGACAAGGCGGGCCGGAAATTCAACGTCGGTTCACCTAAGCAATTGGGCGAAATCCTGTTTGATGAGTTGGCGCTGCCCGGCGGAAAGAAGGGCAAGACCGGCGCGTATTCCACCGGGGCTGACATTCTGGAGGATTTGGCGACAGAGCATGAAATCCCGGGGCTGATCCTGGATTGGCGGCAACTGTCGAAGCTGAAATCAACTTATACCGATGCGCTGCAAGAACATATTAACGCAGAGACCGGTCGTGTTCACACCTCTTACTCTATCGCCGGTGCGAACACGGGGCGGCTGGCCTCGACTGATCCGAATTTGCAGAACATCCCGGTGCGCAGCGAAGAGGGCCGGCGGATCAGAGAGGCCTTTGTCGCGGAAGATGGCAAGGTTCTGGTGTCCTTGGATTATAGTCAGATTGAGCTACGGATCTTGGCGCATGTGGCGGGCATTGAAGAGTTGAAACAGGCGTTCCGGGATGGTGTGGATATCCATGCTTTGACGGCGTCCGAGATGTTTAACGTCCCGTTGGAAGAAATGACCCCGGATGTGCGCAGACAGGCCAAGGCGATCAATTTCGGCGTGATCTACGGCATTTCCGGTTTCGGTCTAGCGCGCAATCTGCGCATTCCGCGGGCCGAAGCACAGGGGTTTATCGACCGCTACTTCGAACGTTTTCCCGGCATTCGCGCCTACATGGACGACACGGTAGCCTTTGCCAAAGAGCATGGATACGTGCAGACGCTGTTTGGGCGGCGGATCAACACGCCAGAGATCAACGCCAAGGGGCCGCATGCAGGCTTTGCCAAGCGCGCGGCGATCAATGCGCCGATCCAAGGAACTGCCGCCGACGTGATCCGCCGGGCGATGATCCGGATGCCGGATGCGATTGCAGGGATGCCCGCGAAGATGCTGCTGCAGGTGCATGATGAACTGCTCTTTGAGGTGGAAAAGGGCGCTGTTGACGATCTGATTGGCACCGCACGGGATGTGATGGAGAACACGTCCGACCCTGCCGTGAAACTGGATGTGAAGCTGTCTGTGGATGCAGGACAGGGGGCGAATTGGGCGCAAGCTCACTGATCTGTGACGGTGGTGCTACCATGTGAGCTATCGGAATTGGCAGAAATCGGACTAGGTTTACGGTAACACCGACAAATTCCGCGCTTCCTTGCGTTTAACTTCAAAAGGAGCATTGCAGATGACAAAATTCAGAGCCTCCCGCCGCCGCTTTATCGCGACCGCTGCCGCGAGCGCCAGCTTTGCCACCGGTCTTTTGTCGCCCGCGCAGGCGCAGTCACTTGCCCCGACCCCGTCAATGCGCGGTGGGGCCAATAACTATCGCCCCGGCGCCCCGATTGTAGAGCGGATTGGCGGCGGTGGTTTCATGATGACGGGCACGGTGCGCCGTGCGGGTGATGGTGCACCGCTGCAGGGCGTGCGCATTCAGATCTGGGCGCATACGACCGAAGGGCATGAGCGCGACGCGCATAGCCATGGGGCCACCCTGACCGATGCGCAGGGCGTTTTCCGCATGGATATGCCGCAGATCGTGCCCGCTTTTGGCCAGGCTCATGGGCATTTGGCATCTGAGGCGGACGGGTTTGAAACGGTGTTTTTGCGGCCCCTGCTGGCAAGCTCAAGCGATACCTCACTGAACGCCGATTTCGTGCTTGCCACGTTGTGACCAAGGCGGACGGCAGAGGGTATAACCTTCAGATTTGGTTCGTTTTTCTGTGCTTTTTGATTGTCCCGCTTGCGCTGGCGGCAACCAGTCCGTTGTTGGCGTGGCGGCAGCCGATCTATATCGCGGCAGGCTTTGCCGGGATCATCGGGATGACGCTGCTTCTGGTGCAGCCGGTGTTGATCGCCGGGCATCTGCCGGGGTTTCAGGGGATCACGGGGCGGCGGATGCATCGGGTTACGGGTGTGCTGCTGTTGTTGGCGGTTCTGGCGCATATCGCGGGGCTTTGGATCACCAGCCCACCTGATGTCATTGACGTGTTGCTGTTTGCATCGCCCACACCCTTTGGGGTCTGGGGGGCGATCGCGATGTGGGCGGTGTTCGCCAGCGCGTTGGTGGCGCTGCTGCGTCGGAAATTTCGGCCAAAGGCGTGGCGGCGGCTGCATGCGGGCTTGGCGGCGGTTATTGTTGGGGGAACCGTGGCACATGCGGTGCTGATCGAAGGCACGATGGAGAGCATGTCCAAGATCGCGCTGAGCGCATTCATCATCATGGCAAATCTGCCCGTGATTTACCGCGCCTTTGTGCCGCGCCGGGCATGAAAAAGGGCGGGGAAAGCCCCGCCCAATCGCAATTTGAAGCTGTAAGAGGTCTAGTTGACCTTATCGGCCTCAATCACATCGGCCTGTTTTGGTGTCGATTTTGCAATCGTAATGCGGCGCGGTTTCAGCGCTTCGGGCACTTCGCGCACCAGATCGATGTGGAGCATGCCGTTTTCATGGGCCGCCCCTGTGACCTGTACGTGATCGGCAAGGGTGAAGCGGCGTTCGAACGCGCGGTTGGCGATGCCACGGTGCAGGTAGGTCCGCTCTTCTGTGTCTTCCGCTTTGCGGGCGGTGACGATCAGGGCGCGATCCTTGACTTCGATGGACAGGTCTTCGTCGCTGAAACCAGCAACGGCAATCGAAATGCGCCAGCCATCTTCGCTGGTCTTTTCGATGTTGTAAGGGGGGTAGCTGGAGTTGCCCACGTCAGAGGCCAGCGCCCGGTCCATCAGGTCGGCAATTTGGTCAAAGCCAACGGTGGCACGGTAAAGTGGTGTCAGATCAAAACTACGCATATCAGGTCATCCTTTATCAAGCGATAACAGTTGTTTAGCCTTCCCATTGGGGACAGGCCGGTTTTGTCGAAACCCGGTTCCCGGCGTTCCGATAGTCATTATTTGGGGAGCGATTTTGCGGTTTCAAGACCCTTAAGGCCGGACGAATTTCGCACCGGTGTCGTTGCGTTCACCCATCTGGATCAGCCGTTGCGACCCGCCCGGTTTGGCCGGGCCGACGCTGGCAAAGTGGCGCAAAAGCTCTTGCAACGGTTCGTTGAGGGAGGTGCCAAGCGAGACCTCTCTTTCGCCCAGACTGGACATGGAAGACACGACCGAGACGATGCGCGGTTTGCCGTTTTCAAGCGTAAATACCGGCGCGCCGCTCGACCCCGGTTCGATGTCGCAGGTCATGATCAACACGCCTGATTGACGCCCCATGACGCTGCACACTTCTTGCAGACTTGCGGCGTTCGCGCGGCCCCGACCATAGGACACAACGCCGATCTGGTCGCCGCGGCGCGGGTCAGCGGCGACGTCAAAAGGCTGCACGCGGGTCAGGCGGATGGAGCGGTCAAGTTCGAGGACGGCGATGTCCATTGCGACACCGCCGGCGCGTCCGGTTTTGCCTGTGAAAATATACTCGGGGTGCGCGACCAAACGGTTAACGCCCCGTGTCGCCTCTGCCCGGCCGCCGCGCAGCCCTGCGTTGAATTGAAACGCCTCTGCGGGCAGCAAACGGCCATTTTGGCCATACACACAATGGGCGGCAGTGAGAATCAGCCGTTCCTCGATCAGGGCGGCGGTGCAAAAGCCGGTGCCGTCGATGTCCAACCGCCCGACACCTTCCCAACCGCGCGATGCCTCGCCAGTTTCAAGCGTGACAAGCGGTGTTTCATCCGCAATCTGCGCAAGGGCCTGGGTTGCCAGACCCAGAAAAAGTGACGCAAAGACAATAAAATAACGCATGGATGCTCCGATAGATCGGGGGCGAGCCTAGTGCGCTGTTAGGGCAATATTAAGGCGTTAACGCAGGATTGGCACGGCAGGTGTGGCATTTGCGTTGGCCGACAATGCGGGAGGCTTTGGCCCGCCCGTCGCCCAATCCAAAAGCTCGACCGTGTGGACGATAGGCACGTCCGTCGCACCGCCAATCTGCATCATGCACCCGATGTTGCCAGCCGCGATAATGTCAGGGCTAAGCGCTTCTAGCGTTTGCACTTTTCTAGTCTTGAGCTGTTTGGAAATCTCGGGCTGCATCAGGTTGTAAGTCCCCGCAGACCCGCAGCACAAATGACTGTCTGCCGGTTCCAAGACAGTAAAGCCCGCAGCGCGCAAAAGGTCCTTTGGTGCAGATTTTACTTGCTGACCGTGCTGGAGCGAGCAGGCCGCGTGGTATGCCACGTTCACGTCAGAAAAATCATGCACAACTGATGCAGAACCAATGCACAGTCCATGCACGTCAGAGTCTTGCGATCCGTTAACCGTCGTGACGGTGGTGAGTTCGAGCAACACTTCCGAGATATCCTTTGCAATGGCCGAAACCCTTGCCGCATCTGCAGAAAGTTCCGGATCATTGCGAAACATATGGCCATAATCCTTAACAGTTGTGCCACAACCAGAGGTGTTGATCACGATCGCGCTTAACCCTTTGTCAATCTCGCGCGCCCATGCCCGAATGTTCCTGGCCGCAGTGGCGTGGCTTTCGTTTTCCTTGCCCATGTGGTGGGTCAAAGCACCGCAGCAGCCCTGACCTTCGGGGATCACAACCTCGGCCCCAAGTCGGGTCATCAGCCGGATTGTAGCGTCGTTGATATCGGTGTTGAGCGCGCGCTGGGCGCAGCCGGTCATCAGGACCACACGCATCTTTGCGTCTGGCACCTCAAAGGTCTGTGGGTCGTCATTTCGGCTGACGGGGGGGATGTGTTTGGGCGCCATTTCCAGCATCGCGCGCAGGCGGGCATCGGGCATGAACCGGGCAAAGGGTCGCCCGATCTTGGCCCCCAGCAGTGCGATCCGGAACCGCATCGGATAGGGCAGGATCCGGGCCAGCACCCAGCGCAGGGCCCGGTCTGACCACGGGCGATCATAGTGTTTTTCGATATAGGCCCGCGCGTGATCGACCAGATGCATGTAATGCACGCCCGAAGGGCAGGTGGTCATGCAGGCCAGACAGGACAAACAGCGGTCAATGTGCTTAACGGTTTTTTCATCTGGCTTACGCTCATTTTCGAGCATGTCCTTGATCAGGTAGATGCGACCGCGCGGGCTGTCGAGTTCATCGCCCAGCACCTGATAGGTGGGGCAGGTGGCAGTGCAAAACCCGCAGTGAACGCAGGCGCGCAGGATTTCGTTGGCACGGGCAGTGCCGGGGTCTTTGAGTTGGTCTGAGGTGAAATGGGTCTGCATCAGGTCATCAATCCGGGGTTCAGGATGCCGCGCGGATCGAACCGGTCGCGCAGGCCTTGGGTGATGGCCGCGACGGGGGCCGGTTCGGGGTGGAAGGCAGGGCCGTGGGTCGTGCCGCGGATCAGCGTGGCGTGGCCCTGTGCGATGGCGCTGCGCACGTCGGTGCCGGGGGGAATCGCCAGCCAGATCAGCCCGCCGCCCCAGTCCAGAAGCGCAGCGGATGGCTTGATGGCCTCCAGAATGCCGGGGGCGTCGGTCGGTTTGACCGATAGCCGCCAGATATCGCCTGAGGCACCGGCCAGGACGTCCACGTCCCGGATGGCGCGCCAGCGCGCGGCGCTGTCGTCAATCGGTGTGGCCGTACCAAAGGGGGCAAGGTGTTTGGTCAATTCCGCCGTGCGGTATGTGACGGATTCAGAAAACCCTTCCAACCGGAAGAGCGTATCTTGCCCGTCATGGGCCACACCGTTGACGTCAAAGGGTGAACCAAGCGCTGCAGACATCGCCCCGACGGCTTGGTCAGGATCAAGGCCGGTGATTGTCAAAGTCGTCTCGGCCGATGCAACCGGCAGCACCTTTAATGCCACTTCGGTCATTACGCCGAGGGTGCCGTATGACCCGCACATCAGCTTGACCAGATCATACCCGGTGACGTTCTTCATCACCCGCCCGCCGTTTTTGACCAGCGTGCCGCTGCCATCGACGAAGGTGACCCCAAGCATGAAATCACGGCAGGCCCCCACGGCAATCCGACGCGGGCCAGAGATATTGCCCGCCACGACGCCACCGATGGTCGGTGTTCCGTCGGTGCCGAGCAACATGCGGTGGTCCATTGGTTCAAAGGCGAGGCGTTGACCTTCTTTGGCCAGTGCCGCTTCGACCTCCTCCACCGGCGTTCCGGTCTTGACCACGATGGTCAGCGCGCCGGGGTCGTAAAGCGTGATCCCGGTCAGCCCGCGGGTTGACAGGACCTCGCCCACCACAGGGCGGCCAATGGGCCGGGTGCCGCCGCCCTGAATACGCAGGGGGCCTGTGGCATCGCGGATCGCTGCGGCCAGTTCGCTTTCGGATGTGACTGTCATGATCTTTCTTTTGAATAAAAATATGCTGGGGGGCGCGGGCTTGCCCGCGTGGGGGCTAGCCCCCTTTATGCGGCGTCACGGCGCGCGGCGGATGCATCAAGCGGAAAAACTTTGGCGGGGTTTAGCAACCAGCGCGGGTCAAAGACGTCCTTGACCGCCATCTGCGCCTCGAGGTCGGCTTCGGTGTATTGCGCGCGCATCAGGTCACGCTTTTCGATACCGACACCATGTTCGCCGGTCAGACAGCCGCCTTCTTCGACGCAAAGCTTCAGAATCGCGGCCCCCAGCGCCTCGCAGCGTTCCAGATCGCCGGGGGTGTTGGCGTTATACAGGATCAGCGGGTGCATGTTGCCGTCGCCTGCGTGAAAGACATTGCCGACATCAAGGCCGTATTCGCGCGACAGCTCTCCTATGCGGCGCAGCACGTCGGGCAGGCGGCTGACTGGCACTGTGCCGTCAAGACACATGTAGTCATTGACCTGACCCATGGCACCAAACGCCGATTTCCGGCCAAGCCAGATGCGGCCTGCTTCGTCGGCGTCTTGCGCCTCGCGCATCTCAACCGGGTTCAGGCGTCGGGCGATGTCCTTGATCAGCGCAAGCTGTTCGTCAATCTCGGCGGGCGCGCCTTCAACCTCGACGATCAGCAGCGCCTCGCACAGCGGATAGCCGGCCTGCGCGTGGGCTTCGCAAACCTCGATACAGAGCTTATCCATGTATTCGATGGCGACCGGCAAGACGCCCGCCTTGATGATGTCGGACACGCATTGCCCGGCCACTTCGGCGGAATCAAAGCCCATCAGGATGGGCCGCGCGCCTTCGGGCTTGTGCAGGATGCGCAATGTGGCCTCGGTCACTACGCCCAACTGCCCTTCGGACCCACAGATCACGCCCAAAAGGTCGAGCCCGGCTGCATCCAAATGGCCGCCGCCAATCTCAACCACTGTGCCATCCATCATGACCATCGTGACGCCCATCAGATTGTTGGTGGTCACGCCATATTTCAGGCAATGCGCCCCGCCAGAGTTCATTGCAATATTACCTGCGATGGCACAGGCCAGCTGGCTGGACGGATCAGGGGCATAAAAAAAGCCATTCTGTTCCACCGCGCCAGTGACGGAGAGGTTTGTGCGACCCGATTGCACCCGGATCAGGCGGTTGTCGTAATCGGTTTCCAGCACGTCATTCAGCCGCGCCACCCCAAGGATGACACTGTCGGCAGTCGGCATCGCACCACCGGCCAGCGAGGTGCCAGAGCCGCGCGGCACTACCGGCACGCCCATCTCGTGACAAATCTTCAGCACATCTGCGACCTCGTGGGTGGTGCTGGGCAGGACCGCCAGCAAGGGCGGGCATTTGTAGGCGGCCAATCCGTCGCATTCATAGGCGCGGGTCTCAGCCGGGTCCGAAATGACCGCATCCGCAGGCAGGACCGCAGACAAACGTTCAACCAGTTGCGATTTCAGGCCGATAATACGGGCGCTGGGGTCTGGCATGTGCATGGGATGAGTCTCCGATTGCAGTTATTGGTAAAATTATATTACCAATTTTGACGTATGGCAAGCGGCAGGTTCCAAAGGTAGGGTCACGGCATGGATATGACCTCTCGTTTGTCGGCCCTGTCGGCCCTTGATTTGGCCGCTGCAGGCGGGTTGGTGGCGGTCTGGTTGCTGCTGGGATGGATGATTGAACACCCCAGCGCCAAGCGCCCTTCGGTCACGGTGTTGATGGCAGATCGGCGGCGCGCATGGATGCGCGAAATGGTGCAGCGCGAAGTACGGATTTTTGACAGCCAGATCTTGGCGAGCTTGCGACAAGGCACGTCGTTCTTCGCCTCGACCAACATTCTGGCGATTGGTGGTGTGCTGGCACTGATGGGCAATACCGAACCGCTGTCGGGTATCGCCAGCGAGGTCACATCAGAGGCGACACCAACGGTAATCTGGCAGTTGAAACTGGGGCTGGTGGCGCTGTTTCTGACCAATGCTTTTCTGAAGTTCGTCTGGGCCAACCGAGTCTTTGGCTATTGCGCGGTAATTATGGCCTCGGTGCCCAATGATCCCAGCGATCCGAAGGCCATGCCGCAGGGGATGCAGGCGGCAGAGCTGAACATCCGTGCTGCGATCAATTTCAACCGCGGTTTGCGGGCGATGTATTTCGCGCTGGGCGCGTTGGTCTGGCTGGTCGGGGCATGGGCGTTGTTTGCGGCCACGCTGATCGTGGGTTGGGTGGTCTGGTCACGGGAATTTGCATCGCAGCCGCGCACGATCCTGTTAGGGTCCACCGAATGAGATTTCTTGTTCCTCTGATCCTGTGTGCCGGCACAGCGCTGGCAGATCCCGCCGAGGTAACCCAAGTGCGCATGACGCAGTCCGGCGACAGCTGGCGGTTCGATGTGACCCTGCTGCACGCTGACACGGGTTGGGACCACTATGCCGATGGTTGGCGGATCGAGGATGCCGACGGCAATGTGTTGGGCGAGCGCCCGCTGGCGCATCCGCATGTGAATGAACAGCCCTTTACCCGGTCCACCAGCGGTGTGGTCATTCCAGATGGCATCACCGAGGTCTATGTGCGCACGCGGGACAACGTGGACGGCTGGCATCCGGATGTCTTTGCCGTCAAGGTCGAGTGATCCGACATTGATGCAGCGCAAGGTTAGGGCGTGTCCTCTGTGGTAAGGTGACTTACCAAAAGCAGGAGGACACCATGTACAAGAACATTCTGGTTCCCGTTCTTTTTGACCAAGATCATCCACTTTCGACATCCTTTGAAGTGGCCCGAGCCGTTGCCGACAAAGACGCGCGGTTCACTGTGCTGAACGTGTTAGAGGCGATACCGGCCTTTGCGGCAGCAGAGCTGCCCGCAGGGACATTGGAGGCGCAAAAGGAGGCCGCAAAGGGCGCAGTGGAAGAGGCCGCCGCAGGGTTGCCAAATGCGCAAGGGGTGGTGAAGGCAGGCCATGCGGGCCGCGCGATCGTCGATTATGCCACTGCGCAGGCAAGCGACAGCATCATCATCGCGTCGCACAAACCCGGCTTGGAAGACTATTTTTTGGGATCAACGGCAGCACGGGTCGTGCGTCACGCACCTTGCGCGGTGCATGTAATCCGTTAGTCGGCCACGCGGCGCACAAAGACCTCGTAATCTGTTTTGACGCTGCCAGAGCCGTTGTTGAACAGGATTTGCAGAAATATCTTGCTGTTGCCTTTGGAAAATACCTTATGGACAGCCGAGCCGCCATTGTTGCCGCAGTAAAACATGTCGATCTCGACTTCGTTCTGGTCGTAGATGTAGACCCGGCAGCTGCCGGATGACCGGGCCTGGACGGCAAAGTCCGTGTTCCCGGTGCCGGATGTGTCGATCACGTACCAGTCGCTGAAGTCGTCGCGGTTGCGGTCCAAGCTGCCTTTGGCGCCGTAACCGAGTGCGAATTGGTTCGCGGCGGTGATGGCATCGTTGTTTTCAACCTCTTCAGCGTCGGCAGAGGCGGGCAGGACAATGGCGGTGGCCCCGCCGGACGGCGGATCAGCGGGGGCTGCGGCGGCGGGCGGATTTGCGGGCGTACCGGGCGCGGGCGGCGCAATGGCATCAGCGCGGGGGGCAAAAAGCGGGGTGGACAGGAAGGCCGCCCCGATTAGCAGGACAAGGGTGCCAGCAGAGGAGGATTGGAACTTGAGACCGAACAGCTCTATCCGGGCTGCGTTTTCGTCTTCCTTGTTCTTGAAGATCAGGCGCAGGCCCGCCAGTGCAAAGATCAGCCCCACGGCCATCAGCATATAAAGGACCGGCCCGTCGAGTGTCTGAAAGGTCATACTGGAACCCCGGCATTCTGAAATATGCGGGCAGCATAGCGCAGAAAAGTGGATCTGGGGAGTTCTGGAAATCCTGCCCCTTAGCGGCGGCCTTCACGCAGCCAGGCGCCGATCACCAGCAGCGAGGCCAGCAGCAGGAACGCCCATGCGGGCAAAAGCGGTGTGATCGAGATGTCGGCGGTTTGGTAGGCCCCGCGCGGGGTGATCCCCAGCCAGCCGCGCCCCGCAGCGGGGCGGCCGGGGCGGACTGAGCGGAGGTCAATGTCGCCGTCAGAGACGAGCCGGATGCCACCACGGGTGCTGTCCACGAGGTCTTGCAGCGCGGCACCGCTGGCGATGGTCTGTTCCAACTCGCGCGGGGCGGCGGGGCCCAGGGCCATGACCGCCTCTCGCTCGCCCTCGGACAGGCGGTAAAGGCCAATCTCTGGCGCGTTCCAGAGAGTTTCAAAGCGGCCCGGTGAGACCTCTTCCAACTCTAACACGGTTTCGGTGCCGTCTGGGTGGGTGACAGTGACAGAACCGACGTCTTCGGACAGGCTGCGGCGGATGATGCGCAGGGTTTGGCCTGCGGCCTCGGCAGTCAGGGCTTCTTCCTCCAACTCCGGTTCTTTCATCATCCAGTGGGCCAGACGGCGCAGCAATTCAAGCTGCGGGCCGCCGCCTTCGAAGCCGCGATCCCAGAGCCAGCTTTGGTCAGAGGCGAGCAACGCCACGCGCCCCTCGCCGATGCGTTCCAGTGCAAGAAGCGGGCGGTCATCAAGGCCGGACATCAGCACGTTGGCGGTGTCAGGCACCAGCACATCCACAAGGCGGAACCAGCGGCCCCAGCCGGGCAGATCGCTTTCGGGGTCAGGGTTGGGGGCAAACGCCGCCAGACCGGTCGTCACCGGGTGACGTTCGCCAAGGTCGGTGACTTCTGGTACAAAGCCTTCTTCGAACACGCGCGCGCTGGGCTGGCCGGGCAGGATCGCGCCAAGAGGCGAGCGGAAAATCGATTCAGCGCCACCGTATTCCGGGCCGGAGGACACCAGCACAGCACCGCCATCGGCCACATAGTTGACGATATTTTCAAGGTACGGGTTCGGCAGGATCCCGCGGCGGCGGTAGCGGTCAAAGATGATCAGGTCGAAGTCATTGATCTTTTCCAAAAACAGCTCGCGCGTGGGAAAGGCGATCAGCGACAGTTCGTTCACCGGTACGCCATCGTTCTTTTCGGGCGGGCGCAGGATGGTGAAGTGTACGAGGTCAACAGAGCTGTCGGCCTTCAATAAGTTGCGCCATGTGCGTTCGCCAGCGTGGGGTTCGCCCGAGACGAGCAGCACGCGCAGCCGGTCACGCACGCCGTTGATCTGGACCACAGCGGCATTGTTGCGGTCCGTCAATTCGCCATCCACGGCGGGTGTTTCGAATTGGATGACGTTCATGCCGCCATGAGGCAGTTCCAGCGGCAGGTCGATTTTCTCGCCCACCGGGACCTCAAATTGCATCGGCTCCCCGCCGTCGATGGCGATGGTCAGGGGGGCAAATTGTGCGTCAGGGGCAGCCCCTTGGTCGTTGATTTCAAGCGACAGGGTGATCTGTTCGCCAAGGATCGCAAAGGCGGGGGCATTGGTGACGACAAGGCGGCGGTCCCAGTCGTCCGGCTGCCCGGTCAACAGCGTATGCAGCGGAGCGGGCAGGGCGGGCGCGCGTTCAATGTCGTGCAAGCGCCCGTCGGTCAAAAGGATGATACCGGCGATGCGGCCTTGCGGTTCTTCGGCCAGCGCTGCCGAAAGAGCTGTCATCAGTTCGGTGCCTGCATCGCCTTCGCCGTCCCCCAGCGTGACGATGCGCAGTTCGGTGTTGTCGAGGCGTGCGATTTCCGCCTCGACGTTGGCGATCGCTGTGGCGTTCTGGTCCACGCGGTTGCCGACCTTTTGGCTGGCGGTTTCGTCGACCACGAGGATGACGATGTCAGACAGCGCTTCGCGGTCTTCTTGCTGAAGCGACGGGTTGGCCAGTGCGGCCAAAAGCGCAATGCCCGCCAGCGCGCGGAGCCACCAGCCCGACAGGCGCCGATAGACGGCGAGCCCCGCACCAAGTGCTGCGAGCGCGGCCAGCACGTAAAGGCCGATCAGCGGGATCAGCGGATCAAGAACCACGGTGCCGGTCATTGGCCGAGCCTTTCCAGCAGGTCCGGGACGTGGACCTGATCGGATTTATAGTTGCCGGTCAGCACGTGCATGATCAGGTTGACGCCAAAGCGGTACGCAATCTCGCGCTGGCGTTCGCCTGCCATGCCGCGGCCAACGGGGAACATGCGGTCGCCGTATTGGTCCACGGCCCAGGCCTTGGCCCAGTCATTGCCGCCAATCACCACAGGTGTCACCCCGTCGTTGAGGTTGCGAAACGGCATGCCTTCGGCCAGTTCGGCGTCAGGGGGTGCCGCCTCGACCCAGACGTCGCGGGAGGCGTAACGGCCGGGGAAATCCTGCAGCAGGTAGAAGGTGCGGGTCAGAACGTGGTCTTGGGGAATGGGTTCAATGGCGGGGATGTCGAGGCTGCGGGCGATGGCCTGCAGTTTGCGGCCCTCAGGCGAAGACGACCCAAAGCGCGCGGTGTCGGCGTCGCGGGTATCAAACAGGATCATGCCGCCGGTGCGCAGGTAGCGGTTGAGTTTGGCATAAGCCTCGCGCGTGGGCAGCGGTTGATCGGCGGTGATGGGCCAGTAGAGGAACGGGAAAAAGGCGAGTTCATCGGCTTCGATATCAACGCCAATGGGGGCCGCCGGTTCGATGGAAGTGCGTCGGAAGAGCGTGTTGGACAGGCCAAGCAGCCCGGCGGCGGCGGTCTGGTCGACATCGGCGTTGCCGGTGATCACATGGCCGAGCACCACGTCGGAGGTGGCTTGGATTGCGAAATCGTCCTGCGCCTCAGCCGGTTGCGCGGTGAGGGCCAGTGCCAGCAAGAGCGCCACGGCCACATCGGCACGCGGGCCGCGTAACCGGCCACCCACCGCAAGCGAGGCGATGATGTCAATGAGCAAGAGCGCGAGTGCTGCGGTCAGTAGCCAACCTTTCAGTGGGGTTTCTGCCACCACGGCGAGGCCTTCGACGGGAATGCGCGGTGGCCATTGGGCGGTGTCGATGGTGGTTTGCGCGCCAATCACGTTGATCGCAAGGCGTTGATCGTCGGATGCATAGATACCGGGGCGCAGGTCGGGGCCCGGTGTTGCAGAGGCAACGACCTCTCCTGCCGCGCCGGGCAGGGTGGAGCCATCAGAGAGGCGGCCATAGGCATCAAGCACCGATTGCGGCAGCCATGTTGTGCCTTCAAGGTCGTCCGCATCGGGGGACGCGGGACGGGTCGAGACCGCGAGGCGTTCGAGCATCTGCACAAACAGACCAGACAGCGGGAGCGATGACCATTCGGCGTTTGCGGTGACATGGACAAGGACGATCTGGCCTTCGCCGACGATCTTGCGCGTGACCAGCGGTGTGCCATCGGCCAGTTGCGCGATCACGCGAGAGGCTAAGGTCGGGTCAGGTTGCGCCATGACTTGTGCGTTGACGGTGACGTCAGCGGGAACGGGCAGGCCAAAGAACGGCGAGCCGTCGGTGAAGGGGGCCAGCGATTTGGGTTCGCCCCATGACATCGCACCGCCCACGGCGCGTCCACCAGAGCGCAGGCGCACGGGCAGCAGGGGATCTTCGGTTGCGCGGCCCACGTCAGAGGCCGCAAGGCGGGGACCTGCAAAGCGCAAGAGCATCCCGCCACCTTCGATCCATTGCAGGACGTCTTCCGCCTCTGACCCTGCCAGCGTGGCGACGTCGGCCAACACGATGACATCGGGGTTGGCGAGCAGGATGTCCTCCATCGTGCCGTCGATCAGATCGGCGGTGGGGGCGAGGGCCTCGCGCAGGTAATAGAGCGGCGAGAGCAGTTCGAGGCCTTCGGCGTCGCCTGCGCCGGAGATCAGGGCAACTTCGCGCCGTCTGAGCGCGTCATCGACAAGGCTGACAGCGGCAGCTGAGCGGGTGCCGGTTAGTTCAAATCGGGTAACGCGGTTGCGCAGCTCTGGCGGCAGGACGAGGGCGTTTTCGGCAAGCGGTTCGCCTGCCGTGAAGTCGAGGTCAACGGTGGCGAGCGGGCGTTCCACGCCAGAGGGGTCAAGGCCGATGGCCGTGACCGTGGTGGTCAGCGCGTTGCCGATGGGGGTGCGGACGGCGGAGACTTTGACCTCGCCCTCTTCAAAGCGGGCAGGGCGCAGGCCGATGGTCTGGCGCGGGGATTGGAAAACCGTGACGGTGCCTGCGTCTTCGAAGACTGCCAGCAGGTCGGCGCGGCTGTCGCGGGCGATCCCATCCGACAGCCAGAAGGTGTCAAAGCTTGCGGGCAGGATGTCGGTGAATGTGGCAAGTGCCTGCGGGTCGGGTTCCCACGGCTGCGGGGCGAGGTTGGGCAAGCGCTGGGCGACGGCGTCGGCGGATTGGAATGTGATGGCGGCGGGCAGATCGGTGAGGGTGACCACGGCGGCGGTGCGGCCCTGCCGGGTCGCTTCGTCCAGAAGCGCGGTAATGCGCGCGCTGCGGGCCTGCCAGTCGCGGGCATCGGCCCATGTGCCGTCGGCCACGATCAAAAGCGGGCCGGTGCCGGTGCGTTCGGATTGCGGGTTCAGGACGGGGCCTGCGAAGCCAACAATGAGGGCGGCGACGGCGAGAAGGCGGAGGAGCAGGAGCCACCATGGGGTGCGGTCGGATTGGCTGTCGTCGTCGGTCAGGCCCAAAAGCAGGGCCACACCGGGGAAGCGGCGCTTGATCGGTGCGGGGGGCACGGCACGCAGCAGAATCCACAGGATCGGCAGGGTGATGAGGCCCAGAAGGAGCCAAGGGGCGGCAAAGCCGATGGGGCCGATGGACCACATTATGCGTCACCTGCCGTGCGGGACGGTCCTGTTTGCGCTGGTGCGCAAAAGCGCCCCGCCCGCCCTAAGCCAATGCGCATCATGTGCGACGTTCCAATGCCTGATAAAGCCAGAGGAGGGCGGCGGTAGCGGAGGTGTCTGTATGGTGGGTGGTGAATTGCCAGCCGGTCATACGGGCAAGGTCGCTGAGCCGCTCCTTTCGGTTGGCGAGTCGGTCGAGGTAGCGGGTGCGCAGGTCGCCTGCTTTGAGCGTTTCGTGTGTCAGGGCACCGGTCATGGATTCGAAGATTGTGCGACCGTCGAAGGGGAATGCCTCTTCTTGCGGATCTAGGATTTGCAGCAGCGCCCCGCGCACGCCACGGTCGGCGGCTTTGGTCAGTGCCGCCTCGAACGGGGCGAGATCGCCAAGGAAATCCGACACAAAGAGCGCGCGGGAATGGGGCAGCATGCCTTGCGCATCGGGGCTGCCGTAGTCTGTTGAGTCGTCTTCTGAGAGGATCGCGGCGAGTTTTTCCAGCTGTGCGGTGCCACGGCGGGGGGGCAGGCGCAGCCCGGTGAGGCCGACGCGTTCGCCGCCACGGTTCAAAAGGATCGCGGCTGC
The DNA here is from genome assembly GCF_041103235.1 of Yoonia sp. R2331. Classification (NCBI taxonomy): domain Bacteria; kingdom Pseudomonadati; phylum Pseudomonadota; class Alphaproteobacteria; order Rhodobacterales; family Paracoccaceae; genus Cognatiyoonia; species Cognatiyoonia denitrificans. The sequence goes on along the minus strand of NZ_JBGCUN010000001.1, from coordinate 2,773,465 downwards.
CAGTGCCAGTGTGCGGGCGCGGGTGGATTTGGTGGGCAGGTTGTCATCGCTTGTGAACCGCATTGCGGCGGCCTGATCGACCCAGAGGATCACCGATTGCGCGATTTGCCATTCCTTGTCCTGGACAAATGTTGCGTCGGAACGGGCCGAGCGGCGCCAGTCGATATGGCGCACCTCATCATGGTCTTGTGCGGGGCGATATTGCCAGAATGTATCGCCAATGCCTGCGCGTCTGCGCCCGTGATCGCCCAGCAGAACCGCGCTTGCCAGATGCTCTGCCTCTGCCAGAAGGGCAGGCAGCGGGCTGGCGAGCGCCTCGGCTGATGCGCGAAGGGCGAGCGGTTGGGTCATGCGGCGTCGGCGACTTTGGTGATCTCGGCGGCGGTGGTGTTGATGAGCGACACCAGGTCTTCGCCACGGGCGCGGGCCGCGAAGGACAGTGCCATGCGGTGTTCCAGCACCGGCACAGCCATCGCACGCACGTCTTCGGCGGAGGGTGCGAGGCGGCCTTCGAGCAGAGCTTGCGCGCGGACGGTGAGCATCAGCGCTTGGGCGGCACGGGGGCCGGGGCCCCAGCTGACCGATTGGTTCACGGCATCGGATGCGTCCGGGCCGGGGCGGCAGGCGCGCACCAGATCGAGGATCATTTCCACGATATTTTCACCCACAGGCATGCGGCGCAGCAGCGCTTGTGCGTCGAGGAGTTCCTCTGCGGTAAAGATTTCCGACGCTTCAGCCTCTGTCGCGCCGGTGGTGGCGATCAGGATGTCGCGTTCTGTGTCGCGGTCGGGGTAGGGGACGTCGATTTGTACAAGGAAGCGATCAAGCTGCGCCTCTGGCAGGGGGTAGGTGCCTTCCTGTTCGATGGGGTTCTGGGTGGCGAGCACGTGGAAGGGTGCGCCCAAGGGGCGGTGTTCGCCGGCGATTGTCACCTCTTTTTCCTGCATGGCTTGCAGAAGTGCCGATTGGGTCCGGGGGGAGGCACGGTTGATCTCATCCGCCATGAGAAGTTGGCAGAACACCGGCCCTTCGATAAAGCGGAAGGCGCGGGAGCCGTCGGCGGCTGTTTCGAGCACTTCGGAGCCCAGGATGTCGGCGGGCATCAGGTCAGGGGTAAACTGGATGCGGTTACCGCGCAGGCCCATGACGGTTGAGAGCGTGTCAACCAGACGGGTCTTACCGAGGCCCGGAAGACCGATCAAGACCGCATGGCCGCCGCAGATCAGGGCGGTCAGCGTCAGGTCAACGACCCGGTCCTGCCCCAGAAAGCGATTGGCGATGGATGTGCGGGCCGCAGCAAGCTTGGTCCCCAAGCTTTCGATGTCTGCAACAAGATCGGCGGTGTCGGACATGACTATGGCCCCTTTCAACTTTATACCGGTATAACAGCAGATATCCCGAATGACCCCAATGGCAAAAACAATGAGCGGACAAAAGATTGTGACCCCATCGGCTGAAAGCCTTGCTGCCAGTGCGATTGAGGTACAAGGCAAGGGTTTACCGCCCGTTGAAAAATGGAACCCGCCGTTTTGCGGCGACATTGATATGCGGATCGCGCGGGATGGTACGTGGTTTTACATGGGCACGCCGATTGGGCGCGCCCCGCTGGTGCGGCTGTTTTCGACAATCATCCGGCGGGATGGGGATGATTATTTCCTTGTGACGCCGGTGGAAAAGGTCGGCATCACGGTTGATGATGCGCCTTTTGTTGCGATTGATTTTGACCCGCGCGGCGATGATCTGGTGTTTGAGACCAACGTGGGTGACAAGGTCACGGCAGGGACGGACAACCCGATCCGGGTGGTGCGTGATCCTGAAACTGGGGAACCCTCGCCCTATGTGTTGGTGCGGCGCAATCTTGAGGCGCTGATTGATCGCAAGTCCTTTTATCGGCTGGTCGATATTGGCGCGGTGACTGATGTGGACGGGGTCGAATGGTTTGGTGTGCATTCGGGCGGCGCGTTCTTCCCGATCATTCCCGCGGCCGAGCTTGATGCCTAGATTCTGTGCAAATCTGACCTTTTTGTTCACCGAAGTGCCCCTGATGGAGCGGTTCGTTTACGCCAAAGAGGCCGGTTTCGAGGCGGTCGAGATATTGGACCCTTATAATGCCCCTGTTCAGGACATGCGGGATCAGCTGGTCTGGCAGGGGTTGAAGATGGCGCTGATCAGCTGCCCGCCGCCCAATTACACCGGCGGCGCGCCCGGCTATGCCGCTGTTCCCGAATCGCGGTTTCGTCAGGATTTCAAGCGGACCCTGCGATATGCGGAGGCACTGGGAGCGGAATTTGTTCAAATCCTAGCGGGCGAGGCTGAGGGGCCAGAGGCGCGCGCTACTTTCGTCGACAACCTGCGTTGGGCGTCAGGTTATGCGCGCAGGCAAAAGCTGACGATTGAGCCGCTGAACCCGGTGGATCATCCCGGTCATTTCCTGAACGACTATTATCAGGCGCGCGATGTTCTGGAAGAGGTTTCGGCACCCAACCTGCATTTGCAGTTCGACACCTATCAGGTGGCGCGCATCCATGGTGATGTGATGTCCGTTTGGGGTGATCTGCGGGATTTTGTGGCGCATGTGCAGATTGCGCAAGCGCTTGACCAATCCGAACCCATAGGCCCCGGCGTTGATTTCCCGGCGTTCTTTGATCGGCTTGATGCGGATGGCTATGACGGCTGGGTGTCGGCTGAATATCACCCTGCCGGAACCACGGTGCAGGGTTTGGGCTGGTTTGCGGCGGCCTACCAACGTTGAAGCCTTTTCTTTCTGTGCGCGAGTACGGCCAGCAACGTGGGGGCCCATACGGCCGGGGCCTGCGACATAAGGCCCGCAAGACGCAATCACGATTCCTTGTGCGGAGTGCTTGCGACCATGAAACCCCTCTGCTACATCGGCGCAAAATTCGACGCCCCGTCATTTCGGTGAAGGGGCATTTTGATTGCCTGAAGGTTTGCGGTTGCCACTGATCGCAAGACTGACGGGCCCAAGACATCGGAAGGGTGGACGTGTCCGAACCAGCTTCGATTTCCACAGGTATTGCAGCACGCTATGCATCTGCCGTCTTTGACCTTGTGCGTGAAGGCAAGGGTCTGAAAGCACTTGAAACCGACATTGAAAGCCTCGAATCCGCGCTGAAAGACAGCGCCGATTTCAAGACCCTGATCGATTCCCCGCTTTACACGCGGGACGAACAGGCAGCGGCAATGGCCGGTATCGCCAAGAAAATGAAACTGTCGCCCACCATGGCTAACACCACGCAACTGCTGGCGCAGAAGCGGCGGTTGTTCGTGCTGCCCGCGCTGGTCAAGACCCTGCGCGAGATGATGGCAGAAGAGCGCGGCGAAGTGACAGCCGAAGTGACCAGCGCCAAGGCGCTGACCAAGGCCCAGTCCGACAAGCTGGCAAAAACCCTTAAGGCACAGGTCGGCAAGGCCGTGACCATCCAAGCGACCGTTGATGAAAGCCTCATTGGCGGTCTTATCGTTAAAGTGGGCTCGAAAATGATCGACACGTCGATCAAATCCAAGCTCAACGCACTCCAGAACACTATGAAAGAGGTCGGATAAATGGCGATCCAAGCGTCTGAAATCTCTGCGATCCTGAAGGACCAGATCAAGAACTTTGGCCAAGAGGCCGAAGTCGCTGAAGTTGGCCGCGTGCTGAGCGTCGGTGACGGGATTGCCCGTATCTATGGCCTCGACAACGTGCAGGCCGGTGAGATGGTGGAATTCCCCGGTGGTATCCGCGGGATGGCCCTGAACCTGGAAAGCGACAACGTTGGTGCCGTGATCTTTGGTTCCGACCGGGACATTAAAGAAGGTGACACCGTCAAGCGCACCAAGGCCATCGTGGACGTGCCCGTGGGTGACGAGTTGCTGGGCCGCGTAGTTGATGGTCTGGGTAACCCGCTGGACGGCAAAGGCCCGATCAAGACCAAGACCCGCGCCATTGCAGATAGCAAGGCGCCAGGCATCATCCCGCGTAAATCCGTGCACGAACCAATGGCCACTGGCCTGAAGTCCGTTGACGCGATGATCCCGATTGGCCGTGGCCAGCGCGAGTTGATCATTGGTGACCGTCAGACCGGTAAAACCGCCGTGGCGCTTGACACGATCCTGAACCAGAAGTCGTACAACGATGCGGCTGAAAACGAGTATGACAAACTGTACTGCGTTTATGTGGCTGTTGGTCAGAAGCGTTCGACTGTGGCCCAGTTGGTGAAGCGTCTCGAAGAATCCGGTGCGATTGAGTATTCGATCGTTGTGGCTGCAACCGCATCCGACCCCGCACCGATGCAGTTCCTTGCACCCTATGCCGCGACCGCAATGGCCGAGCATTTCCGCGACAATGGCCGCCACGCGCTGATCATCTATGATGACTTGTCCAAGCAGGCCGTGTCCTATCGTCAGATGTCGCTGCTGCTGCGTCGCCCGCCGGGCCGTGAAGCCTATCCTGGTGACGTTTTCTACCTCCACTCCCGTCTGTTGGAGCGTTCGGCCAAGCTGAACGAAGACAATGGTGCAGGCTCGCTGACCGCGCTGCCGATCATTGAAACCCAGGGTGGTGACGTGTCGGCGTTTATTCCGACCAACGTGATCTCGATCACCGATGGTCAGATCTTCCTTGAAACCGAGTTGTTCTTCCAGGGTATCCGCCCTGCTGTGAACACCGGTCTGTCGGTGTCGCGCGTTGGGTCGTCTGCTCAGACAAACGCGATGAAGTCGGTTGCCGGTCCGGTGAAGCTGGAACTGGCGCAATACCGCGAAATGGCGGCCTTTGCGCAGTTCGGGTCTGACCTTGATGCCGCGACCCAGCAATTGCTGAACCGTGGTGCGCGTCTGACAGAGCTGATGAAGCAGCCGCAGTATTCGCCGCTGACCAACGCGGAAATCGTCTGCGTTATCTACGCCGGCGTGAACGGCTACCTTGATAAGGTCGACGTCAAGGACGTGGGTCGGTTTGAGGCAGGTCTGCTGAAGCATCTGCGCACCAACGGCAAGGACGTGCTGGACTTCCTCACCAAAGAGGATCCGAAGATCAAAGGCGAGGCCGAGGACAAAGTGAAAGCCGCGATTGACGCTTTCGCCAAAGACTTCGCCTGATCCCTTTGAACAGATATAAGGAGGGTTCCTTGTGCCGAGTTTGAAGGACCTCAAAAACCGGATCGAAACGGTCAAATCGACCCGTAAGATCACCAAGGCCATGCAGATGGTGGCCGCCGCGAAATTGCGGCGGGCGCAGGATGCAGCCGAGGCCGCGCGCCCCTATGCCGAGCGTTTCAACGCCGTCATGGGTGGTTTGGCAGCCTCTGCTGCGGGTTCGCCATCTGCGCCCAAGCTGCTAAGCGGTACCGGTTCTGACCAGACCCACCTTTTGGTGGTGATGACGGCAGAACGGGGGCTGTGCGGTGGCTTTAACGGCAACATCGCCAAGCTGGCACGTGCCAAAGCCAACGAACTGCTGGCCGCAGGCAAGACCGTGAAGATCCTGACCGTGGGCAAAAAAGGCCGCGACGCGATCAAACGGGATCTGGGCGAGCATTTTGTAGGCCACGTTGACCTGACCGAGGTCAAGCGCGTGGGTTACGTAGATGCCCAGGGCATCGCCAAGGACGTGTTGGCCCGGTTTGACGCGGGCGAATTTGATGTCGCCACGCTGTTCTTTTCGCGCTTTGAAAACGTCGTAACCCAGCATCCGACAGCGTTGCAGGTGATCCCGGCGTCGTTCGAAGAGACCGAAGCCGATACAACGCTTTATGACTACGAGCCCAGCGAAGACGCCATTCTGGCCGATTTGCTGCCCCGTGGTGTCGCGACACAGGTGTTTACCGCTTTGTTGGAGAACGCCGCCTCTGAGCAGGGTGCCCGGATGTCCGCCATGGACAACGCCACCCGCAACGCAGGCGAAATGATCGACAAGCTGACGATCGAGTTTAACCGCTCGCGTCAGGCCGTGATCACCAACGAACTGATTGAAATTATCTCGGGCGCTGAGGCGCTCTAAAAGACAACCGGAGAAACGATATGGCAAATGCAAAAGGCAAGATCACGCAGGTGATTGGCGCCGTCGTTGACGTGCAGTTCGGGGACACGCTGCCCGAGATTCTGAACGCCTTGACGACTGACAACAACGGCAAGCTGCTGACCCTTGAGGTCGCGCAGCACCTGGGCGAGAACACCGTGCGTGCCATCGCCATGGACTCCACCGAAGGTCTGGTGCGCGGGCAAGAGGTCACCGACCTTGGTGCGACCATTCAGGTACCCGTGGGCGATGCCACACTGGGCCGCATCATGAACGTGGTGGGTGAGCCTGTTGACGAAAAAGGCCCGATTGGTGCCAAGGAAACACGGTCCATCCACAACGAAGCACCTGCGTTCGAAGCGCAGTCCACCGCATCCGAAGTGCTGGTGACCGGCATCAAGGTGATCGACCTGCTGGCCCCCTACGCCAAGGGTGGTAAGATTGGTCTGTTCGGCGGTGCCGGCGTGGGCAAGACAGTTCTTATTCAGGAACTGATCAACAACATCGCCAAGGTGCACTCTGGCTATTCGGTGTTTGCTGGTGTGGGTGAACGGACCCGCGAAGGCAACGACCTGTACTACGAATTCATCGAATCCGGTGTTATCAACGCTGACGACCTGACCAAGTCCAAAGTGGCGCTGGTTTACGGTCAGATGAACGAGCCTCCGGGTGCGCGTATGCGTGTGGCCCTGTCAGGTCTGACAATGGCCGAGCAGTTCCGCGACCAGTCGGGTACGGACGTGTTGTTCTTTGTCGACAACATCTTCCGCTTCACTCAGGCCGGTTCCGAGGTGTCCGCGCTTTTGGGTCGTATCCCATCCGCTGTGGGCTATCAGCCGACGCTGGCCACCGACATGGGGTCGATGCAGGAACGGATTACATCCACCAAGAACGGCTCGATCACCTCTGTGCAGGCGATCTACGTGCCTGCGGATGACTTGACCGACCCTGCACCTGCGACATCGTTTGCGCACTTGGATGCGACGACCGTTTTGAACCGTGCGATTTCGGAAAAGGGGATTTACCCAGCCGTTGACCCGCTCGATTCAACTTCGCGTCTGCTGGACCCTGCGATCGTGGGTGAAGAGCACTATTCGGTTGCGGCCGACGTGCAGCAGATTCTGCAGCGTTACAAGTCTTTGCAGGACATCATCGCGATTCTGGGCATGGACGAACTGTCAGAAGACGACAAACTGACGGTGGCGCGCGCGCGTAAGATCGAGCGTTTCCTGAGCCAGCCGTTTGACGTGGCGCAGGTGTTTACCGGGTCGCCCGGTGTGCAGGTGCCGCTGGATGACACCATTGCATCGTTCAAGGCCGTGGTCGCAGGTGAATACGATCACCTGCCCGAAGGTGCCTTTTACATGGTGGGCGGCATCGACGAGGTGAAAGCCAAAGCCGAAAAGATGGCTGCGGACGCCGCATAATCGAACTTAAAGGAGCCAAATGATGGCAAACCTACAATTCGATCTGGTCTCGCCTGAGCGGCGGTTGGCATCGCTGGAGGCGACCGAGGTGCAAATCCCAGGTGCCGACGGTGATATGACCGCCATGGCCAACCATGCGCCCACGATCACCACGCTGCGCCCCGGTGTGCTGCGTGTGATCCACGGTGGTGGCACGGATGAATATGTGGTGGTCGGCGGTTTTGCCGAAATCACCGCTGAATCCGTTTCTGTGCTGGCTGAAAGCGCGCTACCGCGGGGTGAGGTCACGCAAGAGGTCTATGACGGCATGATGGCAGAGGCGAAAGCCGCGCATGACAACGCAAAAGAGGTGTTCAAGAACGAGCCGGGCCCCGTTGATGACGCGGCCAAGCTGATCGCGGATATGGTTGCCGTGGGTGGCCACATCGGCCTGACAGCGAACAACTGATCACGTGCAATAGATAGCTGTTAACTATTCGTTAACAGCTGTGACAAAGGCTCCGCACTGCGGGGCCTTTGTTGGTTTTGGGGGATCGCCAAGGGCTTTGGCGCATGGCAGGTTCAGCGCATTGGGATCAAGAGCGACAAGTCATGCGTAAATTTGCCAGTCACACTATTGGCGTCGATCAGGGCGACGCAGTGTTATTTTCCGACTTTGAAGACGAAGGTGAAATGTGGACCGGTCACGGTGCGCGGTTGAAGCGCCTGAAGGTCGCGTTCTCTGAAAGTTTTGATGCGGCCCCAGCGGTCACGGTGGCGCTGAGCATGTGGGATTTTGGTCATGATACCAACGTGCGCGCGGATGTTCAGGCCGAGAAGATCACGCCGAAAGGATTCGAGGTTGTCTTTCGGACCTGGGGCGACACGCGGGTGGCGCGCGTGAGGGTCGCTTGGCAAGCTATCGGCGCAATCAGCGATGAAGAGGCCTGGGACATCTAGCTTCAGACCGCTACGCCCCGGCTCCGCCAGAACCACCGTAATCTTGTCCTTTTAACTTCGCTTTTGTCGCCGCAATGCGGTCATACCCCGCGCTCGGAGAATGCGGCTGATGCCCTAAACGCTTTCGTGCATTTTCCTTGCGGCGTATCGTGTGGATCGCCCATGCGATGAAGACGACCAGAACGATTGGCACAGAAATGTTAACGATTGCGTTCAATGTCATTCTTGCGCCCATTCCAACCGCGATTGCGCAGACGCGGTGCCGTCCCCGCGTCAGTTACATACCAGCTTTCACGTTCAATGCCCAATCACTGTTAGGCCCGGACAACAAACTGAACCTGAAAGTTGGTTTGAGCAGAACGCACCAACGTTGCGACGACTTAGCCCCGATACGTGCCTTCGTAGATCGGCTTTAGCGTTTTATGATTGAACAGAGATGACACGCTGGTGCCGTTCCAGGTGTTCAGGATGGCTTGGGCAAAGACCGGCGCGGTCCCGACGATGCGGATGTTCTTGCAATCCTTGACCGCGTCTGTGGCCGCGATCGTGTCGGTGATCACCAGGTTTTTCATCACCGATTTGCTGATCCGGTCGACCGCAGGGCCAGACAACACGCCGTGGGTGATGTAGGAGTGTACCTCTTTCGCGCCGTTTTCCATCAGCACTTCGGCGGCTTTGCAGAGCGTACCTGCGGTATCGACGATATCGTCCACGATCAGGCAGGTGCGGTCTTTCACGTCGCCAATCACAGTCATTTCGGCCACTTCGCCGGGCTTACCGCGGCGCTTGTCCACGATCGACAAGGGCGCGCCAATCCGCTGCGCCAGATCGCGGGCGCGGGCCACGCCGCCCACATCGGGTGAGACCACCATCACGTCGTCCATCCGGTCCTTGAAATGGTGCATCACGTCCAGCGCAAAGACCGGGGAGGCGTAGAGGTTATCCACGGGAATATCGAAAAAACCCTGGATCTGCGTTGCGTGCAAATCCAGGGTCAGAATGCGCTCGACGCCTGCTTCAACCAGCATATTTGCGACCAATTTGGCGGTGATTGGCGTGCGGGCCTTTGACCTGCGATCCTGCCGCGCGTAGCCGAAATAGGGGATCACCGCTGTGATCCGGGCGGCAGAGGAGCGGCGCAGCGCGTCTGCGATGATCAACAGCTCCATCAGGTTGTCGTTGGCGGGGTTCGAGGTCGGCTGGATAATGAACATATCCTCGCCGCGCACGTTTTCGAAGACTTCGACGAAAATCTCGCCGTCGTTGAACCGCTCAACCCGCGCGTCGCACAGGCCCACATCCATGCCCCGGTGCACTGACATCCGGCTTGCGACAGCCTCTGCTAGGGGTCGGTTTGCATTGCCGGAAATCAGCTTGGGTTCTTGGACGGAGGGCATCAGGGGGTCCTTTGGCAGAAGGGGTCGGCGGATTCGCGCAGTCGTTGACACGCCCTAGCACAGCGTTACGGTCGCGCAAAGAATTCAGACCCTTGGGAGGCCAAATGGCGCACGTCGATTACTACTTTGCAACGATCAGTCCGTTCACATACCTGTCGGGCACCCGCCCGGCTGAGGTCGCGGCCGCACAAGGGGCCACGATCACTTACAAGCCGCTGGATATCATGGGGCTGTTTTCACGGACCGGAGGCACACCGCCCAAGGATCGGCACCCTAACCGACAGGAATACAGGTTGCAGGACATGCGCCGCCGGGCGGCACTGATCGGGATGCCGCTGAACCTGAAACCTGCGTTCTGGCCGACCAACCCGGCCCCGTCGTCCTATGCGATCATTGCGGCGCAAAACGCAGGCGGTGGCGATCTGGCGGCATTGGTTGCGGGGCTGACACGCGCCTGCTGGGCCGAGGAAAAGGACATCAGTCAGGACGAGGTGATTGTCGCCTGTCTGGAAGCCGCCGGGTTCGATGGAGGCCTTGCGACCTCTGGCATGTTGCAGGGGGCGGAAACCTATGCGGCCAATCTGGAAGAAGCGATAAACGCGGGCGCATTTGGCGCGCCGTTCTTTATCTGCGACAGTGGCGAGCGGTTCTGGGGCGAAGACCGGATCGCCGATCTGGAGGCGCATCTAGCCGGAAAAGTCTAAGTGCTGACCCGCGTCGCGGGAGCCGATGTCTGGGTCGCGCAGGAGGGCGAGGGCCCGGTATCGGACCTGATGATCCATTGCTCGTTGGCGCGGCACACGTCCCTGTTGCCGTTGGTGCGGGCGCGCAAGCGGTCGGCACGCCTGTTTGATCTGCCAGGACATGGGCAAAGTGCGGATTGGACGAAAGGCGCAGATTTTCATGCGGCAACAACAGACATTGCGACGAAACTGTTGCCGGATGCGCCTGTGCATCTTGTCGGGCATTCCTTTGGCGGCACCGTGGCCTTGCGCGTTGCGCTGGAAAACCCCGGACGGGTGCGGGCGCTGACGTTGATCGAGCCGGTGCTGTTTGCAGCGGCACGCGGGACCCGGGAACATGCCGCCCACGAAGCCGAATTCGCGCCGTTCACTGCAGCCGTGCAGGCCGGTGAGAGGATGCGGGCGGCTGAAATGTTTCGCGGCATCTGGGGCGAGGGTGACTGGCCTGACCTGCCGGAACGGGTCAAGGCGCATTTGGCAAAGCGCATTCACCTGATCACGTTGGCGGACCCTGCGATTGCAGAGGACAATGCAGGCCTGTTGGATGCCGGTCGCTTAGAGGCGCTGGATATTCCCGTCACCTTGGTACGGGGACGCGAGACACGGCCAGTGGTCGGGGCAATTCATGCCGCACTGGCGGCACGGCTGCCACAGGCCCGCGAGCATGTCATTGCAGGCGCGGGCCATATGGTGCCGCTGACCCACGCAAGTGCCGTTGCTGCCGTGATGCCGGATTAGCCGTGCAGCAGTGCCAGAAAGGCATCAACGCTGTCGTCAGCCATGGACCAATCGGTGACCAGCCGCCCGGTCAGGATGCCGCCCACGTCGCCGGTCGCCACGTCACCGTCTTCGACATAGTAGACGGCACCAGACCCCAGCAGGTGTTGGTGCAGGCGGCGCGGGGCCTCAAAGAAAGTCATGTTGGCTTTGGGTGCATAAAGCACGCGGACCGCGTTGTGGCCCGCAAGACCTGCGCGCAGGCGGTTGCTGCTAGCGTTTGCGCGGGCCGCGAGATCAAGCCACAAGTCATCTGTCAGATAGGCCTGCATCTGCGCAGCCAGATAGCGATGCTTTGAAAATAGATGCGCGCCGCGTTTGCGCCGCAGCTCGAACTCTCTTTCTTTCGCGGGATCAAAGAAAATGCAGGCTTCGGCCCCGATCAGACCGTTTTTGGTGCCGCCGAAGCTGACGGCGTCGATGCCTGCCTTCCACGTCATCTCTGCCGGTGTGCAGCCAAGAGTGACCAGCGCATTGGCGAAACGGGCACCGTCCATGTGGGTTTGCAGGCCGAATTCTCGGGCGACATCGGTCAGGGCGCGGATTTCATCGAGCGTGTAGAGTGTCCCGCGTTCCGTCACTTGGGTCAGAGACACCGGCCCGCGCTGTGGGCCGTGAACGCCGCGATTACCCTCTGCCTCGATCGCGGCGCGCAGGGTAGCGGGGGTCATCTTGGCGTCTTGCGCGCCCACTAAGGTCAGCTTGGCCCCTGTGTAGAATTCCGGCGCGTTGCATTCGTCACAGTTGATATGGCTTTCGGGGGTGCAAAAGATCGTGTCCCACGGGTTGGCCATGGTGCCAAGGATCAGCACGTTGGCGGCAGTGCCGGTGGCGGCAAGGTGAACCATGGCCTGTGGAGCTTCGAAGATTCTGCGCAGGCTGTCGCGGACATCATCGGTGATCGCATCCCCGCCATAGCCCATCGCATAGCCTTGGTTGGCGTTTGTCAGGGCGGTCACCACGGATGGATGGGCTGGACCTGCGTTGTCTGAGGCAAAGAACATCTATGTCGGCTCCTGAAAAATGTAGTCGTCCCAGTCGTCTTCATCGACCTCGTGTTCGGGCACGGTCATGCCTTTGACAGAGACACCGGCGCGGTGCACGCTGTCGGGATCGCCAGAGACAAGCGGGTGCCAGTCGTAAAGCGGCCGGCCCAGTGCGACCAGGCGATAGGCGCAGGTTTTGGGCAACCAATACATATTGTCGTCGATGGTTTTGGGTGTCAGCACGATGCATTCGGGCACAAATTGGTGCCGGATCGGGTATTGGCTGCACAGGCAGGTGGAATCGTCGAGCAAACGGCAGGCGATGCGGGTCAGATCGACCGTGCCGTCTTCGTCTTCAAGCTTGTTGAGGCAGCATTTGCCGCAGCCATCGCAGAGCGCTTCCCATTCGGGCTGGGACAGCTTGTCCATCGGGGTGTTTTCCCAGAACCTGTCGCGCAGGCCGTTGCGGGGGACACCGTCAGACATCAGCGAGGATCTTGCGGGCCAAGGCGCAGTCCTTGTCCATCTGGTCGATCAGGGCCGGAACGGTGGTGAACTTGAGCTCTGGCCGGAGGTACTCGACGAGTGCGACGGAAAGGTGCGTGCCGTAAAGATCGCCTTTGAAATCAAAAAGAAACGTTTCACAGTTGGCTTCGTTTTCGCCAAAGGTCGGGCGGGTTCCGATTGAGGCGGCACCGTCATAACGGCCCGCATGAGGGCCGGTCAGCACGTCCACGGTGACGGCATAAACGCCAAAGTGGGGCAGATGTAGGTCGGTCATGGTCATGTTGGCAGTGGGAAAGCCAAGGTCGCGGCCGCGCTGGTCACCGCGCACCACCTCGCCCTCGATCCGGTGCCAATGGCCAAGCATTTTGGCGGCGTCCCGTGGGCGGCCCTCTGACAGGGCGGTGCGGATCGCGGTGGAGCTGATCGGTGTATCGCCAAGATCAACCATGTCGGCGATGGTGACGCCAAAGCCCATATCAGCGCCGAATTGTTTTAGCGCGGCGACGTCGCCTGCGCGGTCCTTGCCAAAGCAGAAGTCTGCGCCCACCACCACATGGGTCAGGCCCAGGCGGTCAACGATGATCTGTTGCGCAAATTCGACCGGGCTCAGCGCGGAGAGGGCGGCGTTAAACGGAACCTCGTACAGCTTTTCGACGCCAAGCTTGTCCAGACGGTTGGCGCGCGCTTCGGCGTTCATCAGCCGGAAGGGCGTATCGGAGCGGCCAAAAAAGCTGCGCGGGTGCGGCTCGAACGTCATGACACCCAGCGGGGCCTTTGCGCGGCGGGCAGCGTCGCGGGTGATGTCGATCACCGTCTGATGGCCCAGATGCACCCCGTCAAAGTTACCGATGGCCGCAGCAGCGCCGCGGTCGGCGGGGTCAAGATAGAGGGTGTCACGAATGATGCGCATGGCGTTTGCTAGCGCGGTGCTGGGTGGTGTGCAAGCGATGGGCGTAAGCTGCTGCCGGTTCAGTCGAATTTCGCAGACGGGGCCAGTACGTTCGCCTCGCCCGCCAGAACCTTTTTGCCATCGACCAGACACCGGGTTTCCATCGTCACGCGCCGCTTGGCATAATCGATTGCGGTCACCTCAACCTCTGCCGTGACCAGATCACCAGGGCGGACAGGGGCGAGAAACTTCAGCGATTGCCCAAGGTAGACGGTGCCGTGGCCGGGCAGCTGTTCACCGATGACAGCAGAGACCAGACCGGCGGTGAGCATGCCGTGCGCGATGCGGCCGCCAAAGATCGTGTCGCGGGCATAATCGTCATCGAGATGGACAGGGTTCCGATCGGTCGACACCTCGGCAAACAGTTCGATATCCCGGTCGGTGACAACCTTGGTCAGGGACCGCATCATGCCGATTTCGATATCTTCGATCACGATGGTGCCGCGTGGGGCGTTGTCCAACATCATGTCCTCCGTCCGGTAATTAAAGTGCAAATAGCAAGGTAAAGTTGAAACTTAATTACTTTGCGGCCGCAGAAAGTCAAGCAAAAAGGGCCGCGCGATGTGCACGGCCCTTGCATGTGAATTGGTCAGGGAAATTTAGCGCAGAAAGCCGATTGTATAGGTAGTCGCGGTCATTTGCGCCGTCAGAAAGGCGGTCAGGGCGGCGGGATCGGGCTGTTCCATTGTCTGGGTCTCTGCTGCGGCGAGGCCGCCGGAGATAAAGAGCGAATCGAGGTCTTCCTGCTGGGCGCCAAGGATATCGGTGCCAATGCCATCGCCGATGCAGATGATCCGGGGGTCATGTGGTGCGCCATCGAGGGCCGCGAGCCGCCGCCGCGCCAGATCGTAGATCGGGGGATGCGGCTTGCCGAAGTAGAGGCTTTGCCCGCCCATTTCAGTGTAAAGCGCTGCAAGCGCGCCGGCGCACCATTCGCGCACCTCGCCTCGGTCGACGACGATGTCAGGGTTGGCGCACAGAAGCGGCAACCCCATTTCGCGGGCGCGCAGGAAGTCGGCGCGGTTCACATCGGGGTCGGCCATTGGGTCGAATGGGCCGCAGCAAACGATGCCCTGGGCCTGATCCAGCGGGACCTTAGTGATGGAAACGGGGTTGGTGATGATCTTGAGCGGTTTGAAAAAGTCGTCGTCGCGGGGGCTTTCGCCCATGAACCAGATCTTTTCGCCCACGGCCCCCTGAAACATCGCCGCGCGCGCGCTGTCGCCCGAAGTGGCAATGGCGTCCCAGGCATCATCCGGCACACCAAGCCCCTTGATCTGGGTTGCGACACTGTCCCACGGGCGGGGTGAGTTGGTGACCAGCACCACCTTGCCACCCGCCGCGCGATAGGCTTGCATGGCGGCCACCGCATCGGGCATGGCGGCAACGCCATTGTGCATACAGCCCCAGAGGTCGACAAAGGCCGCGTCGTATTGTTCAGAAATCTGAGCAAAGTTCTGGATGATCTGGGTCATGGTCACTCCGTTCTTGCTGCCGGTATGCGGGCGGGCGTGGCAAAAGGGAAGGGTGCGTGGGGGAGATTTCGCAAAGTGGCAGCGTTCAACAGGCGATGGCACAACTGACGAGGATGCGCGATCAGTTGTTCGGCACTTAATGGCGCGCTTTCCCCATTAGATGCCCGCTTTCGAATGCAAAGCAAGAGGACCGTTCTTGGCTGCGCCTTAAGTGTATGAATCCGTCATCGGAGCTGAACTCTTCACTTCAGATAGATCACAAGCGCCTTGCCTTCACGCAAATTGAGACTCAAGGTTTGTTCATGTTCAAGTTTTTTCGAAAGCGCAAACCAAATCCTCTTGATGCCAAAGCGATCCTTGGTGTGTTGGACCGGTCTGCCGAAGCATTCATGTTCCCGATGCTGGACAATGGGTATGTCTATCTCGCAGCCTCTCGAATGTCTCTTTTCCGGTCTGACGAACACTGGGCGATTGTCTTCGAGATTTTCGGCTTTTCGCCGCGCGCAGGTCACCCAGATCTGGCGATTGTTACCATCTCCAGCAAACCTAGCGATAGGGACAAACCGTCAGACTACGCATCCGATGAAGCCTACAATCACTATTTGGAGTACAACCCATACTGGGACATGAGGAACTTCTGGCCGATCTCAAATGATGATTGGATAGACAAGGACAACCCGGAAATCGTATCGGAGCAAGGCGAGATTGTCTTGCGGGGCACGTCTTTGAAAATTCCGCAATCGAGCGCCTACGCTACGACGGGCGTTGTTTTGAAAGAAGAACAGCCCACAGTATTTGAGCTTTGCCGCTACCTCGCATATCATCATCGTGAAGCAATACTGGCAGTCAATACCGAGCGTCGGGTGAGCGTTCTTCCTGAAATGAAACAAATCATGCTCTTAAATGAGTGGCATCACCCAGACCTAATCAACGGGCAATTTCCGAGCCAGACTACAACTTTTCAACAGCTCGCGCGTGTTCTCGAGAGCAATGCACCTGAGCTGTATTCGACGGAAGAGTCCGCAAATAATCACTGGAGAAATTGGCCCGAGGGCGGAACCCTGTAGCCAAGCGACAATTCACGCACCACACGGTATCTGAAAAAAGATCTATTGATGCCACCGCGACGCGCCCCAAAATCCTTTGAAAGGATTTTGCCAAGACCTTTGAAAGGTCTTGCCCCCCCCAAATGCAAACGGCGCACCCGGGTGGATGCGCCGCTGTCGGAAACGTTGGGGTATGTTCAGACTTTGAGGTTCGGAATAATCTGTTTCTTCCGGCTCATCACGCCAGGCAGGACTACGGTGTCACCGCTGACGGACGCACCAAAAGAGGCTTCGGCCACGGTTTTGGTCAGGTCGTTGGGGATCAGCATTGTGGCTTCTTCGTTCAGGATATCGACCACGAACAGCAGCACCTGGTCCACGCCGTCTTCGGCGGCGACGCCGGGCATGCTGTCCATGATCGAGGCTTTGCGGTCGAGTATGATTTTGGGTGCAGTGGTTTCCAGCACCGAGACGCGGAATTTGGTTTCGCCGACGGCGTATTCCTTACTGTCCATCCGCAAAAGCTCTGCGTCAGAGAATGCGCTGACGTCGGATTTTGCCTCGAACATCTCAGAGGCATAAGCGTCCAGATCAAGACCCAGATCAGAGGCGAGCGCCTGCGCCAGCGACTTGTCGGTGTCGGTTGTGGTGGGCGAGCGGAATGCCAACGTGTCGGACAGAATGCACGACAGCATCAGGCCCTTGATGCCTTCGGGCATGTGAGCCGCGTGGTCGCCCATCAGTTGGTGCATGATCGTAGCCGTACAAGCCAGTGGGCGCACGGTGATGTCAATCGGGCCTTTGGTTTCCAGCCCGCCGACCAGCTTGTGGTGGTCGATGATCGCCTGCACATCTGCGCCGTTGATGTTGGCGGGCAGCTCGGCGGGGTTGTTGGTGTCCACGATGATGCAGGGCTGATCATCGGCCACGTCGTCAATCACGGCGGGCAGATCGAAGCCCCAGTGCTGTGCCACAAAGGCCGCTTCTGTGTTTGGCGTGCCCAGCAGTGCGGCTTTGGCGTCGACGCCTTGATGGGTCAGGAACCATTCCCAGATCAGCGGCGATCCGGTGCTGTCGGTGTCGGGGGCCTTGTGGCCGAAAATGAGCGTTGTCATGGGGTCGTGCCTTTCATCAGCGGCGTCAAATCGCGGGCGTTATAGGGTGGCGCTTGTGCACTGTCACCCCCCACTAGCGCCATGGCAGGTTTGACCGGGGCGGGTGGCTTGTGCTAACTGTCAGGCCTCAAGACAGGAGGGCTCTGACAGTGGACATGACGGTTTGAATTGATCCGTTCCTGAAGGCGCAAGATGCGCAATCACTTTCCACATCAGAGGAGTATTCCATCATGGACCAGCATCGCTGACGCCTCAGTAGAGGGCGCGCCATCGCCTGCGTGCGCGCAGGCCCTGATCACGATCAGATGGAGGTTTCAGATGCCCCGTAAGACACCAAAGCCGCGCAAGGCGGCAACCCCACCCGCAACCCGCGACGCAGACCGCCGCACACGGCCAAGCGCCCGTCCGGCAACGGACCGGACGCCCAACCTGCGCCAGCAAAGGGTGACAAAGCGCCCACCGCGTTTCCCCGGTCGATTAGGTGGAAGATAGTCGGAATGCCCCGTCTCGTTTGTGCGAGGCGGGGCTATTGTTCGCCGATAAATCCGCCCTGTAACAGGATGGGGCGGTCCGGGTCGCCTGTCACAACGGTCCCGGTCACCGTCCCGCCGACCGCGCCGACGTCGGCGCCAAAGAACCGGCCATCGTAGGTGCCGGACGACAAGGTATTGCCGTCCCCAAAGGATCCGGCGGCGACCGAGACGCTGCCGGAAAACGTATTGCCGCGGATCGCGGTGCCTTCAAGTTGCAAGGTCACATCTGCAACTTCGATCGGTCGGTCGGCGGGGTCGTCAAAGCGGATTGAACCATTGACCGCACCACCGTCAAAATCGGCTGTGATCCGTGCAGTCCCGTTGGAGAACCCCGACGCCAGCCGCCCGTCGATAACTTGCCGCAACGACAAGGAGGCAGGGCCAGTATAGACGGCTGACCCGGTTTCAGCCGCAACGGTGGTCGGGTTTGTGTCAAAACCAAACGGCACATAGCCTGCGTTAAAGCTGTCTTCGGTTGCGAAGGACAGATAGATCAGCTCGACCGCGTTGGGGTCGGTTTGAGAGATACGCAGCCACAACACGTTGGTGTCATTTTCGGTGGTGGAATAGATGCCGTTTCCTTCGGAATTCAGCACAAATCGTTGGCCATCGATCACCACCATCGGGCGGCCTTGGGCGTTGATGCGCAAACTGACGTCCTGGTTGATCAGCGCGCCCTTTTCGTCCTGCAACACAAATGCGCTGGTTTGCGGGACGTTGAACGTGATCCGGGCCGCCACCTCATCACCTGATTGCGCAAAGCCAGATGCTGCAATGGGTGTGGGCGGTGTGCTGGAACTGCACCCGGCGAGCATTGCGGCGCACATCAGGGCCTTGGCAAGTTCGCGCATGGTTGTCACTGTCCTTCGAGAGCAAAAGTTAACAGACTATCGTCTCAAAAGTCGTGTGGGGCAACCATCGGGATGAGCAAAACCACGGTGAAAGAGGCGGATCTATATCCACCGATCAAGGCCTATCTGACCCGAGCGGGATGGAGCGTGAAGGGAGAGGTTGGTGCGGCGGATGTGGTGGGTTGCCGGGGCGATGCGTTGTTGGTGGTGGAACTGAAGCTGGGGTTTTCGCTGGCGCTGTTCCATCAGGGGATTGAGCGGCTGGGGGTGACCGATCTGGTCTATCTGGCGGTGCCGGCAGGTGGCCAGCCCAAGGCGTTGAAAGCTAACGTTAAGCTGGCGCGGCGTGCAGGCCTTGGGGTGATGACCGTGCGAACGCGGGACGGATTTGTCGAGGTGTTGGCCGAACCGGGGCCCTATGCGGCGCGAAAGTCAAAGAAAAAGGCCACGCGGTTACGCAATGCCTTTGACCGACTAGAGGGTGATCCCAATGCAGGCGGGGCCACGCGCCACGGGTTGGTGACGGGGTATCGGCAGGACGCGCTGAAATGCGCGCGGTTTCTGGCGGTGCATGGCCCCTCAAAAGGGTCGGTCGTCAAAGACTGGACCGAAGTGCCACAAGCCACGCGGATTATGGCAGACGATCACTATGGCTGGTTCAAGCGTATCAAAACGGGCGTCTATGGCCTGACCAAAGCAGGCGAGAAAGGGTTGGCTGACTGGTCGGACGTCTAGCGAGCGCGCAAGCGAGTCAGCGTCCAGCCGTCAGATTGCAGCAGGTTCAGCACGCCCTGTTCCCCCGGCAGGTGGGCCGCGCCCACGGCGACAACGACCCGGTCATGTGCAGCGGTTGCAGTCATAATCCGGGGTATCCATGCCAGATTGCGGTCCAGCAGAATCTTTTGTTCAGCATCTGCAAAAAGCGCGTCAGCGCGGGCGGGATCCATCGCGGGAATATCCTTGGTCGAGAGCCGCGAAGCTTCCCAGATGGTGACGACGTCTTCGGCAAAGTAGCTGTTGAGCATGGAGACAAAGAGAGAGGTTTGAACCTCTGGCGGGACGAGGCCCATTTGTAGCATTTCCAGCTGCTCTTCGGTGCTGCCTTCGCGCATGATGGTGAAGAGCGTGTCCCAATCCTCGACCGCGGCAATGGGGACGTTCGCATCCAGTGCCACGTCGATCAGCATATGATCCAAGCCGCGTGCGCCAGAGGCGAGATCGGGCATAGTGCAGGCTGGAATTGCGAGCGCCTGCGCGAGATACCAGGGCTGCATCTTTGCGGCCATGAATGCCGGGATTTGACGGGCGTTGGCGGCATCGGCCAGTGATTGCCAGGCTTCTTCGGGCAACTGTTCGGGCAGGGTGGGGCCATCAGTGATGAAAATCAGCCCCGGATCGCGTTGCATGGCAGAGGTCATCTGCGTCTCTTCCTCGGGGCCAGCTTCGACGAGCAAAAGATCAGCGGCTTCGACCAGAGGTGCGGTCCGCAAGACAATTGGGCCAAGGCGCGGGTCGAAAATATGCATCGTGCCAATGACATGCAGCGTCTTGTCATCCCGCGTGGCCTGCCAGACAAGGCCGGTTGCAAAAGGTGTGTCGGCGACAACCGCGTCAATCCCGGCACGTTCCGCAGCTGAGAGTGCTTCCACATAGTCGGTGCCTTCGCACAAAGCGGCGACCTGCAGCGGCCAGAGTGCGACCATCATGGCTGCCAGAAAGCGGTACATCACATTCTCCTGTTGGGCCGTCCGGGCAGGGATCAGCCCGGACGGTTTTGCAGGATCATACGTTGCCCGACCCGGATGAGGAACCGGCCAAACCAGTCGCGCCACGTGGCGCGTGGCGGCGGGACAACCTGAAGGCGGAAACCGGGAGCAAATGGCACACCTGTCGGGGACGAAGGCAGCGCAGTTGGCACCACAAGTGGCACCGGTGGCCAGCCTGGCGCGGGCGATAGATCAAGCCGCGCAGGCCGCGTGCGTTTGACGCGCTGCTTTGGCGTATGAAAGTCAGGGTCGACCTTGTGGTCGGTAAACATAAACGGCGGATGCATGGGACAAGGTCCTCGAATGTCGTGCAGATTTGGAAAGGGTGGTGTGCGGCTTGGTCAGCGCGCACAGCAATGCAGGGGCGCTACCAGCAGGTGGTATTTGGCTCCATTGGGTGCATTGCATTCTCCTTAGCGACGATTCGCGGTGTCAGTGGGTTCAAATAACCCGTTGACTGCGTGTGGACCAAGCAGTTTTTCCGGCAAGATTGATTTTGTGCGACATCTTTGCCGCTGGCCTAGTACCTGACGGCACCACCGGGCGTGATGCGGTAGGTCTGCAGGGCCAATCCATGCTGTGCCATAAAGCGGGCAACCGACCCGAAGGTTGCGGTGGCAACCTGTTCGCCGTGATCGGCCGTGGTCAGTGCCTGACTGAGGGTAGGGGCCAGCGCGCGCTGCAACCCGTCGATCTCAATAGGTTGCGCGGTGAAGTGCGCGGCGATATTGGCCTTGATCCGCGCCTTGTTCGACGTGTCATAAAGGGCGGCCATCAGGACATTCAGCGTGTGTTCGGTGCAGTTCTGGAATTGGTCGTTGGCCGGGTTGGCAAGCACGGAATAACGCGGATTGTGGAGTGCGGCATATGTCGGGCTTTGGATGACGGACAAAAGTCGGCGCTGCAATCTGGGGTCGGGGATAATGATGCCTGCGTCAAGACGCTTGGCCCCGGCGAAGAAATCGGCGGGACTGTCCTGCACCAGATCGCTGGTGGTTCGGTCGCCGTTGCGCTGATAGAGGTTGAAGACACGGTAACCCGTGCCGGTGCTGCCATCTGCGGTGCTGATCGTGGAGTAGACCCAAAACCCAAGGTGGGTATAGGTGATGCCATCAGGAAGCGTGTCCGGATCGCGCCCCATGCGCGCGACAATTGCCACCTGCACACCGCGCGCAGCCAGATCCTGCTGCACTTGATCTGAAAAGGCCGCGACATCTGCGGCGGGCAGGACCGATTGGCTGGCGTTACTGCTGCCCGCGTGGGTGGCCATGGGGAAGATCGCGACGCAAGCGGCGCAAACCAGTGACAGGATACGTGACATCTATTGGCCCTTTCAGTTCAGGGTAGGCGGGCCGTCGTGGGCGACAGCGGGCGTGTGCGTTGCAAGGGCTTGGCCGGTCTGAACCGCAGCGCTACCGCTTTCGGCAAGGGCAGCCCCGGACACGACCATTCCCGAACCACTGGCGATCAGCGGCACGGCGGCAACAGAGGAGACACCGGTAACACCCGCCGCAGCACTATGGGCGCTGGCAGCAGCGCTATGGTTCACGGCAGCGCCCGAATGGTGGGTGCTGGGGGCCACACATGCGGTGGCCAGCCCCAATACGGTCAGCGATACGAAAGTGCGATACATAATTGAACCTCATTCATGAACAATGTTCAAAACATTTAGAAGCCACCGCTGCGCAAGTCAACATGAAATTGAACAATGTTCATGTAGGGGCGAATGAGCTGATCCACAGATTCGTGCAAATTGCAGCGCGGCGCGTGTTGACAGCCAAGGCGACGATCCCTAATTACCTCCCGTTATCACTCGACTGGGTTGAGTGCTAACGGGAGTTGAAACTGAACCAAGGGAAGTTCAAAAGATGGCATTCACACCACTTCACGACCGTGTTCTGGTCCGCCGCATCGAAAGCGACGAAAAGACCTCTGGCGGTCTGATCATTCCTGACAGCGCCAAGGAAAAGCCTGCAGAGGGCGAAATCGTGTCTTGTGGCGCCGGTGCCCGCAAGGACAGCGGAGAGCTGATCCCAATGGATGTCAAAGCAGGCGACAAGGTCCTGTTTGGCAAGTGGTCCGGCACCGAAGTCAAGATCGACGGCGAAGACCTGTTGATCATGAAGGAAAGCGACATTCTGGGCATCATGTAAGCCCGGTTCGTCCAATCCCAACGAAATTCAAATTCAAGGAGCTAATCAATGGCTGCTAAAGACGTCAAATTTGACACCGATGCCCGCAACCGCATGCTGAACGGCGTCAACACGCTGGCAAACGCGGTGAAGGTTACCCTCGGCCCCAAGGGTCGTAACGTTGTTCTGGACAAGTCGTTCGGCGCACCGCGTATCACCAAGGACGGTGTGTCTGTCGCCAAAGAGATCGAGCTTGAGGACAAGTTCGAGAACATGGGCGCGCAGATGGTCAAGGAAGTTGCATCGCGCACAAACGACGAAGCTGGTGACGGCACGACCACAGCGACTGTGCTGGCCCAGGCCATCGTGCGCGAAGGCATGAAGTCGGTTGCAGCGGGCATGAACCCGATGGACCTCAAGCGCGGCATCGACCTGGCAACCGCCAAGGTTGTTGAAGCAATCAAATCCGCATCGCGCCCGGTTTCAGACAGCGCAGAAGTCGCGCAAGTCGGCACCATCTCTGCCAATGGCGAAGAGGAAATCGGCCGCCAGATCGCTGACGCGATGCAAAAGGTCGGCAACGAAGGCGTCATCACCGTCGAAGAGAACAAAGGTCTGGAAACAGAGACCGATGTTGTCGAAGGCATGCAGTTCGACCGCGGCTACCTGAGCCCCTACTTCGTGACCAACACTGAAAAGATGACAACAGAGCTGGAAGACGCGATCATCCTGCTGCACGAGAAGAAGCTGTCTTCGCTGCAGCCAATGGTGCCGCTGCTTGAGTCTGTCATTCAGTCCGGCAAGCCCCTGCTGATCATCGCAGAAGACGTCGAAGGCGAAGCGCTGGCGACCCTCGTGGTCAACAAGCTGCGCGGTGGTCTGAAAATCGCGGCCGTCAAGGCGCCGGGCTTTGGTGACCGTCGTAAAGCCATGCTGCAGGACATTGCGATCCTGACCGGTGGTCAGGTGATCTCCGAAGATCTGGGCATGAAGCTTGAGTCCGTGACCATCGACATGCTGGGTTCTGCCAAGCGCGTTGCGATCACCAAGGACGAAACCACCATCGTTGACGGCGCTGGCGACAAGGCTGAGATCGAAGCACGTGTCAGCCAGATCCGTGGTCAGATCGAAGAGACAACAAGCGACTACGACCGTGAGAAGCTGCAAGAACGTGTGGCCAAGCTGGCTGGCGGTGTTGCTGTCATCCGCGTCGGCGGCATGTCCGAAGTGGAAGTCAAAGAGCGCAAAGACCGCGTTGATGACGCCCTGAACGCAACCCGTGCTGCTGTGCAGGAAGGTGTTGTAGTGGGCGGCGGCGTTGCACTGGTCCAAGGTGCCAAGGCGCTTGACGGTCTGAAGGGTGCAAACTCTGACCAGGACGTTGGCATCTCGATCATCCGCAAGGCGATCGAAGCCCCGCTGCGTCAGATCGCAGAAAACTCTGGCGTCGACGGCTCTGTCGTGGCTGGTAAAATTCGCGAAAGCAACGACAAGGCATTTGGTTTCAACGCGCAGACCGAAGAATATGGCGACATGTTCAAGTTCGGCGTGATTGACCCGGCCAAAGTTGTGCGTACTGCCCTGCAGGACGCCGCATCTGTGGCTGGTCTGCTGATCACTACCGAAGCCATGGTTGCTGACAAGCCTGCCAAAGAGGGTGCTGCACCCGCTGGCGGCATGCCCGACATGGGCGGCATGGGCGGCATGATGTAATCAGGTCGCAGGCTAATCACTTAGCCGATCAAAATTGGGGGCGGTTCCAAAGGGAGCCGCCCCTTTTTCGTGCGTTTTGACCAGTTAACCCTGCGAAACCATTCCCTTTTTGCATAGCGGGCTTGCTGGACTGTTCATTGTGCAGGTGCAGCATTGCCCCATATGTTTGTGGCAGATTTAAAGGCGATCCTCCCATCGCCACCACAGAAAGGACGTATGACATGGCATATCTTGCGACGCATACACTCGAAGAAATGAACCGGGGCTGGAGCTTTGCAGGCCTGCGCGCAACCCTGTCGCGCGCTTTGCTGGCGATGCAGGTTGCACGGATGGAATCCGTGTTGAGCCAAATGTCGGCGGTAGAATTGGAACGTATCGGCATCACCTATGCCGACATTCCGGCCTACGCCCGTAAGATGGTTTCTGCCGACTAAGGCGCGTTTACTATCGGTGATAAGTGGGGCGGTCCTGAAAGGGGCCGCCCTGCGCGTTTCTGGCCTCTCGATTCGGGCTTGTGTCACTGCATGGCTGGCCGTACCAATCGCCCGTTGGTTTTTTGGGAGGAAGCCGCATGGCAAAGACCGTCGTCAATTCGTGGAACGAGTGGGACCCGCTGCGCCATGTGATCGTGGGGCGGGCCGATGATTGTCATATCCCGCCCGAAGAACCGGCGCTTGACGCCAAGGTGCCCGAGGACAGCGATATGCGCGGCCAGTGGGGCCGTCGCCCGCAGGAAACCATCGACCGCGCGAATGAACTGTTGGACAACTTTGCCGACCTGCTACGCAAGCGTGGGATCAGGGTGGATCGTCCAGACAGTATCGACCATTCCAAGCCGGTCACCACGCCCGATTTCCACACTGACAGCCAGTTTGGCTGTATGCCGCCGCGCGACGTGCTGTTGACGGTTGGTTCAGAAATCCTTGAGGCAACGATGTCTTATCGCTGCCGCTGGTTTGAATACCTCAACTACCGGCCCCTGATGCAGCGGTATTGGGAAGAAGACCCCAACTTTCGCCACGAAGCAGCCCCCAAGCCACGCCTGACGGATGCCGATTATCATCCCGACTATCTGTCGGACAAAATCGGCGTGCAAAAGCGGCTGGAGTGGGCGGCAGAGAAGTTCTTTGTCACAACCGAGGAAGAGCCGCTTTTTGATGCCGCCGACGTGCTGCGGTTTGGTCGCGATCTGGTGGTGCAGCACGGGTTCACGACCAATTTGCGCGGGATCGATTGGTTGCGGCGGCATTACCCCGACCACCGTGTGCATACGGTGAACTTCCCCGGTGACCCCTATCCGATCCACATCGACGCGACCTTTACCCCACTGCGGCCCGGTTTGATCCTGAACAACCCCCAGCGCCGGTTGCCTGATGATCAGCGCGCAATGTTCAGTGACAACGATTGGGAGATCGTGGACGCAGCACAGCCTGCGCATAACACGCCCCCGCCGCTGTGCTATTCCTCGACCTGGTTGTCGATGAATGTGCTGGTGCTGGACCCCAAGACGGTTTGCGTTGAGGCTTCCGAGGTCTATCAGATGGAACAGATGGACAAGCTGGGAATGGAAGTTGTTCCGGTCGAGCTGCGGGATGCCTATGCCTTTGGCGGGGGGCTGCATTGCTGCACGGCGGACGTCTATCGCGAAGGTGGTTGCGAGGACTATTTCCCGTCGCTTTCTGCCTGATATCGCATCGGAAACGACACCGCCAAAAGTGATGCGTGATTTGTCATCCTGATTGCAGGAGGACGAACCAATGACATTCGCAAAAATCAACGACACCCAATTTGACGCAGCCCTGGACATCATTGCGCCACGGGCCTCAGAACGCGACGTGGCCGAAGACAGTGCGATCGCCGCCGCTTATGCCGCAGGGATCACGCTGCCGTTGGTGGACTGATTGCCGATTGCACAGCTTGCGGTTTTGCCGCAGGCATGACGCATGAAGCTATTTCTTCTTGTGACCCTGACAATGTGCGCTTTTGCGGGCAATTCCGTTTTGAACCGTTTGGGAGTCGGGCAGTTGGGTATGGATCCGATGGGCTTTGCGGTGGTGCGGGTGCTGGCCGGGGCGGTGACGCTTTTTGTGCTTGTCAGCTTGCGCCGCGGGGGATTGCAACTTAGCGGATGGCCACGCTGGGGCGGGGCGGCATCGCTGGCAATCTATATGCTGGGTTTTTCCTGGGCCTATCTGACTTTGGGTGCGGGTTTGGGCGCGTTGATCCTGTTTGCGGTTGTGCAATTGGTCATGTTTGGCTTCGCGCTCTGGCGCGGGCAGGGTGTGCCGGCGATGCGCTGGATCGGGGCGGGGGTTGCCTTTGGCGGGTTGGTCTTGCTGCTGTGGCCCGCGGGGACCGTGCAGGTGCCGATTGCGGGTGCGTTCAGCATGGCAGTGGCAGGGGCGGCATGGGCCGCTTACACGCTCTTGGGTCAAAGCGAGCGGGATGCCTTGTCGGGGACGGCTGCCAACTTTGTCTTGTGTGTACCGCTGGTCTTGCCCGGGTTGATCTGGGCCGGGCCGGGCTGGTCACTGATGGGGGTTGTGACGGCGATAGTGGCCGGTGCTGTGACCTCTGGCTTGGGATATGCGCTGTGGTATCGGGTTTTGCCCGCGCTACCGACAACGCTGGCGGCAATCATTCAGCTTTCGGTGCCGGTGATTGCGGTGCTCGGCGGGATCGTCTTTCTGGCGGAGCCGCTGACCCTGAAAATCACTGCTTCTGGCGGATTGGTACTGGGTGGAATCGCGCTGTCGCTGATCAAAGGTCAGCCAGCCGCACGATAGGTTCAAGCGGATCGTAGAGTGGTGCCGAAGGATCGCCCCATGCAACCGCAGCAAGGCTGTCGGGCTTCACGCGCAGCGCGGACAGTTCAGACCGGGTGACCCAGCGGTGTTGGTTCACCACCCCTTCGGGATCGACGTGGCTGGCGCTGATGTCCCCGTCAGTGACCGTGCAGTGAAAATAGATGTCGACCTGATGAAAGCTGCCGTCGGGGTCGTGAAATTCATTGACCAAAGCGACGGAGCCGACGGTGATGGTCAGCCCGGTTTCTTCCATGACTTCGCGGATCAGGTTGTCTGGCAGGCTATGATGCGGCTCAGCACCACCGCCGGGCGCGCACCACAACTCTCCGCTGCCCCGATATGCGTTGACCAGAAGCAATCGGTTGTGGCGCATGATGAGCGCGCGTGTGGCAAGGCGGATAGGGCGGGTCATGGCGAAGACCATGGGAATGGTTGTGTCGCGACGCAAGGTCAGAATGTCATGACTACTTCTTTTTCACGGATCGGTGTTAACTAAGAGGCATGAAGCGTTTTTTGACCGTACTCATGCTGGGCCTTGCAGGCTGCACACCAGGGGCCAATGCCCTGGAGCAGGCGGATGACTGTGTGGTGATGCTGCACGGGCTAGCCCGGACCGAGATTTCATTCACGCCGATGCAGCTTTTTCTGGAGGCCGAGGGGTACACCGTTGTCAATCAGGGGTATCCGTCAACGGAATCCACGATCCAGCAGTTGGTCGAGGAAAATTTGGCACAGGATGTGGCGGCTTGCGGTGACAAGCGGGTGCACTTTGTGACCCATTCAATGGGTGGTATTCTGGCGCGGGCCTGGTTGACCAATAACCGCCCCGACCGCATGGGCCGTGTGGTGATGTTGGGTCCACCCAACAACGGATCAGAGTTGGTAGATATATTTGGCGATTGGGAGCCGTTCCAATGGGTCAATGGCCCGGCGGGGTTGCAGTTGGGGACTGAGAGTTCCAGCGTGCCCAATCAGCTGGACATGCCGGGGTATGAGGTCGGAATCATTGCGGGCAATCGCAGCCTGAACCCGGTGTATTCATCCTTGATCGAGGGGCCGGATGACGGAAAGGTCTCGGTTGAGAGTACGCGGCTGGAAGGGATGACTGACTTTCTGGAATTGCCAGTCACGCATACCTTTATGATGAATAACCCGCTGGTCATGGCTGAAGTTGCCGCGTTTTTGAAGACTGGGCGATTTGACCGCGATCTGTCGGTGACGGATGTGCTGTTCGGTCTCGAGTAGCCGTCGGGCGCCGCTGTTGTCCGCTGTGCGGCCAAGGCGCCCCGCCCGCCGTCCCGGTCTGCCGCGAAAAGACCGGGCGTGGTGCTGGCAGGTCAGCCAAGCGCCTGCATATTTACATTCAAAAGAAAGACTCAGGCCGATCCTGTGACCCGGTTGACGTGGCCCATCTTGCGGCCCGGCTTCGCTTCGGCCTTGCCATAAAGGTGGATAGCGGCATCGGTCTTGGCGATGTTTGTGATGTCTGCGATGTCGTCGCCGATCAGGTTCTCCATCACCACATTGCTGTGCCGTGTGCCATCGCCCAGCGGCCAGCCTGCGACGGCGCGCATGTGCTGTTCAAACTGGTCCACGGCGCAGCCGTTCTGCGTCCAATGGCCGGAATTATGCACACGCGGCGCAATTTCGTTCACGATGAGCGCCTTTGGGGTCACAAAAAGCTCGACCCCCATGACGCCGACATAGTCGAGTGCGTTGAGGATTTTCGCGGCGATCAACACCGCATCGGTGCGTTGCGCGGCAGTGAGGTTGGCGGGCACCGTCGTGGTGTCGAGGATACCGTGTTTGTGCACATTTTCGCCCGGGTCAAAGCAGGAGATTGCGCCGGTTGCGTCGCGTGCGCCGATGACCGAAACCTCGTGGCTGAAATCGACGAAGCCCTCGAGTATAGCTGGGGCACCGGACATGGCGTCAAGCGCCGCGGTGGCATCTGCGGAGGACATGATCCGCGCCTGGCCCTTGCCGTCATAGCCCATGCGACGGGTCTTGAGGATGCCAGGGGTGCCAATGGTGGCAAGGGCTGCTTCAAGACTGGCCAAGTCATGAACGTCGGCAAAAGGAGCGGTTGCAAGGCCGAGGTCCTGCAGGAAACGTTTTTCGGTCAGGCGGTCCTGAGATGTGGCAAGGGCCGCACGTCCGGGATGAATCGGGCGCAGTGTTTCCAAGAGGTCCAGGGCGCCTGTGGGGATGTTCTCGAACTCATAGGTGATGACGTCGACGGATTGCGCAAAGGCACGCAGGGCGTCGTGATCATCGTAGTTCGCGCGAAAATGATAGTTTGCCACATGGCTCGCGGGGCAGTCGCCGCCGGGCTCGAAGATGCAGGTCTTGAAGCCAAGTCTGCTGGCTGCGACCGAGAGCATGCGGCCCAACTGGCCGCCGCCAAGAATACCGATTGTGGCGCCGGTGGTCAGGGGGGGTGTCATTGCGGTGCCTCGGGGATGGACGCGGACAGATCGCTGCGCCAGTTGTCGAGCCGCGACGCCAGTTCGGCATCCTGAAGGGCGAGGATACCTGCGGCCATCAGGCCCGCGTTGGCCGCACCTGCCGCACCAATGGCCATGGTAGCTACGGGAAAGCCGCGCGGCATTTGCAGGATGGAATAGAGGCTGTCGACACCCGAGAGCGCCTTCGTCTGCACAGGCACACCGATGACTGGCACGCGGGTCTTGGAGGCCATCATGCCGGGTAGATGCGCAGCCCCACCGGCGCCCGCGATAATCACTTGCAACCCACGGTCCACCGCCGTTTTTCCGTAGTCCCACAACCGATCCGGGGTGCGGTGGGCCGAGACTATGCGCGCTTCATAGGCGACATCCAAGGCGTCCAGCAGATCTGCGGCCTCTTTCATGGTGGGCCAGTCGGACTGACTGCCCATGATGATGCCGACGGTGGGTTGGGTCATGATTGCCCCCTGCGTTGCGGAAGCGGCACTATAGCCAGCGTTTGGTCAGGCGCAATTGTCTAAGCCAGCAGAATGTCCCGTTGCGTGAGTATTCCGCAACGCAACATCAGAGCCTTTGGTGTAGCGCGTCACGCGATGATGTCGGGGGTCAGCCGATCCTCAATCCCGGCGATGCGGTCTTTGAGCGCGAGTTTCTGTTTTTTGAGCCGTTTGAGCG
This sequence comes from Yoonia sp. R2331, assembly GCF_041103235.1. Lineage (NCBI taxonomy): Bacteria > Pseudomonadati > Pseudomonadota > Alphaproteobacteria > Rhodobacterales > Paracoccaceae > Cognatiyoonia > Cognatiyoonia denitrificans. Next base: position 2,743,140 of record NZ_JBGCUN010000001.1, on the reverse strand, counting down.
TCAGCATATCGCCCGTGCCGCGGTCCTGCAGGGCCGCGATGGCGTCATCAAGGTCGCGGTGTTCACGGCGCAAAACCTCTAGCTTGATGCGCAGGACCTCTGTTTCGTTCATCCGGGGTGAAGAGTTCATCGGTATGTCCGTGGTTCGGGGTTGCGCACAAGATAGGGGGTTTGGGGCGTTCCGCATAGTCTGGGGTTGCACCAAAGGCCCCGAATTCCCATATTTCTATCACGGTTGCCGCAACGGGACCGGATTAGAGATGTCGCTTGGATCAAAGGACGTGTCGCATGACAAAATTGGCTTTGGGGACGCATCCGTTCCTGTTGGGCTTTGAACAGCTGGAACGACTGGTGGAACGCACTGCGAAAACCGGCAACGAAGGCTACCCCCCCTACAACATCGAACAGACGTCCGACCGGTCTTATCGGATCACGCTGGCTGTGGCTGGCTTCGCCGAGGACGATCTAGCGATCACGGTCGAAGATTCGTCGCTGGTGGTGCGCGGCAAGCAGCAAGAGGACACCGAAGGGCGCGTGTTCCTGCATCGCGGCATTGCGGCGCGTCAGTTTCAGCGCAGTTTCGTTTTGGCCGATGGTGTCGATGTGGGTGAGGCGGCGATGGAGAATGGGTTGTTGCATATCGACCTGAATCGCAGCGAACCGGACCGTGTTATTCAAACGATCCAGATCAAGAAAGGGTAAGTCATGCACGCGAAAATTGACCTTGATGGGCTGAGCCAGAAGATTGTCTATCTCAAGCCCGTGGCCACAGCAGACCTGCCCGATGAGGTCCGCGCGCAGGCGGGTGATACGCAGATCGTGTTTGCCGTGCATAACGGCGACGGCGAACAGGTGGCGTTGGTCGCCAATCCGGCGATTGCCAGCCATCTTGCAGCAGAACACCAGATGCAATTGGTGACGCTCCACTAAGGCCTCCGGGGCCTTTCCATCTTGCACGCCCTGTCTGCCCTCGCCTAAACAGGTGAGAACTTAGGGGAAGGGCATTTCATGCGTCGTGTCGTGGTTACCGGGTTGGGCATCGTCTCACCCATCGGGAATAATGCGGAAGAAGTGACTGCCGCGCTCAAGGCTGGCAAATCAGGGATCGAGGCGTCAGCTGATATGGCTGAACACGGGTTCCGTAGCCAGATTGCGGGCACCTTGAAGATCGACATCAGCGAACATGTTGACAAACGCACCCTGCGGTTCATGGGGCCGGGGGCGGCCTATGCCTATATCGCGATGGGGCAGGCAATTGCAGATGCTGGGCTGGGCGACGATCAGGTAAGCCATCCAATGACCGGCGTGATCGCAGGATCAGGCGGGCCGTCCACCTCTGCCATGTTGGCCGCGCATCAGACGGTGCTGAAAAGTGGGGCGACCAAGCGGGTGGGCCCGTTTGCGGTGCCTAAGACGATGTCATCGACGGTGAGCGCCAATCTGGCGACCGCCTATCAGATCAAGGGCATGAATTTCTCGATCACCTCGGCCTGTTCGACGTCGCTGCATTGTATCGGCATGGCTGCCCAGCAGGTGGCGTTGGGGGCGCAGGACATCATGTTTGCCGGTGGCGGCGAAGAGCTGGACTGGACCCTGTCGTGCCTGTTTGACGCGATGGGCGCGATGAGCAGCAAGTATAACGACACGCCGACGCGCGCGAGTCGCGCATTCGATGCGGACCGCGATGGGTTCGTGATTGCCGGTGGTGGTGCGATGGTGGTTTTGGAGAGCCTGGAAAGCGCGCAGGCGCGCGGGGCAAAGATTTACGCTGAAGTGACAGGTTTCGCGGCCACCTCGGACGGAGCCGACATGGTGGCGCCTTCGGGAGAGGGCGGTGAGCGGGCGATGCGCGGTGCGCTGAACACGCTGCCAGAAGGACGCAAGGTCAGCTATATCAATGCGCACGGCACTTCGACCCCCGTCGGCGATGTGGGTGAGATCGAAGCAGTGCGCCGTGTCTTTGGCGAAGGCTCAACGCCGCCGGTCAGTTCCACCAAATCGATGACCGGCCACAGCCAAGGTGCGACGGGCGCACAAGAAGCGGTCTATTGCCTGCTGATGCTAGAGCACGACTTTATCACGCCATCGATCAACGTGGAAACGCTCGACCCAGCACTGAAACCCGCTGAGATCGCGACAGAATTGGTGGAAAACGCCGGTCTGGACACGGTGATGACCAACAGTTTCGGCTTTGGCGGGACCAATGGGTCGATGTTGCTAAGCAAGTTCAGCAGCTAACCACGCCAAAAAAGCGCGATAGTACTGAAACCTGCTGACACAATGCTGTCAGCAGGGCTATGTCAGAAGGGTCATGTCAACAAACCAAGAAGGAGATATGACATGGCTGACCGCGTGATTATGGCTTGGGGCGAGATCCCAGTTTCGGACATGGAAAAGTCGGTGGCGTTCTACAACGACGTCTTTGGCTACCAGATGGAAATCGACAATTCCGGCCCCAACCCGATGGCGGTGCTGGGTGGATTGATGAACAGCGCGGGCGCGCATTTGTACCCCGGCGCACCGGCTGCCGATGGCGGTAACACCATCCATCTTGCGTTGCCCGGTGATCTGGAAAGCGGCATGAAACGCTGTAAGGCCGCCGGTGGTGAGGTTGTGAGCCCGCCCATCGGTATCCCTGCAGGCCGGTTCGTTTATGCCAAGGATATTGATGGCAATTCCATCGGATTGTTCGAGGCGGCCTGATGCGCCGCGCCGACCGCCTGTTCCAGATCCTGCAATTTCTGCGTGGCGGTCGGCTGACCACGGCGGCGCGGCTGGCCGAACAGTTGGAGGTCACGCCGCGCACCATCTATCGCGATATCGCGCATCTGATCGGCTCTGGCGTCCCCATCGAGGGAGAGGCCGGGGTCGGCTACCTGATGCGCGACGGCTACGACCTGCCGCCGCTGATGTTTACACAAGAGGAGATCATCGCACTGGTGGCGGGGGCGCGCATCCTGCAGACGTGGGGCGGCACCAAGATGGCCGTTGCCGCAGAGGAAGCTTTGGTCAAGATCGACACGGTGTTGCCGGAAGAGCTGCGCTTGCGGTCCGGCCAGGTGAACGTCCATGCGGTGGGTATGCCGTGGCAGGGCGGCGAATGGCGTGATTTTCTGGATCAAATCGAGATGGCCTCGGAGAAGCTGCGCCGGTTGAAGATTTCCTATGCTGATGAGGCGGGCAACGAGACAGAGCGCACGGTGCGCCCATTGGGGGTCTGGTTCTGGGGCAAGGTCTGGACGGCGATTTGCTGGTGCGAATTGCGCGACGGGTTCCGGATGTTCCGGCTGGACCGGATCATGGCACTGGAAGACGCCGGGCCGTTTCGGCCTGAAAAGGGTCAGACCATGCGCGATTTCTATGAAACCGAAGCCTATCAGCGCCACTGAAAAGGCCCCGGCACAGGGCCGGGACCTGAGAAATCTGACAGCCAGTTGCTACTGGTCGAGACTGTTTGCAAGGCGCATGAGTTGCACCGCTTCGGTGCGATAACCGAATGGGTCCATGCCACGGGCGCCGTTGGCGAGCGCGATAGCATCCAAATAAGACCACTCGCCCAGATAGGTTTCACCCCGCAGAAGCTGTCCGAAGCCTGCGATAGCGGCGGCAAATTGTGCCTCTGCGCCCGCATCTGACGCGGTGATCGGGGTGGACAGAAGTTGGCTTACTTCTTCGCCCGGTGCTTTGTAACGCAGTTTCAGAAACCCCAATTCTTCACTGGTCTCAGCCACGGCCTCGGGCTGATAGCGCAGCGGATCGGACAGTTGCGCGGGGCTGCCGACAGGGGTGACTTCGTAAATCGCGGTGACGGAATGGCCTGCGCCTAGCTCTCCTGCATCGACCTTGTCATTGTTGAAATCTTCGCGGTTGAGCGCGCGGGTTTCATAGCCGATCAGCCGGTATTCGGCGATTTGGGCAGGGTTCCATTCGACTTGGATTTTCACGTCGCCCGCAATAGTGAATAGCGCGCCGGTCAACTGGTCAACCAGCACCTTTTGCGCCTCTGACAGGGTGTCGATATAGGCGGCGGTGCCGTTGCCGTTCTGGGCAAGCGCCTGCATCGTGGCGTCGTCAAGGTTGCCGCGCCCAAAGCCAAGGACTGACAGATATGTGCCCGTGTCGCGCTTGTCAGCGATGAAATCCGTGAGCGCATCAGGGTCATGGATGCCGACGTTGAAGTCACCGTCGGTGGCCAAGATCACGCGGTTGACCTCGCCCTCTGCGGCCATACCTTCGGCCACCTGATATGCCTGTTCCAGCCCGCCGACGCCATTGGTTGAACCGCCCGCGCCAAGGCTGTTGAGGGCGCGTGTGATCGCGGCCCGATCAGAGGCGGCGGTGGGTGCAAGGATCTGCCCGGCGGAGCCTGCGTAGGTGACAATGGCGACCTCATCCTCTGGCCGGAGCTGGTCGAGCATCAAGAGGAACGACTGGCGCAAGAGCGGCAGTTTGGCGGGGTCATTCATGCTGCCCGAGGTGTCGATGAGGAAGACAAGGTTGAGCGGCGGGCGGGTTTCCACGGCGGGCAACTGGCCTTGCAGTGCGATATGCACAAGCTGGGTGTCGGGGTTCCACGGGGTGGCCATGGTGCTGACGGTTGGGCGGAACGGTGCCTCGCCCGCGTCGGGGGCGGGGTAGTCATAGGGGAAGTAGTTGATCATCTCTTCGACGCGCACCGCGTCCTTAGGCGGAAGCTGCCCGCGCATCAGCGAGGAGCGGACGACAGAATAGGCGGCAGTGTCCACGTCTATGGAGAAGGTGGAGACGGGGGTTTCAGCCGTGATCTTAAGTGGGTTGGGTGTGGCTTCTGGGAAGGCCTCGGTATTTGGCTCTGTCGGCTGGATTGCGTCGACAGGCGGCGCCGGGGCAACAAGTGACAGCGTTTGGCCCTGCGCTCGGGTGCGCGTTTGTGCGAGGGGTGCCTCAGCTGCGACCATCCCACCAACGGCAAGATCCTGCGTCGGGGAGGGGGTTGCTGCGGCAAGGGAGTCGATGACAACAACGGGGGCTTCCATCACTTCGGGGGCAAGACCCGGTGCGGCTTCTGTCGATTGCAGCGTGGCGAAGTCATCGGCCTCTGCCCTGTTGTCCTGCGGCTGAGGCGTTGCAGTGATTGTTGCGGTTTCATTGGGTGATTGAGGGGCGACATCCGCGTCGAAAAAGAAACCGCCGGCATCGCCTTCGCCATCAAGTGAAGCTTGGCCGCCGAAACGAATGGTCTCTTTTGAGGTCGCTGGAGGCGCGCCCTGCCAAAGGTCCTGACCCATTGGGGTCACAAACAGAAAGCCGACGGCGACGAGGGCGGTGGTGGCGGTCAATCCGCCTTTGGTGGTCAATGTGTCCAACATGGTTTTCACTCCTGAAAAGAAATTTCTAGAAGTGGGACGCGGGACAGGGCGCGATCCTTGGAGCGCGTCGAAATTTTCTTGTGCCAGCATCAGATTTTCGGCTCGGCGCTGCGCATCCGGGCGCGGGGTGGCGCTGTTCATGAGGGATTTGATGTCGTCAAGATCGTCGGTCATCCGGCATCCTCCATTTCCTTGATCGCGCGCAGGCGTTTCTTGGCTTCGGATATGCGCCAGCTGATCGTACCTTCGGAGACGCCGAGCACTTCAGCGGCCTGGGCGTGGGTTGCATCGTCAAGCACCAGCGCGAGGGTGTCGCGCAGGTCTTCGGGCAGTTCGTTCATCGCCATCGTGAGCCAATCCACCGCGCGTGAGGTATCGGCATTGGCGGCGGTGCGATTGAGTTCCCAATCGCCCCAGCCGGTTGTGGCCTTGGCATAGGTCGCGCGTCTGCGGCGCCGGTCGTGGGCCGCGTTTACGGCGACCTTGTAGAGCCATGTCGTGACCCGCGCCCTGCGCTGGTAGCTGGCCAGTTTCGCGGGCAGGGCCGCACAGATGTCTTGGGTCAGATCTTCGGCCTCTGCTCGGGCGCCGGTCAAGCGAAAGCAGAATGCAAAGAGCCGGTCATAGTGACGATCCAAAAGCGCGGCAAAGGCGGCACGGTCGCCACCTGCCGCCGCGAGGGCCAGGTCTTCGTCACTGGTTGTCATACGCATCACGGTGGTTTGACGCGGGCGCTGCGTCAATCCTTGGCGGCCATGTGAAAAAAATCAGTTTGCTGCGATGTGGCTGCGAAAAGCCGTTGTCAGTGTGTTGCGATCTGAGGGACCGCGCAGCGACCGGGTAAGCAGGCCAGAGCCGTCAAAGAACAGCAGGGTGGCGTAGCCGGCCCCGTGGCGCGAGGCAAATGCCTGACCCGACGTCGTGGCAAGTGAGGCGACAAGGTAAGTCAGGTCCTCGTCGTCAAAGGATTTGAGGGCTGCGCGGGTTTCCCGTTCGAGCGCAAGGCAGGGTGCACAATTGGGATCATGGACCTGCACGATGGCGGGGATGCCCTGACCCATCCGGCTGAGGTCTTGTTCAAACCGGTCAGCCTGGGCAGAGGATATAGTCCACCAGACGCCGCCAGTCACCAAAAGGCCAAGGGCCGCAATAGCCCGGAGCCGGCCAAGGCTTTCGCGGCGGGTCATCGGACGGGCGACCGATTGGTGTGGTGTCTTGCCCTTGCGGGCCCGTTGGCGTGCTTTGCCGGATTTTTTCTGAGCCATGAAAGTTCCTAACAATTCAGGATGAGCCGCGGGGTCACGATTGATTTATCTGCGATAGTGGGGTGCCGTGCTGTCCGTTCAGGTCGTTCGCATTGCCGATTGAAGCGTGTCGAGATAGGTCGCGCTGACGGGCATCTGGCGCCCGTCTGATAGGGTGACGCGGGTGGTATTGCCGGATTTCGCAAGGGTTTTCATGTGCGGAATCGCCACCCAATGGGATCTATGGGTGCGCAAGCCGTCGAGCTCTGCCACCTCGCGCAGGGCATCGGTGAAGCGCATCAGGATCATGGTCTTGCCCTGGGTCGTTGTGACTTCGACATAGTGATCCTGCATCGACATGGAAACGATGTCGCGCCCCAGCTCGGCAGGCAGTCGCTTGTGCAGTGGTGAAAGCTTGGGCTGCGCGGCACTACGCTCTGGCCGCCAGTCGATGTATTCGACCGTTCCGACAATCGCGCCGATCACGGTGACCTGTGCCCAGATCCGGACAAGTGAGGCCATGTTGATACCTGAGGGGCGGAAAACCTCATTGGCGAATTCCACAATTGCGGCCCCCGGCACCGCGGCCAATGCAGCACCAAGGGACACCTTGAGGATACTGTTCCATCTGCTCAGGCGCGCTGAATTGAGCGCCACGGTCATGAAGACATGCATGAAAAAGCCGATGCCGATCATGATAACGGTCCAGTAGGTGAACCGTTCCGCAAGGGGCATCGTGTTGTAAGAACCAAAGGGTCCCACGACAGAAAAAATCAGGATCATGGTCATGAAGATCGCTGTCTTCACTTCCCAGCGGATTTCTCCAAAAATTTGGCGCATCGCGAGTTATCGAATCCCTGAAATTCACGAACAAATCTGATATTTCGCGAAATCCGCTTTGAAAACAAGGGATGTGGGGCGCTATCGTTTTCAAGTGGTCGTGAGTGGCTGCAGTATTGGTAACGGTGTTTATTTCAGTTTTGCCCCGGCATCGGCATAGCGATGCCGGGGTTATTCTTGTCGGATAAGCGTCAAACGCGCGTCATGCGCAGGCGGCTTAGACCGACATGCAGATATATTTCATTTCCATATAGTCTTCGATCCCGTGGCGGCTGCCTTCACGGCCAAGGCCGGACTGTTTGACACCGCCGAAGGGGGCGACCTCGGTCGAGATGATGCCGGTGTTCACGCCGACGATCCCGTATTCCAGCGCCTCGGCCACTTTGTGCACGCGGCTGATGTCCTTGGCGTAGAAATAGGACGCAAGACCAAAGATCGTGTCATTGGCAAGTGCGATGACGTCGTCTTCGTCTTTGAATTTGAAGAGTGGCGCGAAGGGACCAAAGGTTTCATCGGTGCTGACCAGCATGTCCTTGGTCGCACCGGTCACGATGGTCGGTTCAAAGAACTGCCCGTCAAGCGCATGACCGCCGGTCAGGACCGTGGCCCCTTTGGCGGTGGCGTCGTCCAGGTGTTCCTGCACCTTTTCAAGGGCGGCGGGTTCGATCAGCGGGCCAAGGTCGGTACCGTCAGTCAGGCCGTCGCCGACCTTCAGCGCCTCAACCGCGGTCTTCAGCTTTTCGGCAAAGGCGTCATAAACCCCGGCTTGCACATAGATGCGGTTGGCACAAACACAGGTTTGGCCGTTGTTGCGGAATTTGCAGGCAATGGCACCTATCACGGCTTCGTCCAGATCGGCGTCGTCGAACACGATGAAGGGCGCATTGCCGCCCAACTCCATCGAGCATTTCATGACCTGATCGGCGGCCTGCCGCAGCAGAATGCGGCCCACTTCAGTGGATCCTGTGAACGACAGTTTGCGCACGGTTGGATTTTCGCAGAATTCCTTGCCCACATCGGATGAGGCAGTTGAAGTCACAACAGACATCAGCCCGGCGGGGATGCCCGCCTCTTCCGCCAGTTTCGCCATCGCCAGCGCCGAGAGCGGCGTCAAGGATGCGGGGCGCACCACAAAACCGCAGCCTGCAGCAAGCGCAGGGGCCACTTTGCGGGCGATCATGGCGTTGGGGAAATTCCAAGGCGTGATGGCAGCGGCCACGCCAATGGGTTGCTTGATTACAGTGATCCGCTTGTCAGGCTGATGGCCGGGGATGGTTTCGCCATAGATACGCTTTGCCTCTTCTGCGAACCATTCGACGAAAGACGCGCCATAAGCGACCTCGCCCCGCGCTTCTGCCAATGGTTTGCCTTGTTCGGCGGTCATGATGATTGCCAGATCTTCGGTATTGGCGAGCATCAGGTCGTGCCATTTACGCAGAGCCGCAGCGCGGTCTTTGCCGGTTCGCGCGGCCCAGGCATGGCGCGCCTTGTCGGCAGCTGTGATGGCATCAGCAATTTCTGCGCGCGACAGGTCGGCCACATTGGCGATCACATCGCCACGTGCGGGGTTTGTCACTGGGAATGTCTTGCCAGAGGCGGCATCCACCCACGCGCCGCCGACATAGGCTTTTTCACACAAAAGCTCTGGCCGGCTCAGGTGTGATTTCAAATCCGTTACTGTGTCGCGCATGATGTCCCCCTTGCTGTCAAACGCCTTTTTGACTTGATTGGCAGTTAGGCACAGCCGAAAGGGAATGGAAATGGATATTGATGACGCCTTTGCCAATCTGGCATATGTCCCCGACGGCGCGCTTTTGCCCGCCCGATGGGCGCAGGAAGGGCAGCGCTATCGCGAGCGCGCGCGCTATCTGGCAGATGTGCCTTATGGTGAGGGTGCGCGCGAGGTCTTTGATCTGTTCCTGCCTGAGCGCTTGCCCAAAGGTACCATGGTTTTCATTCATGGCGGGTATTGGCGCAGTTCGGACAAGTCGGACTGGTCTTATCTGGCCGCCGGGGCGGTCGTGGCCGGTTGGGCCGTGGCGATGCCATCTTATGACCTGTGCCCGGAGGTAACGATTGCTCAGATCACGCAGCAGATCGGCAAAGCCATTGGTACGATTGCGGATCGTGTGCCGGGGCCATTGCGGATCACCGGGCATTCGGCGGGCGGGCAACTGGCGGCGCGGATGTTGGCCCCGGATTTGGCGGCAGAGTGGACCGAACGCGTTGAAAAGGTGGTGCCAATCTCGGCGGTGGCGGACCTTGCACCGCTGTTGCAGACGCAAATGAACAATGATCTGCGGCTGGATTCAGACATCGCCCGCGCAGAAAGCCCGATCCATCAGCCACCGCCAATGGTTCCTGTGACTGTCTGGGTTGGCGGGGACGAGCGCCCGGTCTTTGTGGAACAGGCCCGTGCCCTGGCAGATGCATGGGCGTGCGAGTTGGTGAACGACGCAGGGCGGCACCATTTTGATGTGCTTGACGGGCTGCGAGATGCGCACAGTCCCTTGATGCGGGCGATTTTAGGCGATTGAGCGTGGTCTGCTAAGGCGCGAAGGTGCGGGCGTAGCATGCGGGTGCCTCGTGCGGGGCAGACCGCGCAAGATAGACACCGCGCGCAATGGCACGGGCCATGCAGGTGGCTGCGGCATGGCCGAGGTGAACAGGGTCAGCAGCAGGAACATCGCCAGTGCTGACCGCAAAGATCAGATCGCCATCCATCGGGGTATGTGCAGGCACCAGCGCGCGGGCGATGCCATCATGTGCCGCGGTTGCAAGGCGCGTACATTCGGCCTGTGTCAGTCGCGCGGATGTCGCAACGATCCCGATGGTAGTGTTTTGCGCGGAAAGTTTGGTGACAGGTGCATCACGCGGATAAGTCGCAGATGGGCCAAGGTTGCCAAATTCGCCGTCTTCTTCAAAGGGGGCGGCCCAAAAGTGCGGACCATCGCCGACGGTGGCTGATCCGAGCGCGTTCACGGCCACAAGTGCGCCCACAATGGTGCCATCGGGCAAAGCGGTCGAGGCAGAGCCGAGCCCGCCTTTCAACGTGGCCGTTGTTGCCCCAAACCCCGCGCCCGCCGTGCCAAGCGCAAAGCTCTGTTCAGCCGCCTGAAAAGCGTCCGCGCCAAGGCCGTGATAGGGGTTGCTGGTCCAGTTTTTGTCGCCGCCATTGAGCAGATCAAACAGAATTGCACCGGGCACGATCGGCACGCGCATCTCGCCCACCGCAAAGCCGCGACCGACGGTGCGCAGGGCGTCGGTGACACCCGAAGCGGCATCAAGACCAAAGCTGCTGCCGCCCGACAGCACCAGCGCGTCCACCTGTTGCACCAGCTTGTCAGGCGCCAGCAAATCAGTCTCTCGCGTGCCGGGTGCGCCGCCCATGACGTTGACGCCGCAGGTGAACGGGCGGTCCCCTGTCAGGACCGTGCAGCCTGATTTCAAAGCCGCGTCTTGCGCATTTCCGACCAAAAGGCCGGGCACATCGGTGATCAGGTTCCGCATCAGACCGCGACCAATTGCGGGCCGAGGTAGGTCAGCCGGTCGGTGTCGTCCAATTCGTAAGGAAGTCCGCCAAAGGCGTGTTCTGTGATTAAAATCAGAGTGTTGTCCCCGGCCATGCGCAGCACGATGTCGTCAGCCTCTTGTTCGGACAGGAATTCGATTAGTCGTGTTGGAATGTCGCCGTGGATCATCTCGACCTCATCCGTGTCGATGAACGCTCCGGTCAATTCGCGCGTCAGATCGACCGGGAGATCAGCACCGGGCGCGATGAAGCAAAACCTGTGCGCCTCTTCCGGGCCGTCAAAATCGGCGCTGAACAAATGCAGACGCAACTGCCCATCGGGCGTTGGACGTGCACGTTTGGGCGCGGGTGTCCGCAACGGTTCTGAGGGGATCAGGCGCAAGGCGTGGCGGCCAAGCCTGCGCAGGAGTGGGATCCAGTTCAAATTGTGCGACCTCCGTCGATTTCCAGCGCCACCCCGGTAATCAACCCTGCGCTGTCAGAGCAAAGGAATGTGGCGGCGGCACCAATGTCGTCGGGAGTGGAGAACCGGCCCAAAGGGATGCCCGACAGAAATTTTGCCCGCATCTCTGGCGACTCTCCTCCCATGAAATCTGCAAGAAGCGGGGTATCGCCCGCGACAGGGTTCAGCGCATTCACGCGGATGTTGTAGGGGGCAAGTTCAATTGCCATTGCTTTGGTGGTCGTGATCATCCAGCCCTTTGACGCGCTGTACCAGATCAGGTTCGGGCGAGGTGAGACGCTGGCCGCCGAGGCGATATTGAGGATCACGCCCGATTTGCGCGCCTTCATCGCAGGCACCAGATGACGGGCGGTGAGGTAGACGGATTTGGCGTTGACGGCGAACACGCGGTCGAACTCTTCCTCGTTCACATCTTCCATCGCACCAAGGGCATGGGTCGTGCCGGCATTGTTCACCAGAATGTCCAGATCACCCAGTTGATCGGCCACGGCATAGGCAAGCCCCGCGACCGAAGCATTGTCGGCGACATTGGTAGTGACGGCATATCCCCCCACCTCTACCGCGACCGATTTTGCGGCGTCAGCATTCAAATCGGCGATCATCACCTTGGCCCCTTCGGCCGCGAACGCGCGCGCGATCCCAGCGCCAAAGCCTGATCCGCCGCCGGTGACCACCGCCGTCTTACCGTCTAACCGCATACCTGATTGTCCTGTCGTTCCGTCGCGATGATCTGCGCGATCTGATGCTCTGGCAAGGCACCTAGGATCACTGTGCGCCCGATTACGGTGCCGGGTGTGCCATAGATGCCCAGACGTGCGGCGACGCCATACTCTTGTGCCAAGTGGTTCGCGACCGTTGCGCTGTCGATGTCCGCGACCCAGCGCTGATGGTCGAGGCCGGTGCGGTCTGCAATATCCGCCAGTCGTGCCGGGGTGATAGGTCCGGGGGTGCCCAGCAAGATGCTTGCGATATCCTGACCCGCGCTTTGCAGCTTTGCCGCAAGAAAGACCTTTGCGACAGCAACAGAACGGGGCCCCAGCAAGGGCAGTTCGTGGCGGATCAGCGGAATGGGCTGATCGCCGATGGCGGCACGGGTTGCGGCCTCCATTCTGGGGCAGTTCGGGCATTGCACGTCCGAGAAATAAGCAATGGCCAAGCCGTCGTTGCCGCCAAAAAGGGCGGGGCAAAGCGCGCCGGTGAATTGCGGTGCGGGTGCATCAAGACCTGCGAATATGCCTGCGCTGGCAGAAAGGGCACTTGCGCGATCCAACTGCCGAAACGGCTCTGCGCCCGGAATTGCGGTGAATGTCACAGGGTCCTGGCCCAAGCGCGCCAAACGCGGCGCGCCCCAAACCCAGCCTGCGATTGCGGCTAGTCCGACCCCTTGCAAGACGCGGCGGCGTTTCATGATTTATGGCCCTTCATGGGCACAGCATGCATGGGCGGGTTCAAAAGCAAAAGGGTGTGCCGCACGTCCGCACCCGCTGTTTAGCGCGTAAATGGGTGAACCGGCTTCTAATGGAGCAGCTCCGCGCGCGGAAAGGTGCAGGTTTTGCCGTCAGGACAGGAAAATTCCCCCTCGCTTTTCCGTGAGGGGGAGCCTGGGTCGAATTGCACTTTTGTGACAGGGTGCTATGAAACCAAAGAGTCTTTATAGGTATGCATATGCTGTCTGTCCCGAATATTTCGCGCCGCGCCTTTGGTGCGATGTTGCTGTCCACCGTGGCTGCTTGCGGCCCACGTGTGCCTGCATCCAACATCGACGTGCCAGAGGCGATGAATTTTGCACCCGGATACGAGCCTATTTTCGACGCGGGCTACAACCTGCCGGGCATTCCGCCGGAATATACTCAAGGGGATAATCGCCGGATGTCCGGCCTTTATCTGGGCGAGCAAAGCGCCGGCACTTTGGATGTCGATCCTTATGCGAAGTTTTTGTACTTTATCGAAGAAGACGGTCGTGCGATCCGCTATCCGGTTGGTGTCGGGCGCGCCGGGCTTAGCTTTGCGGGCAACGGTGTCATATCGCTGAAGCGGAAATGGCCGGGCTGGACGCCGACGCAGAACATGCTGCGCCGGGAGCCAGAGGTCTATGGGCCGTTTGCGCGCGGCATTCCCGGTGGGTTGCGTAGCCCGTTGGGTGCGCGTGCGCTGTACCTCTACCGCAACGGTCGCGATACGTTCTTTCGCATACACGGCACTAACGATTTGGAATCAATAGGAAATTCCGGTTCCGCTGGCTGTATTCGCCTGTTCAATCAGGACATCATCGACCTGTATGATCGCTGTCCGCGCGGGATCAGGGTGCATGTGCGGTCGCGCGAGGAATCCCTACGCGTCGATCCAGAAAACTATGAGCGCGGTGTTGAACTGCCGCCCCGCCAGATCGACCCGGATGAGATTTATGGTGAAGAGGCGTTGGCCAACGATCGCCCACCTGATTTTGACGCGGTGAATCCAGACGATCTAGTGTTTGAAACAGCCGTTGGCGGCGATACCTAAACCGCCACGCAAGTCCCCTGAATTGGTCAAGAATTCGTCACGTTCACCGGTGAAAACCGCATGACGTGGATTTGTAAAATGGTGTAACATTTCCTAGATTGAATGTAACACCAAGACCAACAGGGGAATTTCATATGGCCGATTTCGACGCGCAGATTCAGGAAAGTCAGACTCAGGTCGCAGAAGCGCAAAGCAAGATTTCTGAACTGACCAGCCGGATCGAGGCAGCGCGGCAGAAGATGGCACAAGGTGCTGATATCTCTGTCGATATTGAGAATGCGAGCCTTGAGGATGTGCATGCGCATACCGAATTGATGAACGCGAATATCGCGGAACTCATTATGGGTCTGGATGATGTGACCGCCGCCTTTTCCAAGGATTTTGATGAGATGCGGTCCAAGACCACGATGGAAAGCATCGTGGGTTGGTTTTCTGCGGGCAAGTCCGATTCCATGCGCGAAGAGCGGATGCGCACAGCATCGGTCGATGACAAGTTGCAGGATCTGATCAGCAAGTCGGACGTGATCACCAAGTTGCTGGAAAGCCAATTGGCGACGCTGAACGAACAGAAAACCTCTGTGGAAACCAACTTGCAAGGCACCCTGACAGAGCGAGAGACGACCGTGGCCGAGTTGGAAACTGTGCGCGCCGATGTGCTGGGCATGGATCCCAAGATCATTGAGCTAGAGAACAAGATTTCCGTGGAACAGGATGCCGCTAAGCGCACCGCCTTGGAAACCGAACTGGCCGCTTTGAACACCCGCTATAATGAGTTGGTGCAGGAAGAGCAGGTCAAACTGGCAAAAAGCCAGACGCTTGAGCGCTATATCGAAAAGGGCAAGACCTGGATCGACAGCCTGCAGAATCAGGCGGCGACGCAGATGGTGCTGATCAACAAACTGCAGACAGACACCAAGCAGCGCGTGGTGCTCTATGATGCCCTGTCAAAGTCGTTGAAGACCGCACAGCAGCAGGACGTGGCGCATAAGATCAACGAGATCGGCGTGCAAACGGATCAGGAAGCGCAGACCGCGATGGCGGCGATTGGCTCTGCCACCAACGCTCGCATGGCCGATATGATGGAAGCCCACGAAGACCACATGGTCTTTGCCCGCGAGGTGCTGGAGCAGAAGGCAAAAGCCGACGAACGCTTTATCCGCCGGTTCCAGAAGATCGTCGAGAAGCACGATAGCAATCAGTATGGGGATCAGTAGGGCTTGAAGACGCTCCTGCGGCCGTTTGGATTTTTTCTGGAGATTGTCTTTGCGTTCCATTTTGGGCGAGGAGATCGATGGTGGGCATGGATCGCGGGGCTCCTGATCCCAATATTTGTGTTGGGCGCCTACATTAATTGGAACGCGGGTGAATGGAATTTGAATTCTTCTCAAATCGTTCGGCTGAACCTGTGGATTGCTGCCTATGTTGCGATTTCCGCTCTTGGAGTCATTTGGCGGCGCCATCGACAAAGGAAAATTGTGGTGGAATCTACTGAATGACTGACGCGCCAACACTTTTCCAATTTAGGCCAGAAAATGCCTGTGTTGCGCGCAGGAACGTTGGCAGAATTGGAAACACTCGCGATCATCTTCCAGCGGGAGGGCAGCCTGTAGACGCTCTCTGTAAAGGCTGGATGTTGCACGAAATGGCCGGGCGAGACTGATGGTGAAATTCGAAAGATACGCAGGGGTTTGGCTTGGGGGTGGCTTGACGATTTTCGCTTTTGTTCTTTGCTCGCTGATCTTCAATGCTCAATTGTCAGATTTAGCCTTTGACGCTTTCCGGGTCCGAGGGGGCCAACCGGAAATGCGCACGAACGGAGATTTTGCGCTTTGGATCCCCGCGACTTGGGCGGAGTATCTTTGGGGGAAGTTCAAGATATTCGCATTGCTTCCGGTTCCGCTCGGCGTGGCCGCAATTCTAATTTGGAACCGACATGAGAGGCTTGGCCAAGAATGACCAAAACTGACCTCTCCCTCGACCACTTCAAGCTGGAGGATACCCGCGTCACGCGGTGGTATTTTGGCAAGGCAATTTGGTGGCGCCAATGACTGAGAGAACACCTGAGGCCAAGTCGGTCTGGGATTGGACATTGGTCCAGCAAGGATTTGCAGTTGTTCTTCTGATTTTCGCACTTGCCGTTTTTCCGGCTGGCGACGCCTTTGGCTTTTTGTCAGTTCTGCTTTGGCTCTTGTTTCTGACAGTTGTGGTGTTCGCCGTTAATTACGCCTACCCATTTATTGTGAAGACGGGGGCAGGGGCGTCCCCATTTCTCTCTTGGCGCGATGCGAGCGAGAATGCCAAGCGGCTTAATACCTTGGGCCGAAGTGGAGAAGGTCTTCCTACAGAACGGAGGGATCATGACCAAAACTGACCTCTCCCTCGACCACTTCAAGCTGGAGGATACCCGCGTCACGCGGCGGTATTTTGGCAAGTTTGAAAAGATCACCAATCACCTGACAAAGGTGGCTGCAACGATGGAGGCCGAAGCGCGGCTGTCCCGCGCGGATATCGAGGCGATGACGCGCTATCTGGCCGGGCTAAACTACACCTTCCGGGCACTGGCGCATAAATACCATTTCAGCGGGCGCTGGGATCACGCGGGGCAGTTGACGTTTGATCGGGTGGACAGCGGTTTTCCGGTGTATCAAGAGCTGCTTGAGATGGCGAATGATGCGCTTCAGGCCGAACGGCATTTGAACACGATGCCCGACAGCGACACGCTGAAAGACCAGATGGTACGCGTGATTGTGGGCGAACAGGCGATCCCGACCAAGCTGCAATATGCGCTAAGCCAGCGGCTCTATTACGAGGAACTGCTGAAAGGGCAAATGTTCTGGGCGCGGAATGATCCGCAGGCGGTGTGGCTGGGCAATGATGGCGAAAGGCGACACTTTCAGATCCATTGGGCGGTCTATGACAGTCAGGTCAACCTGCCGACGATCTACTTGATGGACGTCCATGACACCGGACGCACAGGCCTGCCCAAAGACGAACGGCGTTGGCCCGAGGCGCAGCAGCATTTGATGGCGCAAAGCCTTGCGCATCTGAAGCTGCTGACGATTGCCAAAGGCTTTGACGAGGATTTCGACGATCTGCACCCGGTGCGGCTGCGCCGGTTTCACATCGGGCCGATGTATTCCAGCGCCTTTACCCGACAGACGGGACCGTTGCGCGAAGTGCTGGAACAGGCCCGCGCGCCGGTGGGCGAGGATTGGGCGTTGGTCTGGACCGAGGAAGAGTTGGTGTCAGAGCGGGTCGAACATGTGAAATCCGGCTGGTTCGGGTCTGTGGAACGGCAGATTTTCGCGCTTGATCCCTTTGCCGGGCAGGGTGGGGAAACAGGTGCCACGCGGATGGAACGGTCATTGATCATGCCGGAACGGCCCTATCAGGCGCTGGCAGAGCGCGACCCGCCGGGGTTTCGCGACGTGCGTAAGTTTGTCGTCGGCGATGGCGGGCGGGTGTTGAGTTACAGATGACGAATTTTCGACGAAAATTCGGTGCCTCCGGCGGGGATTATTTTGGCCAAAAGAAGGTGGACCAATGAGTCAGACAAGTGATCAGATGGAACTGCGCGAAGAAGATGTGCAGGCGCACTATGCAGCCGCGCTCGATCTGCTGGATGGGTTCGATCACAGTCCGAGAGTGTCCAAGGCAACGGCAGGCGCCGTTGAGGGCAAATCGGCCGGTGTGCCAACGCGCCGCGCGTTTCGGTCGACCACGCCAGGGCTGTCGACACGGCGCGTGCAGCGTAAGGAAGGCGTGCAGCTGATCAACCGGATTGAGGCGGTCGGCGATGTAGGACTGGTCACCCCGTTGCAGGCGCATGTGCAGCAGGGGCTGCGCCGCGCGATCGCACTGGCGCTTGCGGTGGCCGAGCAATACGCGGAACGGACGGAGCTGAAAGACCTCAAACGGGCCAATCTGGAAGGGGCCTTGGCCGATGCGCGCAAGACAGCCTTTTCAGAGTTACTGACCGCCGAGGCGCTGATTGCGCTTTACACATTTGCCAATGCAACGGCGTTTCTGCTGGCCGATCACGCGACTGAAGAAACCGTTGAGGTTGGCGATGTTGAGGAATTGCTGACCGAGAACGCGCAATTGGCGTTGCATGGCGCGCTGTGGGAGTTGGATCAGGACATCGCAAACCTTGGCGCGGATGAGCCCAAGATGGTGGCAACCGTGTTGGGCTTTGCTGAGGCATTGATGGACAAGGTCGCAGGCCGGGCCAGCACGGCGGCCCGGTTGGAACCGTTCGTGGCCGCCGCCTGGCGGGTCGAGGCGGATGATTTTGTCATCGACGGTTTCACCCCGGCGCGCGCCAAGAAGGGCAGCACGCTGACCATGACCTTCAAAAAGCCCAATGAAGTCGTGGGCAACCATATCGCCAAGTATCAGGCGATGAAGCTGGCCAAGATGGTGATGGCCTATGATTTTGACCGCAAGCTGAACCCCTTTGCCGAACTTGGCGGGTTTATCTTCACCTTCATGGGTGACGGAAAGCCGGGCACGGGCAAGACCACGCTGATCCAGATGATGGCGGGCTTGATCAACGACTATTGTCAGGTCGCGGGTTATCCGTTCCGTTATCAAAACCTGAGCACGGACAATATCGACAGCTATCAGGGCAAATCGGGGCAGAACGCAAAAGCCTTTATCAACAACGTGTTGGACCCCGGTGTGATCGGCTTTGGCACGATTGACGATATCGACCAATTGGCGGGCAAGCGTGGCGATAGGCAGTCCAGCGCGGGTCAGTTGGAAATCACCGCCGTACTGATGGAAAGCTTTGCAGGCGCCAATACGGTTGTGCGCGGCAATTGCACCTTTGGCATGTTCTCGAACTATCCAGAGAACGTCGATGACGCGCTGCGCCAGCGGGCCGGGGCGCGGTTTTTGGTGGATGGGCCGCAGACGCGGGACGACTATATCGACATTCTCTATCTGCTGATGGGAAGAAACCATGACATCCCCGTGGGCAACCATGAGGTCTTTAGCGCGCAAGAGATTAAGAAGGCCGTCGCGGCCAGCTTCGAAAGCCACAGCCGCCCGCATGAGCCGGGGCTCATGAAAGTGTTCGACCGGGTGCATGACCAAATCGGTGATCTGGACACGATTGCCAAGATGGGCACCTATCTGAAGGGCATCCAAGAGGCGGACGAGAGGTTCACAGGCCGCGCGATCAAGAACATCACCGATGCGGTGAAAGTGCGGGCGATGGACTTTGAATTGCCTGATGAATGGATGGAAGATCCAGAGTTGTTCCTGCGCAAGGACTATGACGCCAAGAAAGCGATGATTGCCGATTTGCGGGTGCCGATCACGACCGAAATGGTCATTCAGGAAATCAACCGCTACGCGGACAGTGAATTCCGCTATGCCGACAAGTCTGACGAGGTCGCGATTGACGCGATGGTCCGCGACTTTGGCCGTCAGGAAGAGGCCAAGAAGCGGTATCTGGAGGGCAAAGGTTGAACGCCCTTTCCGATAGCCTGCTGTTCCCGGCAATGGTGTTGGGGTTTTTGGCGTGGTTGGTGCCGAAATTGCTTGCGATAGTGCTGGACGAGGGGGTGAAGCCTTTGATGTTCAACGCCTTCCTTTCAACCATCTTTCTTTTTGCGCTATCGTCGGGGTTTTTCTTTATCCTTTACGTTTTGCGCGGCGCACCTTTGGGAGAGTTGTCAGGGTATAGCGTGACGGACAATATCGTCTTTTTCGGGCGTTTAGGACTAAGCGCGGCGCTGATATGGGCACCGATAATGATCTTGTCGGTTGCAGGTCTGCCAAGGCGATGGACGCGCGAGACATGGTAATCAATTTGCAGAGGGCCGGTGAGCGGATTGCCCACCCGATGGAGGTGATATGCACCGCCTGATTGAAAAAGGACTGATGTTTGGCAACCTTATCCGCGTGGATAGTCCGGTGCTGGTCGAACGGTACAATCGTGCGCTTCAAAGTCTGACGGGCAAGTCTACGACGCTAGAGGCGTTTCACATCGACATTTCGGGCTATTCGCCTGAAGTCGGGGACGAATTGAGTGATGATCTTTATCTGAACCATGCAGGGGTGAATCGGCAGTTCATTTTGCTAACGACAGATCAAAAGACCGCGCCGCTGCTCAATGCGAAGTTCTCAACCTCTCGCGGAATACTGCGGCAGTTCATCTCAGAGAACGAAAGGGCGCTTTTTGCGCTGACCGCACGCGATGCGGTGGCGGGGGAATTGGTGAACACGGTCTACAACGTTGAGGATCCGGTGCGGTTGTTCGATATCAGGCGAGTGCGGATCGAGGCGGATACGACCTATGGCACGGTTGCCACTGCGAAGCGGCTGGGTCAAATGATCGACCAATTCAAGCAAGACAAGGATGCATGGTTTGACGATGTGCTGATCGGCGAGATGATCGGGTTGTCGAAGGAAACCGGCGATGTGACGCGCAACCCTGTCAAACTGCGCGAGATGGCCTTTGATCAGGACAACTTTTGGACCGCGCATTTCGGTGGGCTTTATATCTTTCGCGATGTTGAACACCCGGCTGCGATCGCGGCTGCCGAAAAGGGGCGGTTGGGCAAGCTGCCGATCCCTTATCTGATGGATTTTGATGACCGGGCGGCGATTGCGAAGTTCCTGGAGCTTAATGAACTTGTGGAACCTGTCGCACGGGCGCGCGGCATTGATGCAGGTGCGATCCTGCACCAGAAGATGGATTTTGTGGTGGCCGAAGTGGCTGCAACCATGGGAGAGAACCTGACGGGGGCCACGCGCCGCGATCTGCGTAATCTGGGCCGACGCTACGCCAAGTTGCTGCCGCCAGAATGGCAAGGATTGGCTGCCTTGGCGCGCTGGGCCGAGGAAGACGGGCCCTGGCCGCGCATCACGTCAGATCATCCGGCTTATTTCTATACGCTGCGGGCACGAGACCATGCGGATGCAGATCTGGTAAATATGTTATTGTCGGAACTGGCACCCTTGGACATTCGGCAGCTGTTTATTTGCCACAAGGAGGCGTTTTATCGCGCCTATGCCACATGGCCAGACGAGAAAAAGGCCTATGTGGCGGAATTTTTGGCAAACGAGTATCAGGTGGATAAGGCCGGCACGCGGGCGGCCTTGTTCGGGCACGAGGCACCGATGGTTGAGCCACAGGTGGCAAAGCCGCCGCCGGTGCCGGATATGATTGACAGGGTCGGCCCGTGGGGGGCGATCAAGCGGAGGTCTTCGCCATGGGATTAGTACGGCTGGTTGTGTTCGGCTTCATCGCGCTAAGTGTGATCTATCTAAGCGTTTCGATCTATTCACGCTCTGTCCGGCGCGAAAAGCTGGAGAAGCGATATGATGCAGAACCGGTTGAAGGCATGACCCGCAAGCAATACGTGGAAAAAGGGATCGCGGAGTATAACAGCGGGCTGAGGCCGAAACTGTTGCTGCTGATCTATGTAGTGCCGGCTGTGCTAGTGTCGGCGATTGTCTATATCACGAATGCGAATTGAGGTCTGATATGCGAGCTTTGGGAATTACATTGCGGTTCATTCCGATCCTCTTTCTGGGGTTGTTGCTGCACTATGTGCTGCCGCAGCATGATGTTGTCCGCATCACCTCGACCGAAGTGATCCGCACGGATTTCTCTGGCTGGAACCGGTTGTTCTATGCGCAGGCTGACAGCGGTAATGTAGAGCAGCCGACACGTGATCTGCGGCTGATCAACACCGAAAAGAAGAAGACGTTTTTTCTGGGGTTCATGCCGCGGGACGCGACCGGCGTGATGGTCTATCGCAACGAGGATACCGGTTGGATCTGGCCGCCCTATTTCAAATTCGACAGCTCTGATTTGCAGGCCGAGGCGGCGAGTGCGGCGCGCACCGATGGTTGGGCAGTGATT
Organism: Yoonia sp. R2331; assembly: GCF_041103235.1. Classification (NCBI taxonomy): domain Bacteria; kingdom Pseudomonadati; phylum Pseudomonadota; class Alphaproteobacteria; order Rhodobacterales; family Paracoccaceae; genus Cognatiyoonia; species Cognatiyoonia denitrificans. The sequence goes on along the minus strand of NZ_JBGCUN010000001.1, from coordinate 2,721,332 downwards.
ACGCATTATGGATGGCGGATCAGGTGGGCCTCGATATATCCCAATGCGATCGCTGTGCGGCCTGTTGATGGGCCGGATGTGCAAGTGATCCCGTGGTTCAACATTTTCTTCTTTGGCTTCCTGATTGTCGCGATTGTGATGATCCGGCGGATGTGGTTCCAATTCCGCGAACGCGCGCTGGACCCGGCGCTGGATTCCGCCGGGGACCGGCTGGACGAAGTGCAGGCAGGTGTGGCCGAAAAGCGGTCAGGTGTGCGTAAGTGGCTGAACACGTGGCGGTCCAAACAGAACCGCAAGTGACCGGATTGTGCGCGGCAGAGCCGCGCGCGTGATGTTTTGCACCGCCATCCGGCGGCGCGTCTTGGGGGCTGTCTGCCCCCAAACCCCCGAGGATATTTCTGGCCAGAAGAAGGGGCTTAGGCGCCGTAGGGAATCCAGATATTCTTGATCTCTGTCGCAGCGGCGAGCATGTCTTTGGCCGACGGTTGCGCGGGGTTGATCCAAGTGCGTTTGAGGTTGCCCGCGGCCCCTTTTTCAATAGTGGTTGAGAGGTCGGTTCCAGAGAAGGACCAGACCGCGTCGATATCCATGTGCTTGCCCGCGTGTGGGGCAAGTTCGGCGTGGTCGCCGGTCAGGATGTTGACCACGCCACCGGGAACATCCGAGGTTTCCAGGATCTGGTAGAGATCGGTCGCCGCCAGCGGGAAAGGTTGGCTGGGCATCAGCGTGATACGGTTGCCCATTGCAATGGCAGCGGCCATCGGGCTGATGGTGCCAAGAAGCGGCCAGTCGTCTGCGCAGAAAGCGGCGATCTTGCCGACCGGTTCTTTCATCGCCAGCGCAACACCTCGGATCGGCACCCCGTGTACCTGACCGTCGTATTTGTCGGCCCAGGCGGCGAAGGTGAAGAGGGTGCTGATGCAGTGCTGCACCTCTGGCGCGCCAGATTTGCCGGTTAGGTCCTTGATCCGTTTGGCGAGTTCATCGCCACGGGCCGAAAGGTTTTCCGCGATATAAAAGAGGATTTGTGCGCGCAGGTGGCCGGAGGTTTTGGCCCAACCTTTTGCGGCGTTCATTGCCTCGACCGCGTTGCGCAGGTCCTTTCGGTTGGACAGCGACACCTCGCCCAAAAGCGCGCCTTTGGGGCCAAAGACCGGGCGGGAATAGCCACCATCGGGGCGGGATTGCTTGCCACCGATATAGAGCTTTGCTGTGCGGTCGAGCGCATCAGTTGGTCCGCCTGAGCCGGTGAACGGGGCGATCGAGGCGGGTTTGGTGGGCTTGGTCTTGGGCTTGGTGTAGCCTGCCAGCCCTTCCCAGCCGCCTTCGCGGCCAAAACCACTTTCGCGCACGCCGCCAAAGCCAGCGGCGGCATCCATCATGTTGGTGCCGTTGACCCAGACGATGCCCGCGGCCAGCTGTGGCGCAATGTCCAAGGCGAGGTTGATGTTTTCTGACCAGACAGAGGCCGCCAGCCCGTAACGGGTGTTGTTGGCGATCTCAACCGCCTCGGCGGGTGTGCGGAATGTGCAGGCGGCAAGGACTGGGCCAAAAATTTCTTCCTGCATCAGGTGGGACGCGGGTGCGAGGCCGGTGATCAATGTGGGCGGGTAAAAACAGCCGTCGGGGGCTGTCGTCTGATAGGTCTCGCCCTCGGTATTGTCGGAGACCATCTTGCTGATCTGCGCGTGTTGGACCGGGTCGACGATGGCGCCGATGTCGATGGCCTTGTCGAGCGGATCGCCAATGCGCAGCGCATCCATGCGGGCCTTGAGTTTGGCGTAGAACCTGTCGGCGATGCCTTCTTGCACCAAAAGGCGCGAGCCTGCGCAGCAGACTTGCCCCTGATTGAACCAGATCGCGTCAACAAGGCCTTCGACGGCGCTGTCCACATCGGCGTCTTCAAAGACGATGTAGGGTGATTTGCCACCCAGTTCGAGCGAGAGAGCCTTGCCGGTGCCAGCGGTTTGTTCGCGGATGATGCGGCCGACGGAGGTTGAGCCAGTGAAGGCGATCTTGTCGACCTCAGAAGCTACAATGGCCGCCCCGGTGTCGCCGTCGCCTGTGACGATATTGATCACACCGGGCGGCACGCCTGCGGCTTCGGCGATCTCGCAGAAAATCATCGCGGAGAGCGGCGTGTATTCGGCGGGCTTCAGGACGACGGTGTTGCCCATCGCCAGGGCGGGGGCGATTTTCCAGGCCAGCATCAACAGCGGGAAGTTCCAGGGGATAATCTGGCCGCAGACACCCAGAGGCTGGCGGTCGGGCAGTTCAGCTTCCATCAGCTGGGCCATGCCCGCGTGGTAGTAGAAGTGGCGGATCGCCAACGGCACGTCGATGTCGCGGCTTTCGCGGATCGGTTTGCCGTTATCAAGGCTTTCCATCACGGCCAGCAGGCGGCTGTTTTTTTGCATGCCGCGCGCGATGGCGTAAAGCACGCGGGCGCGGATATGAGCATCTTTGGCCCATTTGGGTTGGGCCTTGCGGGCCGCCGCAACGGCGGTCGCGACCTCTTCAGCGGTGCCTTTAGTGACACCGGCCAGCTTTTCGCCGGTGGCAGGGTTGTTGGTCGCGAAATCATCACGGATCGGACCCCATTTGCCGCCGATGTAGTGCCCTGCGACCGCACCACGATCAGCCAGCCATTGCAGGGCCTCTGCAGCACTTTCGGGGGCCGGGCCATAGTCCATGTTGTCGAAGATTTCTTTGATGTTCATGGCTTATCCAATCGCGTGTCGCCAGCCAGCCGAATAGGCGCCAGTGACGTGGTGTTCGAGTTGCCGTTCGATGTCGCCCAAAAGGGACGATGCGCCAAAGCGGAAGAGGTCGGGTTGCAGCCAGCGGTCTCCCAACTCGTCCTTGATCAAGGCGAGGTAGAGCAGTGCGTCCTTGGCCTTGGAAATGCCGCCCGCGGGTTTGTAGCCGACCTTGAAACCGGTGCGGGTTTCATAGTCGCGGATCGCGCGGATCATCGTCAGGCTGACGGGCAGGGTGGCGTTGACACTTTCTTTGCCGGTCGAGGTCTTGATGAAATCGGCCCCGGCCATCATGCAGATCAGCGAGGCCTTGGCCACGTTGCGCAGCGTGCCAAGCTCACCCGTAGCTAAGATCGCTTTGACGTGGGCATCGCCGCAGGCGGCGCGCATTTCGCGCATCTCGTCATAAAGCGCTTGCCAATTGCCTGTCAGGACGTGGCGACGGCTGATGACGATATCAATTTCCTCAGCCCCGGCAGCCACGCTTTCGCCAATCTCTGCAATGCGGAGATGAAAGGGGGAAAGACCTGCGGGAAAACCGGTCGAGACGGCAGCAACAGGGATGCCGGTGCAGCGCAGGGCGTCAACGGCGGTGGGGACCATGTCGTGGTAGACGCAGACTGCACCGGTGGTCAGACCGGTCATGCCAAGCTGGTCCAAAAGGTCCGCGCGCACAGGCTGGCGCGCTTTGGCACACAGGCGGCGGACACGGTTCACGGTGTCATCGCCTGAGAGGGTGGTCAGGTCCATCAGACTGATGGCCTTGCAAAGCCAGGCTGCCTGAAAGTCTTTCTTGATGCTGCGCCGCCCGCCAAGGGTCGCGGCGCGGCGTTCGATGGCCGAGGTGTTCGCCTGGGCAGAGGCGACCCAATCAAGGTCAAGCGGCATCCCGTCATTGCGCGGCTCGTGCACCTGCGGCAGTTGCGTCGCGGTCAGCGTTTGGGTGGTTGCGGTGGTCAAGGAATCCCTCCCCCTGATGCATCGGTCAAGCGTGGCATGGTCACGGCCTCATGACAAGGTTTGACCGTTTGGTCAAATATTTTCAGGTAGAGAATGGCAGATTACCCGCCCTAAGGCTGAATGACGTCGCGTTGGTACCTTTGCCGATACTTCAACGGGGTCAGACCAAAGCGGGCGCGGAACAGTTTGTGAAAGTGTGACAGGTTGGGGATGCCGCAGCTTTCCGCGATGTCGGCCAGTGGTTCTGTATCCGTCACCAGCGCGCGGGCGGCTTGATCCATCCGCAGGGTATTGATGTAGTCAGACGGGGTCATGCCAAGGTGCCGCCGCATTGTTCGGCTGACATGCGGGTGTGCCTTGCCGGTCAATGCCACCAAACCGGCAGAGCCGTTGCGGAACACAGCCGGGTCGCGCGCCACGCGGCAAGCGTGCGCCAGCCAAACAGGGGCGTCAGGCGGCAGGGTGGTGGTGTCTGCCACCAGTGACGACAGAAGCGGCAGCAGAAACGCTGTGGTGGACATGGCATCAAGGGCGCTGTGTTCCAGCGCGATGGCGGCCTGGTTCAGGCTGGTCAGCGCGCGCATGTCGCGGTGAAACCGGGTCGGTGCATCGGCGCGGAATGCGGCATCGGTCAGGGCGGGAAACTGGGTGATCAATCCGCCGACCACATCCGGATGCAGGCAGATGAGGGCGACCATCGCCGCCTCACCCTTGCCCTGCAGACCGTGCGACTGACCCGGTGACAAGCAGATCATGTCGCCTTCTTGCAAGGTCTCTACGCGGCCCGGCAGATGGTGCCGCACGGTGCCGTTCTGGACCCAGAACACCTCAAAGAAATCATGCTCATGCAAGGGGCGCGGGCGTTGAGAGGTCAGCGTCGCGCGGGTGACATGGGCCATGGCACCGTCTTGCAGAATGTCGCGGTAGGAAAGGGTCAGATGCGTCATGAAATCAAATTAGCATGGGGGTGTAACAGTTACCGCAACCAATTGCGGATGGCGGGGTGACGCAGGCTGTAAATCGCTTTATCTGAGGCGGCAACAGGGGGATTTGCTATGACTTTCGACCGTTCGCTGAAAATTGCGCCATCTATCTTGGCGGCCGACTTTGCCAATTTCGGCGCGGAATGCGCGGCGGTCGAGGCCCAGGGGGCGGATTGGATCCATGTGGACGTCATGGATGGGCATTTTGTACCCGCGATCACCTTTGGCGCGCAGACCTGTGCGGCGATCAGGCCCCATATCAAGACAGTGATGGACGTGCATCTGATGATCTCGCCGGTGGACGCCTATTTGCAAGGCTTTGCCGATGCGGGTGCGGATGTGATCACCGCCCATGTCGAGGCGGGGCCGCATATCCACCGGACTTTGCAGACGATCCGGGGGCTGGGCTGTAAGGCAGGCGTGGCGCTGAACCCGGGCACCCCGGCAAGTGCTGTGGCTGATCTGATGGACGATGTTGATCTGGTCTGTGTGATGACGGTGAACCCCGGTTTTGGCGGGCAGAAGTTCATTGATATGTCCGCCAAAGTGCGGGCCCTGCGCGAGATGATCGGCGACCGACCCGTGCACATCGAAATCGACGGGGGCGTGGACCCGACAACTGCGCCACTGGTGCGGGCCGCAGGTGCGGACGTGCTGGTAGCAGGTTCCGCTGTGTTCCGGGGTGGCTCTGTCGGGAACCCCGCGCCTTATGGCGACAACATCCGCGCGATCCGGGCGGCGGCAGAGTAATCTGCGCAAAAACTGCTGAACACAGGCGCGTGATCTAAGGGCGCGTGGCGCTATTCCCTTGTCAAAACAATGACAAGGGGACCGATATGACCACCAGCCTGACCGCCGCGCGCGCACCAACTGAACGCGTCATAGCCCTTTTTGGGCTTGTGATTGTCGCTGACCTTCTGATCTGGGGCGTGGCGCCGGGACTGGGGTTTGTCGCACTGATCCTGTGCATCGCTCTGGGCGCCCAGCTTTTCTGGGGACGTTTCAATTGGCAAGCATGGCTGGGGTTGGGGATCTGCCTGATCCCAGCGGTCGAGACTTTCCAATTCCTGTCCTTCACCTTTGCCATGCTAGGCCTCGCGGGATTCTGCGCGGTGCAAATTTGCTGCGGGACCGTGCCGCGCGGGGCGGTGATTGCAGCCGCTCTGCGTTTGCCATTTTGGGGCAATGTGCAAACTGGCCGCGACGTGGCATCGGCGCTGCGCGGCGGCGTTGACCTGCGCCATTCCGCAGCGACCGGGCTTGCCGGGTTGCGCGACTGGATTGTGCCGGGCGTCCTGGGGGCCGTGTTCATTCTGCTCTTTGGCCTTGCCAATCCGGTGATCGACGGTTGGCTGCTGGCTATGTGGCCAGAGCGATGGCCAGCGATGCCCGATCCGACGCGCGTCATCTTTTGGGTGCTGATTGCCCTGTTTGTCTGGCCGATGCTGCGATTGCGGGCTGTATCTGCGCGGCTCTTGGCGCCGCTACGTTTGCCACAAACCTTGCCGCGCGGGATTTTGAGTGCGGGGTCCGTGCTGCGATCGCTGGTGACGTTTAACGCGATTTTTGCGGTGCAGACGGTGCTGGATGTCGCCTATCTGAGCGGGGGAATCAGCCTGCCAGACGGCATCGGTTATGCGGAATATGCACATCGCGGGGCCTATCCGTTGTTGGTGACGGCGCTGCTGGCTGGGGGCTTTGCGCTGTTGACGCAGCCGTGGCTTGCAGGCCGGCCGGTGTTGCGCTGGTTGCTGCTGATTTGGGTGGCGCAGAACGTGGTGCTGGTGATTTCCTCGATCTTGCGGTTGGACCTTTATGTGGATGTCTACGGGCTGACGCGGCTGCGCTTTGCAGCCTTTGTCTGGATGGTGCTCGTCGCACTCGGGCTGACGTTGATGATCTGGCAGGTGCTGGCCGAACGCCCGGTTCTGTGGCTGTTCGCACAATCAGCAGCACTTGCGTGGATCGCCTTGTTCGCTGTGTCACTGACCAATGTGGACGGGCGCATCGCGCAGCACAATCTGACCCATTCAAGCGGCAGTTTTGACCCTTGGTATGTCTGCAACCTCAGCGCAGGCGCATTGCCCGCGATCCGCGCATGGGAGGCCGAGAATGGCCGCAGGTTGTGCCATAGCCGGGAACCTTATCTGCGGCAGTCCGACGACTGGCGCGAATGGGGCTATCGCAATGCGCGGCTGCGCCATAAATTGAATGAAATGAAAGGGGTGACCGGATGAGCCGCCATATCTTGATTGCCGATGACGATGCCGCGATCCGCGACGTGCTGCGGATTGCGCTGGAACAGGCAGGCTTTCAGACCTCTGAAGTGGGTGACGGGGCGGCTGCGCTTGACGCGGCCCCGGTGGCGGATCTGGTGCTGCTGGACATCGGCATGCCCGAAATGGATGGGTTGGAGGTCTGCCGCGAACTGCGCAAGACCAGTGCCGTGCCGATCCTGTTTCTGACAGCGCAAGGGGATGAGATCGACCGCATCGTCGGGCTGGAAATGGGGGCGGATGATTACGTGCCCAAACCATTCAGCCCGCGCGAGGTGGTGGCACGGGTCAAGGCGATCCTGAAGCGCGGCGGCGTGGAAGAGGCGCAAGGCGGATTGCAACGCGGCATGGTCCGCGTCGATGTAGATCGGCATCAGTGCCATGTGGGACAGGCTCAGGTGGCCCTGACCGCACGCGAGATGGAGCTTTTGGCGCAGCTCATGAAGCGGCCCGACCATGTGATGTCGCGGCCGCAGCTGGTGGATACGGTCTATGGCACCAACATCCATGTGAGCGACAGGACAATGGACAGCCATCTGCGTAACCTGCGCACCAAGCTGGCCGAGGCTGGCGTGCCGGATGCGATTGAGACGGTTCACGGGGTCGGTGTGCGGATGGGGCCATGTCGCGGGTAGCGCGCAAATGGCGGCCGCCGCTATCGCTGGTGCTGGGTGGAACCCTGGCGGCCGTGTTTGCGTTGCCGCTTTTGGGGATCGGGTACTTTCGGTTGGCGGGAGGGGTTCTTGGTTGGGCCGAAACAAGCTGGTTGATTGGCTGGATCGCCTTTGTGACGACGGCGACATTGGGGTACTTGCTGTGGCGTTTGGTGCTGCGTCCTGTCAGGGCATTGACCACTTATGCCCGGGCCGAAGGGGCGGCAGACGCCCCGCAACACTTTGGCACGCCAGAATTTTCCGAACTTGGTGAAGCGGTGATCAATATGACGACGGCGCTGCGCGGACGCGAGGCAGTGGTTCGATCCTACGCGGATCATGTGACGCATGAGATGAAGTCACCGCTGACGGCGGTGCGCGGTGCGGTGGAACTGCTGGAAGGCGATTTGCCAACAGCCGAGCGCGAAAAGCTGATTGCGCGGATCGGTGACGCGGCGGCGCGGATGGACGAATTGCTCGCGGCACAACGGGCCTTGGCGAAGGCCGCTGATCCCTTGCCAAAAGGTGAGACCCGCGTTGAAGGCGGCTTTTCAGATGTCAGCGGTTTGGCGGTTGAGGTCACTGAGGCCGAAGCTGTGCCAATTGGGCCAGAGGCCTTTCGGTTGGTGATGGATCATCTGTTGGGCAACGCCAAGGCGCATGGCGCGGGCCGCGTAACGATCCGAGGCGGGGATCGTCAGCTGGTGATTGCCGATGATGGGCCGGGCATTTCCGAAGGGAACCGGGGCCGGGTGTTTGACCCGTTCTTCACCACGCGGCGGGATCAAGGCGGCACGGGCATGGGGCTTGCGATTGTGCGGCGCATCCTGCAGGCGCAGGGTGCAGAGATCACGCTAGGTCACGGAAAAGGCGGAGTTTTTGTGATTTCGTGGTAACATTGAGTGGGTCGTAACACCCACTTTATCCTTTGACTGCGCCATCACTTAGCCCCGAGACTAAGTATCGCTGAGCGATCAGGAAAACCACAGTAATCGGCAGGCCGGACAGCACGGCTGCGGCCGCAAAGTCACCCCACAAGTAGCGGAATTCATTGAGGTAAAGACGGCTACCGACGGCGAGAGTCATTTGGCTTTCGGACCGGATCAGAACGCTGGCAATCGGGTAGTCGTTGATGAAGCCGATGAAACTGAGCACAAAGACCACGGACATGATCGGCACGGCCAATGGCAGGAAGATATGCCGGAATGTTTGCCAAGGTGTTGCACCGTCGATCGCAGCCGCCTTGTCGAGGGCAGTGTCGATGCTGTCGAAGTAGCCCTTGATCGTCCAGATGTGCAGTGTCACGCCCGAGAGATAGATCAGGATCAGAGCCACGTGAGAGTTGAGGCCGAGGATCGGATTGACCTCGCCCAGGGCATCAAAGATTGCGTAGATGGCGACCAGGGCGAGGGTTGTGGGGAACATCTGTATCAGGAAAAGGCCGTCGAGCATCGCACCCTTGCCTTTGATCCGTATCCTGCTGAAAGCATAGGCAGAAATCGTGGAGAGGGCGAGAACGCCGAGGCCCGCGATCATGCCGATCTTGATCGAATTCCACATCCATAACAGCACTGGATAGGGCGGCGCGACAACGGTGCCATCAGCACGGGTGTAGTCAAAGCCAAAGGCCAGCACCCAGTGTTCGAGCGTAGGGTTTTGCGGGATGATCGCGCCCACGGAGAAGTTGCCTTCGCGGAACGAAATCGAGAGTACCATGAAGAACGGAAAGAGGATGAGTGCCAGGAAGATCAGCATGAAACCATGGGCGAGGATCTTCTTGATCCGCAGGTCACGGGGGCGTTCGACGATCATGCGTTCACCTTGTTTTCCGGCATGCACATGCCATGCACATTCCATACAGATTGCAGGGGTATGAGAGTCTTAACCGGCATCAACTGAAGGGGCCGGTCGGGCGCCGCTCTTGCCCGCGATACGCGGGCAAAACGCCCCGCCCGCCGTCCCGGTGTACCGGTGGCAGCAAGATGCACCATCGGGGGGCTAGCCCCCCGGACCCCCCAGGATATTTTTGGCCAGAAGAAGATACGGGTCATCCGGCACGCCCCGATCTGCGCTGGGCGGCGCGGCGCATGGCCACAAAATTGGCGTATGAGATGGCGGCGACCACCACGAAGATCAACAGGGTGATGGCCCCTGCAAGGCCAAACTGCTGGCCAGCGTTGTCGAAGGCGAGGCGGTAGGTGAAGCTGGCAAGGATGTCGGTTTCGCCTGCCGGGATCACGGTGCCGGGGATGTCGGGCAACCCGCGGGTCAGCAGGAAGACCAGCACGAGGTTGTTGAAGTTGAACGCAAAGCTCGCGATCAGCAGCGGCAGAAACGGCGGGATGATTTGCGGCAGTGTGATCGTGAAGAAGACCCGCAAGGCTGAGGCACCTTCGAGCGCGGCGGCTTTTTTGTGATCCTCGGGCACGGCCTGAAGGAAGCCCATCGCCAGCAGCATCATATAGGGGTAGCCCAGCCATGTGTTCACGATGACCAGCATGGTGCGGGCAAGTGTGCCGTTGGTGAACCAGTCAGGCTCAATCCCAAAGAGGGCATTCAGGATCAGGTTAATCTCGCCGAAATTCTGGTTGAAGAGCCCCCGGAACACCAGAATCGAGATAAAGGCAGGCACTGCGTAGGGCAGGATCAGCAGGATGCGGTAGAGTGCTTTGAACCGCAGGTGTGGCCATTGCAGGATCACGGCGAGGGTCAGGCCGAGAGCGAAGGTTGTGAAGACCGAGAGGGTGGCAAAGGCGAAGGTCCAGATGAAGATGGAGACCATCGGTTCGCGGATGCCATCGGATTGAAAGACGCGGGTGAAGTTGTCGGTGCCGATGTTGACCCGCCAGCCAGGCGGGACCTGATCGCCATTGGGGTCTTCGAAGAACCCGGTGTCGTGATTGGCTGTGAGGATCGTGCCGTCAGCGCGGGTGAGTTCGTTCGGCCCGGTTTGCACATAGTCGGGCGTGACGGTGGCAAAGCTGCGCAGACCCGCGTTCTGGATCTGGGTGCCATCGGGGGTTGTCAGGGTGACAAGGCCCAAACCCTCGCGCAGTTTGATCGCGTCGCGGCGTTCCAGCAGGGATTCGGGCGGGGTTGCAGGGGCGAGGTCCACGGTCTCTTCAGCCAGAAGTGACACGGGCGCAGACAAGAGTCCGCTGTCCGGCAGCCAGATGCGGAATGCGTCACCATCGGGGGCCACGGCGAAGGGCTGTTCGGTGGATTTGTCGACGGAGCCGCGCGAGGTCAGGACCTCGACGGTGCGGTCATAAGTCAGGAGGTTGAAGGAAGAGTAGTTCGTGAAGCCAATGTAGATCGTGTAGATCACTGGGAAGGCGATGAAGATCAGTACGGCGGCGACACCGGGGAAGATGAAGCGCGCGCCGTAGTAGCGGCTGGCCCCGAAGATGATTGCAAAGCCGGTAGCAAGCGCCAGGATGATCGCGCCAAAGAGCGGTTGGTTCAACTGATAGAGGTAGAATGACCCATAAAGCAGTGCGCAGGTGACAGCAGCGACACCTGCCAGGCGGGGCAAGGCGGAGCCTGTGGGGATGTGTTCGGCGGTTGTCATACGGCACCTGTGGTCGGGTGGCGGGGTGAACCCCGCCCTACGAGATGAGGGCGAGGTTCTGTCGTCTTATTCGCCCAGGATGCGGGTCGCCGCGTCGTTAAGCGCATCAACCGGGCTGGCGGCACCGGTGGTGATGTTGGTCAGCGCAGGGCCCATGGCGGCCCAGAAGGCCCCCATTTCAGGGTTGGACGGCATGGGGATGCCGTTGGCAGCCACGGCCAGCATGTCGGTGACCAGCGGGTTGTTCTGGGCCGTTGCGGCAGAGGCATCGGCCAAAGCGCCAAGGCCGTTGCCAGCGTTCCAGATCGCCAGACCTTCGTCAGTGGCAAGGTAGTTTTCGATCAGTTCCACTGCGAGGTCAGCGTTAGGCGACGCGGCATTGATGCCAAGCGCCTGCACACCAAGGAAGGGCGGCGACACTTCGCCATTCACGGTGGGGATCGGGGCCACGCCAAAATTGATACCCGAGCCTTCGAACCCGGCCCAGGACCATGGGCCGTTGAGGACCATCGCGACCTCGCCATTGTTCATGGCACCGTCCATGACGCCGTAGTCCACGCCTTGTGGCATGACACCATCGTCAAAGAGCGATTTCAGCACTTCGGCCCCGGCAACAGCGCCGTCCGTGGCAACACCGGTTGAGGTGCCATCATAGGTGCCGTCGACCTTTTGGAAGGCATAACCGCCACCGGCCATCAGCATGGGCATGGTGAAATACGTGTTGTTGTAGTCCCAGAGTATCTTTTGACCGTCGACGGCGAGGTCCTTGATCTCTTCAAAAGAGGCAGGCGGCGTTTCGATCAGGTCTTTGTTGTAGATCAGCGTCACCGCCTCAACCGCGAGCGGGTAGCCCCATGTGGCACCGTCAAACTGCACGGCATCCATGGCAGAGGGCAGGATGTCCGCGGACCAGTCATCAGAGGGCTGGACCGGAGCGATCAAGCCGCCAGAGGCCCATTCACCAAAGCGGTCATGCGCCCAAAGGACGATGTCGGGGCCATCCCCGGTGGCGGCCGCCTGCTGGAATTTCTGCGGCAGGTCAGGGTCAACCACTTCGACCACAACCTCGATGCCGAGGTCTGCGGTGAAGGGGGCGACAGCTTGCATCAGCGCGTCTTGATCCCGGTTGGCACCGGTCCAGATGACCAGTTTGCCATCCTCAAAGGCAGCGGCAGGTACGGCAGTGGCCAGCAGCAGGGCTGTGATGGATAATGTGCGTTTCATTGTTTCCTCCCAAAGGGTTAGTTGATGCCGGTTGTGCCCCACATGTAGGCAAAGCCATTGCCGGGCAGGGCGAGCGTGGTGCCGTCAAGTGTGGCGTGATGCGGGCCTGTCAGCTTGGTGTCGCCAACGGTGAGCGTTTGCGGTGTGGCCGACAGGTTGAAGACGCAGGTAAGTGTCTGGTCCGCACTTGTGCGGGTGAAGGCCAGAATGGGGTCGGGCGCATCGATGAAGGTGGTTTTGCCCAGTGTGAGAGCGGCGTTGGCTTTGCGAAATGCGATGACCTCGCGGTAGTGGTGCAGGACGCTGTCGTTTGCGGCCTCTTGCCGGTCCACGGCCTTGGCGGCTTGCGGCGCTTTGACGGGCAGCCATGGTGTGCCTGTGGAAAAGCCCGCGTTTGGCGCGTCTTCTTCCCAGACCATGGGGGTGCGGCAGCCGTCTCGGCCCTTGACTGCGGGCCAGTAGCGCAGGGCAGGCGGGTCTGTCAGTTCGTCGTAGGTGAGTTCGGTTTCGGTTTGGCCGAGTTCTTCGCCCTGGTAAATGCCAATGGTGCCTTCAAAGCTGCACAGCATGGCGATGGATTGCCGCGCGACCGCATCTTCGCTGACGGAACGGTCGGCCCAGCGGGTTGCGTGGCGCGGGACATCATGGTTGGAAAAAGACCATTTCGGGTGACCATCAGGTGCGCCCTTTTGGAAGCCTTCGATGCAGCGACGAAAGTGGTCGGGCGACCAATCGGGGCCAAGCATCGCAAAGCTGTAGGCCATATGCAGGCGGTCAGATCCAGCGGTGTATTCGCCCATGATTTCGATACTGCGATCGCCCATTTCGCCGACTTCGCCGACCATCATGATGTCGTCATACTGGTCCGTTATGCGGCGGAGTTTTTCAAGGAAAGCAAGGTTTTCGGGGCGGGTCTTGTTGTAGATGTTCTGCTGCATACCATAGAGATCTGTCGCCATGACCTGTGGCTTGGCGTCAGCGGGCGGGTTGGAGCGCAATTCCTTGTCATGGTAGTAGTAGTTGACGGTATCCAGACGGAACCCATCAAGGCCACGGTCGAGCCAGAACTTGCAGGTGGCTAGGATCGCCTCGACCACCTCGGGGTTGTGAAAGTTCAAGTCTGGCTGGCTCGCCAAAAAGTTGTGCAAGTAGTATTGGCCGCGACCGGGATCAAATTCCCACGCGGGGCCACCAAAGTGGCTGTGCCAATTGGTAGGCGGGCTGCCATCGGGCAGCGGATCGGCCCAGACGTACCAGTCGGCCTTTGCGTTGCTGCGGTCCTTGCGCGAGGCCTTGAACCATGGATGCTGGTCAGAGGTGTGGCTGAGCACCTGATCGGTGATCACCTTGAGTCCAAGTGCGTGGGCGGTGGCAATCAGCGTATCAAAGTCGGCGAGCGTGCCAAAAAGCGGGTCGATGTCAGTGTAGTCGCTGACGTCATAGCCCATGTCCTTTTGCGGGGACATGAAGATGGGGGAAAGCCAGATGCAATCGACCCCAAGCGAGGCCACATGCGGCAAGCGACGTGTAATGCCTGGCAGGTCCCCGACGCCATTGCCGGTCGAGTCCTGAAAAGAGCGCGGATAGATCTGATAGATCACCGCATCCCGCCACCATTCGCGCATTATGTATCCTCCCTGATTCGAGGGGAACTTACCAAAGGCGTCAAAAAATTCAAAACGTTTTGAATTTTTAGTTTTTGTTGATTTATTGGGGTGAATAGGTCACGTTGCGCCCGAATGCGTCGTTCGGCGCGCCTTGGTTTGAAACGGTTTGAAAGGCCAGCAACGTGGCAACGCTCAAGGACATCAGCGCGGAGCTTGGCCTGTCGGTTGCCACGGTGTCACGGGCGTTGAACGGGTTTCCAGAGGTCAACACAAAGACCCGCGACAAGGTGCAAGAGGCTGCAGATCGGCTGGGGTATCGCCCTAACCGGACCGCGCAGCGGCTGGTGACCGGGCGGTCGGGTATGGTGGGGATGATCGTCAAGATCCGGCCCGATCTGAGTGCGGACCAAACCTTTGTCGAGATCCTGACAGGGCTGACAGCCGCACTGGCGGCGCGTGATACCGATCTTGTTCTGGCGGTTGATCAAGATCCTGATCCGGTGGCGGCATACAAGAAGATGCTGGAACGGGACATGTTGGATGGGTTTATCCTGAACGCGCCCGTGCCGCAGGACCCGCGCGTTGATTTTCTGACGCACGCCGGTGTGCCGTTTGTGATGCATGGGCAATGCCGCAACGATGCGGCCTATCCGTTCTATAGCATCGACAACCAGGGGGTGAGTGTTGAGGCCGTAGATTTGCTAACAGCACTTGGGCACCAACGGATCGCGTTGCTGAACGGCGACCTGACCCACTCTTATGCGGCGGACCGGTTGGCAGGCTTTGCGCTGGCGATGCGCAATGCCGGACTGCGGGTGCCGGAGGCTTTCATGACGTCGGCGCCACCCTCCGAGGATTATGGCTATGCGCAGGCGCTGGCGATGTTGGCGGGACAGCATGGGGCTGCGCCAACGGCGTTTGTCTGCGCTTCGACCCTGATTGCGGCAGGGGCAATGCGCGCCGTTGCCGACCGGGGGCTGCGGGTGCCGGAGGATGTGTCGATTGTGGCCCATGACGATGCATTGCCGCAGACCCGCGCGATCAACTTTTCACCGGCCTTGACGGTCACGCGCGCGCCGTTGCGCGATTCCTGCGTACCGCTGGCGAACCATTTGATTGACCACATTAACGGCGCAGAGGCCCGTACTCTGCAAACCCTGTTCAGGGCAGAGCTGATCCTGCGCGGATCAACCGGCCCCGTCCCAACCGGAGGAGAACAACCATGGCCCTCGACGTGACGCAGCAAACCGCTCTTGAAGCGCGGAACCTGAAGAAATCCTATGGCTCGGTGCAGGTGCTGCATGACATCGACCTGGAGATGCAGGCCGGCGAATTTCTGGTGCTGGTGGGGCCGTCGGGGTGCGGCAAGTCCACGTTGTTGAACTGTATCGCGGGCCTTGAAGAAGTTACCGGCGGCGCATTGATGATTGGCGGGCGCGATGTAACGCAAGAGCCGCCTAAGGACCGCGATATCGCGATGGTGTTCCAGTCCTACGCGCTTTATCCGACGATGACAGTGGGCGAAAACATTGGTTTTGGCATGAAGATCCGCCGCGTTCCCAAACCGAAGATGGACGCCAAGATCAAAGAGGTGGCGACGCTTTTGCAGATTGATCATCTGCTTGATCGCCAGCCCAGCCAATTGTCCGGCGGGCAGCGGCAGAGGGTAGCGATGGGCCGTGCGCTGGTGCGCGATCCCAAGCTGTTCCTGTTTGATGAGCCCTTGTCGAACCTTGACGCCAAGCTGCGGGTCGAGATGCGGGCCGAGATCAAGCGACTGCACAAGACGACGGGTGCTAGCATCGTTTATGTCACACACGACCAGATCGAAGCGATGACGCTGGCCAGCCGAATTGTTGTGCTGAAAGACGGCTATGTGCAGCAGATCGGCACGCCGGAAGAGATTTACGACCGGCCTGCCAACACCTTTGTCGCTGATTTCATGGGTTCGCCGCCAATGAACCTGATGCCCGCAGAGGTGACGGGCGAGGGGGTGGTTGTTGATGGGAACCTCTTGGCGATGGATACCTCTGGTCTGCCGGGGAACGTGACGCTGGGCATTCGGCCAGAGCAGTTTTCGCTGGGTGGGTCTGACTTGAAAGTGACGCCAGAGATGATCGAAAACACAGGCGCGGAAAGCTATGTGCAATTCACCCTGAGCGGTGCGCAAGTGACCGCGCGTCTGCCCGGACGCATGGATGAAGACCACAACGGCGCGATCAGCCTTGGGGTGGATATGGCCAAGCTGAGCCTCTTTGACATCACAACCGGGGCGCTGATCAGCCGCTAGAGCTTGCCGCATTGATCCACCCCGCCCGAGGTCCTAGAACGGACCAAAGAGGGAAAGTTCATGCGCGTTTTAGTGACAGGCGGGGCCGGGTATATCGGGTCGCATACATTGGTCGAGATGTTGGGGCAGGGGCACGAAGCGCTGGTGCTGGACGATTTCTCGAACGCGTCGCCCTTGGTTGTTGACCGGGTGCGCAAGCTGACCAACGGGAATCTGGATTTTGTCACCGGTGACGTGCGCGATGATCAGGCACTGGATCAGGTGATGGACGATTTTCGGCCCGAAGCGGTGATCCACTTTGCGGGTCTCAAGGCCGTGGGCGAAAGCATGGAAAAGCCGCTGGCCTACTATGATGTGAATGTGAACGGCACGATCAGGCTGGCGCGCGCGATGGACAAGGCGGGCTGTCGGCGCGTCATCTTTTCCAGTAGCGCCACGGTCTACGGAGAGCCGCAGTACCTGCCGTATGACGAGGCGCACCCGCTGAACCCAACGAGTGTTTATGGCCGCACCAAGATGATCGCGGAACACATCCTCAGCGATTGGGCCAATGCGGGCGGCAAGACGGCGGTTTTGCTGCGGTATTTCAACCCTGTGGGCGCCCATGCAAGCGCCCGGATTGGCGAGCATCCCGATGGTGTGCCCAACAACCTGATGCCTTTCATTGCGCAGGTTGCCGTTGGCAAGCGGGATCATCTGTCGATCTTTGGGGATGACTACGACACGCCCGATGGCACCGGGCTGCGCGATTATATCCACGTGGTTGATCTGGCGCGGGCGCATGTGGCGGCCCTGGATTATGCCGTTGGGGCGACAGGCGCGCGACCTTTCAACATCGGCACCGGTCAGCCCTATTCAGTGCGCGAAATGGTCAAGGCCTTTGAGGCGGCCAGTGGACGTGCCATTCCCTGCAAGGTCACACCGCGCCGGGACGGGGACATTGCCGCGATGCAGGCGGATCCATCGCGGGCCGCGGCAGAGATGGGTTGGCGCGCAACGCATTCGCTGGATGACATGGCGCGCAGCACGTGGGACTGGCAATCCGGCAATCCAGACGGCTACGTCTAGGTGGGGGATGCATAGAGCCTGAGCCTATGAGGCGTTGGCGATCCAGCTTGTATCAAGATTGGCATAGCGGTCCTTGTAGCCGACCCGCTTGGCCCAGCCTGCACGGTCGGTAATGCGAATATAGGGCCGGGCCACGTCGATCTGGCCGGTGCTGGACAGTTTGCGCATCAGGCGGTTCACATAGATGTCCGTCAGGCCCAGCGTGTCGCCGATATCTTTTTGGGACATATGCAGGGGGAACCGGTCAGAGGGTTGATCGGTCAGCTGCGCAGTACGGCTTTTCATAGACAGGATGAAATGGATCAGCCGATCCTCTGCTGATAGGCGGGTGATGGCATGCAGGCGGTCGCGCAAGGCCACCTCTTCCAGGCTGGACATGGACAGCAAGAGCGCAAGAAGGCGCGGATGGTCGTGACCCATACGGGACAACGTGCGTCGGTCGATCAGGCAGACCGCTCCGTCAGTCTGCATCTGCACGTCGTGCGGGGGCATAGGGAAGCCAAGATCGGCAAGGCCCACGATGTCGCCGGGCATGTAGATCTGCGTGATTGTAGATTGCCCCGCAGCAGAGGTCGCGCGGGACACGGCCCACCCCGATTTAATGATTGCAATGCGAGCATCGGCGCGTGCCGGGTCAAAGACCGCGCTGCGTTTCTTGCGCGAGATTGCGTCACGTTCCAACTGTTCAAAAACATAGCGTTCGTCACAGCTTAGCTCTGCGTGACGCTCCAAACGAAGCAAGAACGCGCTTGACGTAGCCTTCATTCTAGAAATTCCTTCCCACCCCTTAATCGAACTTCGTCCCGCATTGGTTGCAGCGGTTCGGTCCTGAATTTTCGATCTCTCCTCCTGTACTATGTCACGTAATATTTACACGTTCTCGCTTTTCGTCATTAACTTGGTTTAACTTCAAACGCTTTTACGTGGTGATGTGGAGGATGTGCCGCGGACTTGATCCGTGGACAGCCTACGTCGCTTTGACACGGCAAAGTTGTGCCTCGCCATATTACAGGTCGATGTCGGCGACTGACCGCTCAATCCGGTGGGTGAACCGTTCGATCGCAGCGGGCAATTTCTGGTAGGGCGGATAGAATGCGGTAAGCCAGATTTCGGGGGTCCGCCAGTTGGGCAGGACCGGCACCAATGACCCCGCAGCGAGGGCGGGTGCCACCAGAAAGTCAGGCAAAAGGGCAATGCCCTGACCGGCCACTGCCATCTGCGCCAAAAGGTCGCCATTGTTGCAAGCAAAGCGGAATGACTGGCGCACGGGGTGGGTGTCGCCGGTTACAGGGTCGGTCAACTGCCAAGTCTCACCCTCTGCCAGATTGGTGTAGCTAAGACAGGCGTGCGTAGGGAGTTCAGCGGGATGCGTCGGTGTGCCGTGGGCCGCCAGATAGGATGGTGCAGCCACAAGCGTGCGGCGTACCTGTTTGATTTTGCGCCATATTGTGGACCGATCTGTGGGCGCGCCGGAAATACGCAGCGCCATTTCATAGTCCGCTTGCATGATGTCGACAAAGCTGTCGGTCAGGTTGATTGACAGATCAATGCCGGGGTGTTCGTCGCGAAACGCCGCAATGGGGCCTGCCAGAAACTGAGTGCCAAAGGAAAGCGGTGCAGAGATTCGCAGACTGCCTTGCAGATCGGTCTGAAAGGCACGGGCACTATCGTCAATCCGCGCAATCTCGGCGATGACGGGCAGCATACGTTGATAGTAGGATTGCCCGGCCTGGGTCAGCGCCACCTTACGGGTCGTGCGCTTGAAAAGCTGGACCCCCAGTGCTGCCTCAAGCTCTGCCACGGCGCGGGTCACCGAAGAGGCGGAGGTGCCGAGTGTTTGGGCCGCACGGGCAAAGCCATTGGCCTCTGCCACGGCGATGAATGTTCTGATCTGTTCAAGTTGGCCGGACATTATTTCGCTTTCTGCAATAGATAATCGCAAATTGATGGGATTATCGCAATAGTTTGGGCGCGCTATATCTAGGCCAGGAAATACAGGAGGGCGACATGCTCGATCAGATCAAAGGCCTGCACCACATGACGTCAATCGCGTCGGATGCCGCCGAGAATAACGCATTTTTCACGCAGGCGCTGGGCCTGCGCCGGGTCAAGAAGACCGTCAATTTTGACGCGCCTGAGGTTTATCACTTGTACTACGGAGACGAAGTTGGCTCTCCCGGGTCGGTGATGACCTATTTCCCGTTCCAGAACGCCAAGCGCGGTAGCAAGGGCACGGGCGAAGTTGGCGAGACCGTCTTTTCGGTGCCAACCGGATCGCTGGATTTTTGGGCTGATCGGCTGGCGACTTTCGACGCGCAGGGCATGGCCAAGGTTGACCACTTTGGCGAGCAGCGGCTGCGGTTTGAAAACCCAGATGGCGAAGGGTTTTCGCTGGCAGAGGTGCGCGACGATCCGCGCCCCGGCTGGACCGGCAACGGCGTGTCAGAGGATCATGCGATCCACGGGTTTCATGCTGCCACCATGCGGTTGCAGGACACCGGCGCAATGGCCGAATTGCTGGGTTTCATGGGGTACGACAGGGTGGATACCCGCGAAGGTGTGACCCGCTTTGCCGTAGCGGATGGCACAGGGGCCAATACGATCGACCTTCAGGCGCTGCCAGATGCCGGGGCTGCCCAGCAAGGAGCCGGGTCGGTGCATCACATTGCTTTTGCGGTTGAAAACCGTGCCGCCCAGCTTGAGGTGCGCAAGGCGCTGCTGGACACCGGGTATCAGGTGACACCAGTCATCGACCGCGATTATTTCTGGGCGATCTACTTTCGCACGCCCGGCGGGGTGCTGTTTGAGGTTGCGACCAACGAGCCGGGATTTGACCGGGACGAAGACCGCGCGACCCTTGGCGAGGCGCTGCGCCTGCCAACCCAGCACGAACATTTGCGCCCCTTCCTGGAAGAGCATCTGCAGCCTTTGGAGGCCTGAGGTGTACCATTTCGCAGAGACAAAGGGTGATGGCCCGCTGGTGTTTACGTTTCACGGCACCGGCGGGTCCGAGGGCCAGTTCCATGGCTTTGCACGCGAGGTTTTGCCCGGTGCGCATGTGGTGTCGCCCCGGGGGGATGTGTCGGAACATGGCGCGCTGCGCTTCTTTCGCCGCACAGGCGAGGGGGTCTACGACATGGATGATCTTGCCCAGCGGCGCGCCGCCATGGGGGATTTCATGGCGGGATTTGGCGACGGGGCGTTGACGCTTGGCTATTCCAACGGCGCGAATATTCTAGCGACTGTGGTGCTGGAACGGCCCGCGCTGGTGGATCGGGCGGTGCTGATGCATCCGCTGATCCCTTGGTCGCCCACGCCGCAGCCGGGTTTGGCAGGGCGCGCGATCCTGATCACAGCGGGGCGGCGCGACCCGATTTGCCCTGCGGCGCAAACCCAGGCGCTAGCTGACTATCTGGCCGGACAGGGGGCCGATGTGACGCTGCATTGGCATGATGGCGGGCACGAAATCGACCGCACCGAAGTGGCCGCCGTGACCACGTTTTTGCAGGGCTAGTCATTGCGCCCTTGCTGGCCTGTGCCTAGGGTCGGGCCAGCAAACGGGAGACACGACATGCGCAACCTTCTGACCGGACTGGCGATGACACTGGCAAGTGCTGCAAGCGCGCAAGAGGCGGAAGTGGCCAACAACGCCAGCTTTGGCGATTGGGTCGTGAATTGCGAGGCGGTCAGCACCCAGCGCACCAGCTGCCGGGTGGTGCAGACACAGTCACGGGCCGACACCAACACGCTGGTCATCCAGCTGATCGGCTATGCCATGGCCGAAGGTGGTGCTGTGATCGTCGCACAGGTGCCGATGGGGGTTTATTTGCCTGCAGGGCTGTCTTATCGCGCCGAAGCGGCCCCCGACACGGCACAACAGGCGATGATCTGGCAGCGCTGTGCGGGTCAGATTTGCGAAGCGGCACTGCAGCTTGATGCGGATGGATTGGCAGAGCTGAATGACGCAGAGCAGGTTTTGTTTGGATATTTGCCGCAGCCGGGGGCCGAGCCGGTGATCGCGCGGGTCAACACCAGCACGTTGATTGCAGCGCTGGATGCCACCCGGCCCGAGTAGCTACAGCAATTGCAGGTGGTGCTTTTCCAGAAGCCCCACGATCATGTCGCGGGCCTGTTCACGGTGCGCGCGGTGGATGCGGCGCGCCTCTTGCGGTTGGTTGTCGCGGATCGCGTTAAAGACACCCCGGTGATCTTCGTTTGATTGGACAGGCATTGGCCGGATGAACAGGGTCACCGCGCGGGCGCGGCGGACCTGATCGGACATCATGCCAACGATGTTCTGGATGCGGCTGTTGCCGCCCAGACGCACCAATTCACGGTGAAAGGCGTCATCGGCGCGGGCCCATGCCTCTCGGTCGTCTTCGGTCACGGCGTTTTCCATGTCAGTGATCGCCAGCGCCAGACGATTGAGTTCTGCGGCCGCGTAGCCGGCGGCAGCCGCGCGTTCGGCGGCGAGGCTCTCAAGCTCTGTCAGGACATCATAAATGTCAGCCATATCCGCCGCAGACACCGGCAGGATGCGCACGCCCTTTCGGGGGCGCAGTTCCAGCAGACCTTGGCTTTCGAGGATCAGCGCCGCCTCGCGCACCGGGGTGCGGGACATGCCCAGCCGTTCCGCCAGCTCGCTTTCAAGGTGGTCAGAGCCCGGAGAAAGCTGGCCCGAAAAAATCAATTCTCGCAGCTCGCTGATGGCGCGCTGCATGTTCGAGATTGGTTTATGGTCGAGGTCGTTCAAGGGCTCTCCAGGTCGATGCGCTGCCCGGTGGCAGCAGAGGTATAGATCGCCTCTTCGATGGCAATGACGTGCAGATAGTCATGGGCCTCGTTTTCCAATGGCGTTCCATCCAGATGGCCCGAAACGACGTGGTTTTGCAAGGCATGCACGCAGTCACCGCCAAAGCCGTCCCATGTGTCGGGGGGCAAAAGGCAGGTTTCTGCAGCGTCGCCGAAAAGGCGGTGACGCACCGACCCGTCACCCAAAAGCCGGATGGATCCGGTTGTGCCTTCGATCAGCGCCTCGCCCATGGTGCGGCGCAGGTTGTCGGCGTTGTGGTCAAGATGTCGGTTGCCGTCAAACATCGCACGCACACCTGCGGGGTGGGTAAAGATGATGTGGCCCGCATCTTCGCCTGCGATCACAGGGTTCAGCTTGCGCAGATCGGCATAGACAGCCGTGGGGTTGCCCAGAAGAAAACGGAAGGTATCGACCCAATGCACGGCGGTTTCGTGGATCAGGAATTTCTCCATCTCCTGAAAGTAGGGTTGCCGGTCAAGATAAGCGCGCGGGCCTTGTCCGTCGCCGGGGCGCAGTCGGAACGTGACCTGCTGCACGTCGCCCAAGAGCTGGGTATCAAGTGCTGTCTTGATGGTGCGATACCAAGGCTGAAAGCGAAAGTTTTCATGGATGACTATGCGGGCACCGGCGGCTTCGGCCTCTGCCGTGATCGCGCGTGCTTCTGCCAGGTCGTTGCAGAACGGCTTTTGACAGATCATCAGTTTGATACCCGCCGCCAGCGCGGTGCGGATCGTGGCGGCGTGGGCCACGGGGGGCAGGATGATATCCAGCAAATCCGGTTGCGTTTCGGCCAGCATCTGATCGAGGTTGTCATAGGCGGGTAGACCGGTGGCCTGTGCCTTTGCGATATCGCGATTACAAGAGGCGACAAGTTCGACGCGCGGGATACGCGCCCAACTGCCGTAATGAAACTGGCTGAAATAGCCCGCGCCGACACAGGCAACCCGCATGGTCATGCCACGAAAAGCGTATCGGTGACGGCCTGTGCAGCTTCTGCCGTGCCAGCGGTGCCGCCCAGATCACGGGTCAGCACCCGGCCTTCGGCAACCACCTGTTCGACGCTTTCACGCAGGCGGGTGCCGTCGCGGGTCATGGCAGGGATGTCATGCTTGAGGCCCAGCCAATCGAGCATCATCGCAGCTGACAGGATCATGGCGTGGGGGTTCGCCAGCCCTTGGCCAGCTATATCCGGGGCAGAGCCGTGGCAGGGCTGGAACACCGCGTTTTCAAGGCCGATGTCGGCAGAGGGGGCAAGACCCAGCCCGCCCATCAGACCGGCACCCAGATCAGACAGGATGTCACCGAACATGTTTTCCGTCACGAGCACGTCAAAGTCCCAAGGTTTCATCACCATCCACAGGGCGGTGGCGTCCACATAGGCGTGGTCGGCTGTTAGGTCGGGGTGTTTTGCGGCTTCGGCATCAAAGATGTCCCGGAAAAACGCAAAGGAACGGAACACATTGGCCTTGTCCACACAGGTGACCCGACCCGGACCGCGGCCTTGTTTCTTGCGGTCGTTGGCAAGGTTGAACGTGAACTTGAACAGCTTTTCAGAGATGTCGCGGGTGATCAGCAGCGTCTCGCGCGCTTCGTTCTTGGTCACTTCGCCTTTGCCTTGGGTATGGAACAGACCCTCAGTGCTTTCGCGGATCAGGACGAAATCGACCGACTTGTCTGCAGGCATGTCCAGCGGCGTGCGCTGGCCGGGGCGGATGGTAACGGGGCGAACGCCTGCGAACAGCACAAGTTCTTTGCGCAGGTCAATCTGGGGCGAGATTTCGGTGCCGTCATCATAACGCACAGAGGGCAAGCCCATGGCGGAAAGCAGGATTGCGTCAGCGTTGCGGGCGGTGTCCATCGAGGCAGCTGGCAGCGATTCGCCGGTTTTGGCGTAATGTTCGGCCCCGGCGGGCGCGTTCACAAAAGACAGGTCATATGCGTCTGACGCATCCGCCATCTTTTTCAGGATCTCGACTGTTGGCCCCATGATTTCAGGGCCGATCCCGTCCCCGTTAAAGACCGCAATCTCAAAGTTCTTTTTCATCCTGCCCTGCATCCTTTTCATCCTGCATGGCACAATTTGCGTGCCCCGGCATCAATAAGTTGACAGCGCATTAATTAATGCATACGTAAAAAAGTGCAACAATAAACGCATTGAGTCTGGGAGGACCGCAAACAATGAAATTTAATCTGAAAACGCTGGCGGGAATCGCTGCGATGATGACGGGCCTGGCGTCCGGGGCTGCGGCACAGGACTACCCATTCCGCGACATCACCACCGCAGTGGTTTGGGGTGCTGGTGGCGGCACAGACACGATCAATCGCATGATTATGGCCGAGATGGAAAAGCATCTGCCGGTGTCGATCAATGTGATCAACCAGACCGGCGGTGTCGCTGGATCGAATGGTATGGTCTATGTCATGAACCAGCCCGATGATGGCTACACGCTGGTCGGTCTGTCCGAGTCCAACGTGACAGCCGCCGTTCAGGGTGGCTGGGACAAGAAGTTCGACTTTTGGTATCCCTTCATTGTTGGCGGCTCGCCTGACCTGATCTCTGTCCCGGCGGACAGCCCCTACAACACGATTGAAGAGCTGGTTGAAGCTGCAAAAGCCGCACCGGGCACGATCCCTGCGGCAGCGTCTGGTGCAGGTTCGATCCACCACCTGAACCTGCTGGCAATCCAGAATGGGTCGGGCGCTGAGTTCAAGTTTGTCCCTTACAAAGGCTCTGCCCCCGGTCAGGAAGCCGCTATTGCTGGTGAAGTTGCACTGGTCGTGACCTCGCTGGCAGAACAGGCGCCGCTGATTGAAGGTGGTCAGTTGAAGCCGTTGGCAATGCTGGTGCCGGAAACCGCCGACATTGCAGGCATGACCGTGCCAAGCGCGTTCGACAGCTTTGACGGGTTGGACAAGTATCTGCCGCTTAAGCAGGCGATTGGCTTTGCTGTGCACAACTCTGCAAGCGACGACGTCAAGGCCGCATTGACGGACGCCTTTGACGCGGCGATGGCGGGCGACACCGTGGCGGAATGGGCTGCGGCCAACAACTATGACATCGGTGGCCAGTCCGGCGAAGAAGCGCAGGCGCTGTTCAGCACGCTGGAAGCCAACTTTGCCTATACGCTGCAAGAGCTTGGCGCGATCGATGTTGATCCGATGAGCCTGGGTATCGAAAAGCCGTAAGCGCGACGCCATCACGCTTAAATGACGGGGCGCTTTTGCGCCCCGTCGTCACGATATGACCGCCGGGGAGGGCGCGACGTGGAGCAGGACAAGGCCATCCTGAGGGCGAGGGACTTTTGGGGCGCATGTGTCCTGATCGCGGTCTCAGTCTTCTTTCTGTGGCGGACTTTCGATATCCCACTTTGGGGTCAGAACAACGCCGGTGTGGCAGGTATCAACTGGTATGAATCCGCTGCCATCGTGCCATTGGGCATCTTCGCCGCATTGCTGGTTCTTGGATTTGTGCTGTTGGGTATCGCGATCCGCGAAGGCGGAGCGGCCGATGCGTTAAGCGCGGCAGGCATCGGCTGGGACCGGGAAGAGGCGATCCGGTTCAGTACCATCGCCGTGATCCTGGCCTTCTACATTTTCGGCCTCGTGCCGCGCGTCGATTTCGTGCTGGGCAGTGGGCTGTTGATCACCGCGCTGATCTGGGGCTTTCACGGGGGCGTTGTCAGGCGCATGGTGATTGCGGCCGTCTTTGTTGTTGTGCCTGCAGCCTATGCGTTGATCGCCCACTTTCCGCAGGCTGAATGGGGTCAACCGCATGACGACGATTGGATCACGCTGGCCGCATGGGTTGGATTGATCGCGTTGAGCCTCTGGCGCGGGCCGCGCGACAAGATTGCCAAGGCCACCCTGTGGATCGCGGTGATTTCTCCCTTGGTGCTGGTTTGCGCGATGGCCTTTGGATTCCGCCAAAACGTGCCGAACCGGGGCGGCCTGATCTTTAGCCAGATCGAATACCACTATTACGTAACACTACGTCCGCTTTGGAGGGATTGATGGATTTTGTCCTTTCTCAACTTGGCGGGTTTGGTGGTGCTTTCTATGCGCTGGTCAGCGACCCGATCACTTACATTTATCTGATCGTTTCGGTTTTTCTGGGCATCGTCTTTGGTGCCTTGCCGGGGCTGACCGCGACGCTGGCTGTGACGATCCTGACCGGCTTTTTCGGCAACAAGATCCCGCTGGATTATTCGTTGATTGCCTTGCTGGGGGCCTATGTCGGCGCGATCTATGGTGGGTCTTATCCGTCAATCCTGCTGAACATTCCGGGCACGGCGGCAAGCGCCGCGACGGCGATGGACGGGCATCCACTGGCCAAGGCAGGACGGGGCGGTGAGGCATTGGGCCTGACTACAACTGCCAGCTTTATCGGGACGCTGATCGGGACATTTGCCCTACTGATCTTTGTCTGGGTACTGCTGCTGATTTCAAAGAACATCGCAAGCCCGGAGAAGGCCATGCTGGCGCTTTTCGGAATTCTCCTGTCTGGAACGCTGATGTCCGAGGATCTGGTGATCAAAGGGTGGATTGCCGGTCTGATTGGGCTTGCGATGGCCATGGTCGGGCTTGATCCGCTGCTGTCAGAGCCGCGCTATACGTTTGACTGGCCCTATCTTTTGAGCGGTTTTCAGGTTGTGCCGGTACTGATGGGGGCATTTGCGGTGCCCCAGATCATCGACGGGTTGCGCCATGTCAAAGTCGGCCAACTGGTGCAACTTCAGGGCCGCATCGTGCCGAACCTGCGCACGGTCAAAAAGTACATGCCGACAATCAGCCGCTCTGGCGTGATTGGCACAGGTGTTGGCGCACTCCCCGGTGTGGGCGAGGATGTCGCTGGCTGGGTCAGCTATGGCGTCGGCAAATCGGTCAGTAAAGAGGGCCATAAATTTGGCAAAGGCAGTCTGGAAGGGTTGCTGTCTTCGGAAACCGCCAACAATGCTTGCATCGGCGGCGCGCTGATCCCCTTATTGGTGCTGGGCATTCCCGGATCGCCTCCAGCGGCCGCGCTGATGGGGGCATTCAAGATCAACAATATCATTCCGGGTCCGACCATCGACCCCGAGATCATCCTGCGGGTGGTGGCGATCATGGTCATGGCGTCATTCACCATGTTCCTGATGGGGCTTTTCACGGCGCGGATCTTTATCAAGATCCTGCGGATCCCGCAGACCGTGTTTCTGCCAATCGTGATGGTGCTGACGACCATCGGATCGTTCAGTGTGGGCGGCGGGATCAATGACCTTTATCTGATGTTGGGCGTGGGGCTGGTGGCCTATTTCCTGAACATGATGAAATACCCCATTGCACCGTTGGTGATTGGCGTGATTCTAGGTGGGTTGTTCGATGAAACCTTCCGCCGAACGCTGTTCATTGCTGATGGGGACCTTTCCGCCTTTATCAGCCGCCCAGGCGCTGCCATCCTGTTGGCACTGAACGTGGCGTTGATCCTCAGCCAGATTGGCGCCGTGAAACGCGGATTTGCCCGGCTGATCAGGAGGCCAGCATGAGCTTTGCAGTTGTCGTTACATTTCAGATCGCACCCGGAAAGATGGCGACCTTCATGCCATTGATGGAGCAGAATGCAGCGACGTCGCTGGCGTTGGAGCCGGGGTGTCATCAGTTTGATATTGCCACCGACGATGCGCGCCCAGACGAGGTGTTTTTGTACGAAATCTACACCGATGCCGGCGCGTTTGAGGCGCATCTGGCCTCGGCCCATTTCAAGGCGTTTGATACTGCCGTGGCCCCGATGATTGCGGACAAAGTGGTCAAGACTTACGCAAAGGTCATTGCATGATCTGGGAAGTTCACGCCGTCAAATACGCAGACCGCAATGCGCGGGTGCGCGGGGATAGTTTTATCTTTGACGACAACCACGATGCGCCGCATGCGATGGATTATTTCATGTGGGTGTTGCGGTCAGGGGATCGGGTGATCCTTGTTGATACTGGCTATGACGGGCCAGAGGCAGCAGCGCGCGACCGGCCGATCCGCATGGAACCGGGCGAGGCTTTGGCCCCATTGGGCATCAAGCCTGAGGAGGTGGATACGCTGATTGTGACACATCTGCATTACGATCACGCAGGTGGATTGCACCTTTTCCCAAACGCACATTTGCACATGCAAGCGGCCGAAATGGCTTTTGCCACTGGTCCGTGCATGTGCCACGACGTGCTGCGGATGCCGTTCACGGCGGGCCATATTTGCGAGGCGGTCACCCGGCTTTATCAAGGCAAGCTGACGTTCTACGATGGCGACGGGCAGGTGGCGGATGGGGTCACGGTGCATTGCATTGGCGGGCATTCGCGCGGGTTGCAGGCGGTGCGGGTGCGCACCGATGCGGGGTGGCTCGTGCTCGCGTCAGATGCGGCGCATTACTATGAGAATTTTCAACTGCGCAAACCCTTTCCCATCGTGGTGGATTTGCAAAACATGCTGGACGGGTTCGACACGCTGGAACGGCTTGCCAGCGCGCCAGAGCTGATCGTGCCGGGGCATGACCCGCTGGTGCGGCAATTGTTCCCGCAGGGCGTGGCGGATCACATTACAAGGCTAGACCAAGGACAGACATGAAGATCGGCGTTGTTGCGGATGATTTTACGGGCGCATCCGATATTGCCCTGACTTTGGCCGAAGGGGGGATGCGCACAGCGCCGTTCATCGGCGTGCCAGACGGCCCCGCCAACGCGGGCGTCGAAGCCGGGGTTGTCGCGCTCAAATCGCGCACGGCACCGGTGGCAGAGGCTGTAATCGAAAGCGTTGCAGCCTGCCGCTGGCTGATCGCGCAAGGGGCCGGGCAGGTGGTCTTTAAGGTCTGTTCGACCTTTGACAGCACGGATGAGGGCAACATTGGCCCAGTGCTGGATGCGCTCGCGGCGGAACTGGACGAGGATCAGGTGATTGTCTGCCCGGCATTCCCGGAAAACGGGCGCAGTGTCTATCAGGGGCATTTGTTCGTGGCCGATCGTTTGCTGAACGAAAGTGGGATGCAGGATCATCCGTTGACCCCGATGAAAGACGCTGATCTGCGCCGTGTGCTGGCGCCACAAACCGTGCGGGCCGTGGGCCACGTGCCTGCGCGCACGGTTGCACAAGGGCCGCTGGCGTTGCGGGCCGCGATGCCGAAAGTGCAGGCCCATGTGATCGTTGATGCCATCCACGATGAAGACTTGCGGGTCATCGGGGCAGCCGCCCAGGACCGCAAACTGCTATGTGGCGGGTCGGGCATTGCAATTGGTCTGCCAGCAAACTTTGGAGCCGCAGCAGCCACGCCAAAGTGGCAACCGATCACGGGCAAGGGCGTTGTGCTGTCGGGGTCGTGCAGCCGTGCGACGCGCGAGCAGGTCATGGACTATCGCAAAACATATCCATCGCGCGAGATCACTGCAGAAGAGGCTGTCGATGGCACGGTTGATCTGGCGGCCTTGGTGGATTGGATTCTGTCGCAGGACGCGCCGCCGCTGGTCTATTCTTCAGCTGACCCTGAAGAGGTCCGCGCAGCGCAGGACAGGTTCGGACGCGCGGCATCGGCCACAGCGATTGAAGGGCTTTTTTCCAATCTGGCCGCCATGTTGAAGGCGCGGGGTACCGCGCGCATCGTGGTCGCAGGTGGCGAGACCAGCGGTGCGGTGGTCAAAGGGCTTGCCGCACGCGTGTTGGACATTGGTCCAAGGATCGCTGCAGGTGTGCCGATGGTGCGAACGGACGGGATGGCCCTCGCGCTCAAATCGGGCAACTTTGGCGGCCCGTCCTTTTTCAAAGAGGCACTGGCACTGATGGAACGCGAAGTTTGACCGAAGAAACCCGCGCCCGAGAGGACATTTGCCGGATCGCAAAGTCCATGTTTGACCGTGGGCTGACCTGCGGTTCATCAGGCAACATCAGCGTGCGCCTGTCAGACGGCAATGTGCTGGTCACGCCCACAGGCAGCGCGATGGGGTTTCTTGATCCTGCGCATATCAGCTTGTTGAACGCCGAAATGCGCCATTTGTCTGGCGATGCACCCACAAAAGAGGTTCCTCTGCACAGTGCATTCTACGAGACGCGCGCGCAGACCGGGGCGGTTGTGCATCTGCATTCCAGCCATTCCGTTGCCCTGTCGATGATGCCCGACGTGGACCCCGACAATGTGATCCCGCCTTTGACACCATATGCGGTTATGCGGCTGGGCAAAGTGAAGTTGCTGCCGTTTTTCCTGCCCGGTGATCCAGGGATGGGGGATGCGGTACGTGGGCTTGCGGGCAAGCGGTCTGCTGTGCTGTTGGCCAATCACGGGCCAGTTGTTGCGGGCAAGGACCTGTGGGCCGCTGCCTTTGCCACCGAAGAGCTGGAAGAGACGGCCAAGCTGGCGCTGCTGACGCGCGGCATTCCGATTAACGCGCTGACGCCGACACAGGTCGAAATGGTCGTGGACAAGTTCAACGTCGACTGGGACTAGGCCAGACCTGCGCATTCCGGCACGGGTGTCTTGACGTTGCCAGTCTCTTGATGTTGCAGCAGGTTGTCGATTGCCAATCCCCCCATTGCGGCGCGGGTTTCATGGGTGCCGCTGCCCACATGCGGCAATAACAGGGTGTTGGGCAAATCGCGCAGGGCTTGCGGAACGCGGGGTTCATCCTCAAAAACGTCTAGCCCGGCCCAACCCAGTCGCCCCGACTGAAGGGCGGCGATCAAAGCGGTTTCATCGACGACAGACCCGCGCCCCACATTGATCAGCGTGCCTTGCGGACCAAGGGCGTCAATGACCTGCGCATTCACCAGTTTTTCGGTCGCAGCACCGCCCGGAGTAATGCAGATCAGCGCGTCGCATGCAGCCGCCATCGCTGTCAGATCGTCGTAATAGCGGTAGGGGACATCTTTGGCGGACCGGGCGTGGTAAAGGATTGTCGGCGACCAAGGGGCGAGCTTTGTTGCGATGGTCTGTCCGATGCGACCCAGCCCGAGAATGCCGATGGTTTGATTGTCTACAGAGCGGGTCAACGGGGCGTTGCCCTGTTTTTCCCATGTGCCGCTGCGCAGATAGGCATCATCGCGCAGCACTTCGCGGTAGCAGCCAAGCAGCAAAAGGATCGCCGTTGTCGCGACCTCTTGGTTCAGCACGTCTGGCGTATGGGTCACCATGATCCCACGCGCTGCGGCCGCGTCTGCATCAATAGCGTCATAACCAACCCCGTAGCACGAAACCATCTTCAGGTTTGGCAGCGTATCCATCACCGCGGGTTTCAGGCCCAGATGCCCATCGGTCATCACATGGGTGATACGGTCACCATTTGCGGCCAGCCAGTCCGTATCGAGATCCGCCCAGCGGTGCACGGTAAAGGCGGCCTCCATCCGTGACATCATGACGGATGTGACCGGGCAGATCAGGAGCAAGTCAGACATCTTGCCGGACCGTCTGGCGTTGGGCACCAAGACCGGCAATGTGCAATTCCATCACGTCACCGACACGTAAGAACACCGGGTCAGGTTTGATCCCCATGCCAACACCCGGTGGGGTGCCGGTGGTGATGACATCGCCGGGGTGCAAGGTCATCAGGCTACTGAGGTGCGCGATGATCTGGGCCACTGTGAAAATCATGGTGCTGGTATTCCCGGTTTGCATCCGCTGGCCGTTCACATCCAACGTCATGTCCAGATTTTGGGGGTCAGGCACTTCGTCGCGGGTCACCAGCCAGGGGCCGGTTGGCCCGAAGGTGTCGCAAGACTTTCCTTTGGTCCACTGGCCGGTCAGCTGGGTCTGAAAGTGCCGTTCGCTGACGTCGTTGACGATGCAATAGCCTGCGACATGGTCCAGCGCATCCGCCTCTGAGACGTATTTGGCCGCCTTGCCGATGACGACGCCCAACTCGACCTCCCAATCGGTTTTCTGCGACCCGCGCGGCATGACCACGTCATCATAAGCGCCGACGATGGCAGAGTTGGCCTTGAAGAACAGGATCGGGTGTTCGGGGATCGCGGCCCCGGTTTCAGCAGCGTGGTCGGAATAGTTGAGCCCGATGCAAAGGAATTTGCCGATCCCACCAACACATGGGCCCAGCCGCGGCGCGCCAGCGACAGCGGGCAAATCAGTAGGGTCAAGGGCTGCCAAGCGGGCCAAGGTGGCATCGTCCAGTATGGCGCCAGTGATGTCATCAACATGGGCCGAAAGATCGCGTAACGTTTCGCCATCCATCAGGCCGGGTTTTTCGGCACCTGGTTCACCGTAGCGGACAAGTTTCATTTTGTGGTCTTTCTTTGGAGGGCGGTCAGGGACGCGCCGTTACTGTCTTTGAATCTGGGCGGCAGGCCCGGTGTTTGAGGCCGTTATTGGCCTGACCAGCCGCCATCGATCACATGGGCATGTCCAGTGGTAAATGCGCTTTCGTCGCTGGCAAGATAGACCACAAGTGCTGCAATCTCTTCTGGTTTGGCCACACGACCCATGGGCTGGCGTTCGATAAATTGCTCTAGCGCTTTTTCGGCACTGCCCAGCTTTTCGCCAAGGGCCGCAACACGGTCATGCCAACTGGGCGATTCGACAGTGCCGGGGCAGATGCAGTTACAGCGGATGCCTTTGGTGATGTAGTCGACGGCGACCGATTTGGTCAGTCCGACAACAGCCGCCTTGGTGGTGCCGTAGGTAAACCGGTTCGGCACACCGATGACGTTGGAGACTGCAGACGACATGTTGATGATTGACCCTGTGCCACGGTCCAACATCCCCGGCAGCGCCGCACGGATCGTGCGCAGCATCGAGCGCACGTTCAGGTCAAAGGCAAAATCCCATTCGTCGTCAGTCGTGTCCAAGATGGTGCCGTGGTGAACAAACCCCGCACAGTTGAACAGCACATCAGGTTTCGCCCGCGCCATGCCAGCGGCGACGCTGTCATCGTCGCGCACGTCCATCACAAAGGCGTCCATGCCATCCAAGTCACGCAGCCCATCGGCGTTGATATCTGTGGCAAAGACCTGCGCACCTTCCGCCGCCATCGCTAAGGCGCTTGCCCGGCCAATGCCTTGCGCTGCTGCAGTCACCAAGACTCGTTTCCCAACCAACCGGCCTGTTGTCATCGCGCGTCCCCCAATATTTGATCTTGGGCGCACTATTGGATGGCAGGCGGCGGATGTCGATACGGCGCGGACATTTCTGGCGGCGTTTGATCAACAGGCTTTGTGGAACCGCGGGTGGTGCGCAAGGCCGATCTAATTGCGAATGCTTCGCAAGTACATTGACTTTGCGAATGCTTCGCAATAACAGGAGGGTAAGAGGGCGTGCTCAATTAGCGAGCCGATTCGTGCGGAGAGCAAAGCCATGACGATCACAAGAAGACTATTTTTGGCCGTGGTGACAGTTGTGACCATGGCGCTGCCCGCGAGCTGGGCCGCAGCACAGGAACGTCTGACCGTTGTCGCCACGACCGGCATGATTGCAGATGCCGTGACCAATATCGGTGGCGATCTGGTTGACGTGCAGGCACTGATGGGTCCCGGTGTCGATCCGCACGCCTATCGCCAGACCCGCACGGATATTGTGGCCTTGGCCAAAGCTGATCTTGTGCTTTGGAACGGACTTTATCTGGAAGCGCAGATGGAAGATTTCCTGATTGAACTGGGCGAAGGCGGGAACGTGGTCGCGGTGGCAGAGGCGGTGCCGGAGAACCTGCTGCTGGGGTCGGAAGATTATGAGGGTCGGTTCGATCCACATCTGTGGATGAACCCGAACCTGTGGTCGCGCGTCGTCGTCAATGTGCGCGATGCCATGATCGACGTTGATCCAGAAAACGCAGATGCGTTCAGTGCGAATGCGGATACCTACCTCGCGCAGCTGGGCGATCTTGCCCGCTACACAAACGAGGTATTGTCCACGGTCCCGGTTGAAAGCCGCGTTGTTTTGTCGGCCCATGATGCGTTCAACTATTTTGGCAACGCCTATGGCTTTGAGGTGGTCGGCATTCAGGGGATTTCGACGGAGTCAGAAGCTGGACTTCAGCGGATTGGTGAGTTGGTCACGATGCTGGTCGAGAACGATATTCGCGCCGTTTTTGTGGAATCCTCAGTCTCGGACAGGAATATCCAGGCGTTGATCGAAGGGGCTGCGGCAGAGGGTCATGAGGTCGTCATCGGAGGCGAATTATTCTCGGACGCGATGGGCGAACCCGGCACTTACGAGGGCACCTATATCGGCATGATTGACCATAATGCGACGACGATATCGGCCGCGTTGGGTGGCACATCGCCCGACGATGGCATGCAGGGTCTGCTGAACTGATGGAGCCGTCAGTGACTCGCAACCAACCGCCCAAAATAATTGCCGAGGAAGGCCGGGTGACAGACCCGGCCTTGCCTGCGACTGCGATCCCTCTTTCAGTCAGAGGCGTCACAGTGTCCTATGGCGAAAAACCGGCTGTGTTCTCTGTGGATGCCACATTTCCCGCCAAGGCGATGTCTGCAATCATTGGACCCAATGGCGCGGGCAAATCTACGCTTTTGAAGGCCGCACTTGGCGTGATCCCCCGGCTATCCGGGGAGGTGCATGTCTTCGGTCAACCCATCGAAGACGCGCGGGAACGCATTGCTTATGTCCCGCAACGCGCCAGCGTGGACTGGGATTTCCCGACCACCGTGATTGATGTCGTGCAGATGGGCCTTTACCGCAAGGTCGGCCTGTTGGGGCGGTTGTCCGGGCAGATGAAGTCGCGCGCGCTTGATTGTCTGGAGCGGGTCGGCATGGCTGATTTTGCGCGGCGACAGATCGGGCAGCTTTCTGGCGGTCAGCAACAGCGGGTGTTTCTGGCCCGTGCGCTGGCACAGGATGCTGATCTTTACCTGCTGGATGAACCCTTTGCTGGTGTCGATGCCGCGACCGAGCGCGCGATCATCGACGTGCTGAAGTTGCTGAAAGCCGACGGCAAGGCCGTGGTCGCCGTGCACCATGATCTTTCCACGGTGCGCGATTACTTTGATCATGTGTTCCTGATCAACGTGCGGCGCATAGCGGAAGGCCCGGTTTCAACCGCATTCACGACAGAGAACTTGCAGGCGACTTACGGTGGTCGTCTTGCGGCCACACATCTGGACGAGCTGTCCACCGCGGCGGGGGCGCCTGAGTGAACCTGTTCTTTGAAGCCCTGCTTTTGCAAGCGGGATATAACGCCGCGTTGGTTGCCATCGGTGCGGCACTTCTGGGTTTTGCGGCCGGATCGTCGGGGACGTTCCTGTTCCTGCGCAAACGCGCGCTTGTCTCTGATGCGGTTGCCCACGCAACACTGCCCGGTGTTGGTATCGCGTTTATCGTCATGGTCAGCCTGGGTGGCGACGGCCGCAGTCTGATCGGTCTTCTTTTGGGCTCGGCCATCACGGCATGGATTGGGCTTTTGTTGATCGAATGGATTGTCCGGCACACCCGGCTGGCGGAAGATGCGGCCATTGGTGCGGTCCTTGGGGTCTTTTTCGGCGTCGGTATCGTTCTTCTCACGATTATCCAGAGTATGAGCGCCGGACGACAGGCCGGGCTGGAAGGTTTCTTGCTTGGCTCAACCGCTGGCATGCTATTCCAAGACGCTGTTGTCATTGCTATTGGAGGTTCGATTGCGGTGCTGGCGACATGGCTGATGCGCCGCCCGATGACGCTGGTGGCGTTTGACAGCGATTATGCTGCCGCCATGGGCTATGATGTGCGCCGCATCGACCTTTTGATGATGGGTCTAGTGATGGGTGTAACCGTAATCGGTCTTAAGCTCGTTGGGCTGATCCTGATTGTCGCGATGTTGATCATCCCTGCCGTCACAGCGCGCTTTTGGACTGAACGGTCAGGCAATGTGATCTGGATCGCGGGTGTCGTAGGCGGGGCGTCGGGATATCTGGGGGCTGTCATCTCTGCCTCTGCGCCCGCATTACCAACTGGGCCAATCATCGTGCTTGTGGCGGCCGCGGTTTTTGTCTTTTCGCTGCTCTTTGCGCCGGTGCGCGGTGTGCTGGCCGCGGTCATCCGGCATCGGCAGTTTCAGGCCCGCGTCCACCGCCGTCAGGGGTTACTGGCGCTGGCCGCGCAGCATCCGATCCGAGAGGCCTACACGCTGCGCCTGTTGCGCCGCGAGGGGTTGGTGCGTGCCGATGGTGTTCCGACCGAAACGGGGCGCGCGCAGGCCGCCAAGATCGCGCGGGACGAACGACGCTGGGACGTCGCGCGCGAAGTGCATCAGGATGCTGGGCTGACAGGCCGGTATGACGGTCTGACCCCGATCGAAGATGTTTTCACGGCTGATGAAATCGCTGATTTTGACCGCAGGCTTGGCGGGCCTGTTGCCTTGGGAGGCACATGATGGGCGCTGATTTCGTTCAATTCTCGCTGACACCAATCCTGATCGGCGTGTTTTCGGCCATCGCCTGTGCATTGCCCGGCAACTTTCTGATCTTGCGGCGTCAGGCCTTGATCGGAGATGCGATCAGCCATGTTGTGCTGCCGGGCATCGTCGTGGCGTTTCTTGTCACTGGCGTGATCTCTGCCATTCCCATGCTGCTTGGTGCTGCCGGGGCGGCTGTTGTCGCTGTTATCCTGATCGAAGCGGTCAAACGTCTGGGCAAGATTGAACCGGGGGCGGCTATGGGTGTGGTCTTCACCTCGATGTTTGCAGCAGGCGTTCTGATCCTAGAGCAAACCGACACCAGCCAGGTCCATATTGACGTAGAACACGCGTTGATGGGAAATTTGGAATCCCTCATCTGGTTTCGCGCCGAAGGTTGGCGGTCACTGCTTGATCCGGTGGCACTGGCCACCCTACCCGTAGAGCTGCCCCGGATCGCATTCGTCTGCGCTATTGTCATTGTCCTGACGGTGGTTTTCTGGCGCTGGCTTAAGATCGCAACGTTTGACGAAGGCTTTGCAGAAGCTCTTGGCATTCCGGCCTCGGCACTTGGGTTTGGGCTTGTCGTGACGGCGGCCGTCGCAGCCGTAGCCGCTTTTGATGCGGTGGGTTCCATCATCGTGATTGCAATGTTCATCTGCCCGCCTGCGGCGGCGCGTCTGATGACGAATTCGCTGGGGCATCAGGTCTGGTGGTCTGTGGCCTTTGCAACGCTTTCGGCCATCTTGGGATACGTCTTTGCGGGATACGGCCCGCTCTGGTTTGGTGCGACGAACGCCGTCAGTGCTGCGGGCATGATCGCTACGGTCTCGGGGGTCATCCTTGGTCTTGCTTGCCTCTTTGGCCCTCATCGAAGCCGCGTTGGTATGGGCAAGGAGGAAGCAGCCTAGATTGCCATGCCTTAGCGCGGCGCTTCGAAATGCGCGGGTATGGTTCGGCTTCGTACTCGTCGTGTCAGGTGTTCTCGGCCTGCAACGTAGCAAGGATCTTGATCAATATGTTATCCAACATGTCCAACTCGTGCTGTGACAATGCTGAAAAAATGTCTTTTTCTGCTTCCAGCGCACTTGGCAATGTTGCAGCGATGATTTCGGCGCCGTGATCTGTCAAGTTGACCAAGACCCGTCGTTTATCATCCGGATCCTGCCTGACACTGACCAGACCCAAATCTGACAACCGAGTTTGCGCCCGGCTGACACGTGCTGGATCCATCGCCGTGTGAGACACGAGAAACTGTGACGACACCGGCGCATGATAAGACAATGTCGCGAGGATGCGCCATTCTGGAATGTGAAGGCTGAAATCCTTCTCGATGATCTTTGCAATCTTCTGGCTGACCTGATTGGCCACCACGGCCAACTGAAACGGCAGGAATTCATCCAACCGGATTTGCGTGTCATCTTTTGGTTTTGATTGCTGTTGCACCGGTGATTCTTGCCTGTTGTCCATCAACTTGCTTTTGATCGGATCGTTTCATTTGGTCTTTCCGCGAGATGCAAATACCTACCGTATTGCGCCTCGATATCCAAGAGGCGGGCCGCTTGACCAAAGGACGCCTTAGGCCTGCTCACATCGAATTGCACCGCTTTAAGGCCTGCATCCTGCGCACCTGTCACATTGCGTGGCTGATCATCGACAAAGACGATATCATCAGCGGTTGTCTTGAACGCCTGCACCGCGCCTTGATAGGCCAATGGGTCAGGCTTGAGCGGGCCACCAAAGGATGCATCAATCACGTCATCCATCTCTTCAAAAATTGGCAATTCCGCGCGCCAATTGTCGCCAAAAAACAGCGCCAGTTCATTGGACAGGATGCCAACGCGATTGCCGTTCTGTTTTGCAGCGCGCACCAAGGCCAGAGCCTCGGGCCGGGTAATTGCATCTGCGGTCATGCCTTCACGGGCGCGGCGCAAAAGGTCGGAAGGTTGCCAGTCAGGCTCTCCGATCAGTGCGCCCACTTCAGCGGCCCGCTGTTCCCAATAGTTTCGTTCAGTGATCTTGTCTGCGATCATGTCGCGCCAAAGCGGGTCTGTTGACGGATCGATTGGTCCGAGCCACGTGAGCGTTCCAGGCGCGAGGCCCAGCACATTTTCCGTGTGGTCATGGGTTTCAAAGATCGTTTTTGAAATGACCGCGCCAAAATCAAGAAGCAATAGGGTGGGGGAGGGGCTCATGCTGCGTCCTTCTTTTGAATGCGGACGATGCCGTTTGTTCCATCGACGGTGACGATATCCCCGGTTTGAATTGCGTTCGTTGCGACACCGGTGCCAACCACGCAAGGCAGGCCATATTCGCGGCTGACGATAGAGGCATGGGTCAACGTCCCGCCATTATCGCAGACACAGCCACCGATTTTGGTAAACGCGGGCGTCCACGACGGTGCGGTGCCTTCGCACACCAAAATATCGCCGGGGTTCAACAGATGCAGGTCGTCTGCGTTGTGCATGACCTTTGCGGGTCCAGTGACGGACCCTTTGGAGGCGGGGATGCCTGCCAATTCGGCGCCGATTTCGCCCCGCTGGGCGGCGAGAAATTTCTCGTGCAAGCCGACGATTTCGATCAGGATTGGATCGCCCACATTGTCCGGCACAGTGCCCACGACCTTTGGCATTTCCTTACGGCGGCTGTTCCAGTGATCGTAATAATCGCGTCGGTCCTTTACGACGGATTTCAGGGCTTTCCAGTTCGTTGACCCTTCGGCCAGTTCGACCAGTTCCGTGTGAAACAGAAAGCACCCGTCATCGGGGCTGTCCGCACCTGCCTTTTCGGCAATCGCGGTGGCGGCGCGGCGCATCGGGATGGTGGCCTGCATATCGATGACGACGTTATGATCTTCGTTCCACCAGCTGAAGTTGGCCATGCGGCATCCGGCCAGCGCCTGATCGAAGGCGGCTTGCTCGCTTTGGGTCAATTTGCTGCGAGCGGCTTCGACTGCTTCATCGCGCTCTTTCGCCGCCATGGCCAAACCGCCATCGAAATCATGCGCACCGGCTTTCTGCAGGAAGGTTTCAAGCAGGCCGACGACCGGTTGCTGATCCTCGATCCACGGCTTTTCAAGCGGGTCGGCAATGCCTGTGCACCGCCAGCCCCATTCGGTAAGGAAAGCATCATAGTCGGCCAGCCATGCAGCGCCGTTGGGGCCTGCACCGTCCATTGCCGTGCGCATTTGCGCCGGTGTGCCGGTGACATGACCTGCCACGCCCAGCTCTTTCGCGCGTTTGGTGAGGTTCCAAAGCGCGACGTCGGTGTCGATGATCTTGGTCTTCTCGCCTTGCAAGAATTTGGCGATCTCACCCGGCTCCACGCCGAGCTCTGCGCACAGGCCATAGAAACCGGCGTAGTTCGCCAATAGCGGATACATCAGACCAAAATGCGTGACCCACGCGAACTTTTGGAACGACCGCGCGTCATTGGCGAATTGCGCCAAATCAGTCAGGCTGGCGCCTGCTGTGTCAAAATCGCGAAAATGAGAGAACCCGGCTTTCAACTCTGCCTCGCGCTTGGCCCACGTATCGTTGAACCTTTCGAGAATGCCGCCCAGATCATTGCCGATGCGCATGCCGCGAAAGCCCGGTTCCCAAGCACTTTTCAGGGGGCTTTCACCGCCGAACACATGCACGCCGCCGAACCGCACGGCCAGCCCGTTGGACGGGGGCAAAGGCAGGGTCGTTGCGGCCTGTTGTGTGGCGAAGGCGTAGCCGTCTTCAAAGAAGCTCATCCCAAGGGGCGTGGTGCCCTTGGGCCAGTGGAAGTCGAGAAACCAGAACCGTTCGACGTCTTCTTCGCGGAATTTCGACACAGGCTCTGCGATCCAGGGGCTGTTGAAAAATCGCTTTTCCATGCCGGGGTAACCGGGGTCTTTCACGAATTCGTCGATTGAGATGATTGTGGACATGGGTGTCTCCTGTTGGCCTGGTTCAGGCCGCTTCGGTGTCGATGTAAAGGTTTCGGATCGCGTCGGGGTCGTCGCGGAAGCGGGCGACGCCGTCCTCGGCTATGACGCGCCCCCGGCTTAGAACGGCCACGCGGTCGGCGATTTCGAGGGCCATGGCGGTGTATTGTTCGATCAACAGGATACCGACGCCCTGATCTGCCACGCGTTTCAATAGCGGAATCAGGCGGCGCACGATGACAGGCGCCAGACCAAAGGACATCTCATCTGCCAGAACGAATTTCGGTTTGGTCATAAGGGCTTGCGCCAAAGACAACATTTGCTGCTGCCCCCCGGATAAGTGACCCGCAGGCAAGGAGAGTTTTTCCCGCAGTTCCGGGAAGATATTCAACGCATGATCGTAAGCCTCTGACGCGGCTTTGCGCGGTAAGAAGGCGGCAGCCGCATGGAGGTTATCCTCAACCGACAGGGTCGTCAGTACGCGGTGACCTTCGGGGACCGCGGCAACGCCTACGCGGCGAATGTGTTGCGGTTTGCGCCCGATCAAGGAGTCGTCAGAAAGTGCAATCGTGCCCGCAGCCGGGGCGATTTCACCGGCAATTGTGGACACAAGCGTACTTTTCCCCGCGCCGTTTGGCCCCAGCAGAGCAAGGATTTCGCCCGGCGCCACAGAAAGCGACACGTCATCAAGTACCCGTTGCGCGCCGCGCTCAACACAAAGGCCCGCGATGGTCAGATTGGGTTGGCTCATGCGGCGTCCTCCTTTTCGAACTCACCCAGATAGGCGGCGCGGACCTTTGGATTGGCCAAAGTCTCGCGCGTTGGGCCAGCGGCCACGAGCGTCCCGAAATCCAGCACCGCCACGCGGTCGCAAAGGTCGCCAATCAGGTCGAAGTCGTGGTCGATGATCAGGACTTGTGCGTCCATGTCTGGCAGCTTGCGCAACAGTGTCATCAACTGGGCGCGTTCGTCCGCGGCCAGTCCGGCGGCTGGTTCATCCAGCATGATCAGGCGGGGTTTGGCCGCCAGACAGCGGGCAATTTCGACCATGCGCAGGCTAAAGCCATCCAGCGCACTGCCCATCTTGTCAGCCTGCGCGCTCAGCCCCAGAAGGGTAAGCGTCTCTTCCAACCGTACCTGCGCCTCTGCCCGTGGCAGGTGCAGGCTGTCGAGGGTGACAAGCACATTTTCCGCAACGCTCAAATCCGTTGCGACCTGCGGCGTCTGGAAGGACCGCGTGATGCCATGCTTTAGCCGATCTTCTGCGCGGACCGGGCCAAAGTCCTGATCAAACATCCGAATGGCGCCCGCGACAGGTACAACGAACCCCGACAGCACATTCAAGAGCGTGGTTTTGCCTGCGCCATTGGGACCAATGAGTCCTTGGATATTGCCGTCCAACGTCAGGTTCAGATCTACGATGGGTTTTACACCGCCAAATGATACGGTGATGTCAGATAATTCAATCATCTTTGGACCCTTTCAGCTTGGTGCCAACTGCGCTGAACAGGTCTTGCAACTGCCCCGCGATGCCACGCGGCGCGCTGACAATCGCGTGGATCAGCGCAATGCCGAAAATGATCATCGCGACATCCCCGTCGATGCCCCAGCTGTCCAAGAGGGCTGGAAACACACGATAAAGAAATGCGGCGATCAAGGCGGCAGCCAAGGACCACGGCCCGGCCACGATCACCAGACCGTACAACAACAGCGATTGCAGCGCGTCGAAGCTGCGCCCGTCCAGCTGACCGATGGACCCGGCCATAAGTGTGCCGCCAATGCCCGACAGCGCGCCTGCTAGGCCAAAGGCCTTGAACCGGGCAGCGCCGATCTTGACGCCTGCGGATTTTGCTACAGTATCGCCTGCCCGGATCATCGCCCAGGCGCGCCCCGCGCTGGACCGCAGGACTGCATAGGTGGCGGCAAAGGCAAAGGCCACGATGATCGTCGCATAGATGAAATAGGCGCGGTCTGACTGTGCGAGGGCAGGGCGTTGCATCATCTGACGTTCCCGGCTGCCATCCACGCGGCCCCAGAAGCCGGACCCGCCATCAGGGAAGCCGATAGAGCTGACGACGACATGCAAACCTGCCGCAAACATCAGTGTGACCAACGCAAAGATCAGGCCCTTGTGCCGGATCCCCGGCAGGCCAAGCACAGCACCAACGACACCTGAGCCGACGGCAGCCACGATCAGGTTCACCTCGAACGGTAGACCAAAGGCATGGGCGAACCGCAGTGACACCCAGCCACCAACGGCCATAAGCGCAATGCCCGCCAGCGACACATGCCCCAGCCGTTCGTGCAGCACGGCGACACCTTGGGCAGCGGCGGCCACGGCCATCATCGAGGTAAAGACGCGCACCCAATAAGACGGCAGAAACGGAACGATGATTACAA
Organism: Yoonia sp. R2331; assembly: GCF_041103235.1. Lineage (NCBI taxonomy): Bacteria > Pseudomonadati > Pseudomonadota > Alphaproteobacteria > Rhodobacterales > Paracoccaceae > Cognatiyoonia > Cognatiyoonia denitrificans. The sequence continues at coordinate 2,678,479 of NZ_JBGCUN010000001.1, read as the reverse complement.
ACAGGGCAAGGGCGATGATCACGCCGGGATTGTCGCGCCACAATCGGTGCAAAAAAGTGCCGCGCGTGTGAGACGATTGCGTGGTGGCAGAGGATGTCATGTCAAGCAAACTCATCAGCTGGCCCTTTCTGATCTGAAGGCCGCGGCGGGCAGGATCATCAGGATCGCAATGGCCACAACGAAGGGGGCCAACGAACGGTAGGGGGCAATGGATTGAAATGGTGTCGCGACAGCCTCGAGCATGCCGATGACAAGACCACCCAGCAGCGTCAGCCACAGCGAGCGCAGGCCACCGAGAATGGCGGCTGCAAGCGAAGGGACCACCATGAAGGTCAGCACGCCGGGGTCCAGTCGGACCAAGCTGCCCAGCAGAATACCCGCAACACCGGCCAAGACGCCGGAACCGATCCAAGCAAAAAGGGTGACCCGTTCGACATCAATGCCGATCAGGGCCGAGAGATCGCGGGTGTCCGCCAGCGCACGCATCTGCAGTCCCAGCCGTGTGCGGGTCAGCAGAAGTGTCACACCGACGGCGGCGGCCAGACAGAAGCCCATCGCAACGATGCGGACACCGGTGATGCGGACACCAAGGACTTCGGTGTTCAATTCGCGCAGCGGCAGGCGCAAACGGCGAGGCGTATCGCCCCAGATAAAGTAGGCGAGCCCCAACAGGATCAGGGCCAGCCCGAGTGTCGCGACCGCTTTGACGACGTCGGTTCTTTTGGCGACATGGGCCGAGACAATGACACCATAGGCGGCAGACACCGCCGTTGCGGCTGCGATGCCCACAAGGCAGGCGAGCCAGATGTGCAGACCGAATTCGTGCATCTGCCAGGTCACCATGGCAGACACTGCCGCAACGGCACCGAAGGCGAAGTTCAACTCTCCGGTTGCGCGGTAAAGGACGACAAGCCCCAGACCTGCCAGCGCATAAACTGCGCCAAGGGCAAATCCAGTCACAAGGAATGGTGTCAGTTCGGGCATGTCGTCCTCCGCTTTACGCGATCAGGCTTATTGGCTTAAGTCAGCCAGTTCCGGGTCGTCAGAGCGGAAGCAGTCACGGGACACGTCCCAGCCGTCCGCCGTCATCGTCGCCATGCGGCCATCTGTGTTGGCGTTGTGACGTGCGCCGGGACCAAAGGCCCATGGCGCGCACAGCAGGTCACTTTCGATGGGTTCCATCGTTTTCAGACCATCGAGAACCGCTTCACGGGTGATGTCGCCTTCGATGTTGCGCAGCACGGTGACCATTGTCTTGGCCGCGAGGAAACCGGCCTGGCTGAAGCTGTCACGACGGGCGTCGCCATCGGCAAATTCATCCATCACGGCGATCCATGCCTGGTTGTCTTCACCTGTGCTGTCGAGCGCGTTGAACTCAATATGTGCCCGAATGCTGCCGGCCCAGTAGTCGCCCACAGCGGCAGGGAACGCACTGTCATAGATTGACGTTGGACCTAGCCAGATCGCGTCCTCCAGAAGATCCTGATCTTCGGCGGCGTTGAAAATCGGAATGGCTGCAGGGGCGGGTTCCGCGACGATGATCGCATCGGCACCCGTGGACATCGCCTGCAAGACCAAAGATGTCGGGTCAAGCGTGGCAGGATCGTGCAGGACGTTGAAAACCTCGACACCCTTGTCTGCGCCCCATGCCGCCAGACCATCGCAGAACCAGCCACCCACATTGGGGATATTCGGCGCCATGCACACAAAGCTGCGCGCGCCGTCGTTTTCAAACGCATCGATCGCGGCACCCAGCGTGGACAGGCGTGGCCCCATGTTCATCGGTGCGATGTTTTCCGAAAAGAAGCACTCGCGGGGGACGCCGACACCGGCAATCACGCCGACACCGTTTTCAGCGTAGAAATTCGCGTTGGTGCCACATTCAACAAAGGACGTGGATCCTGCCATCGCCACGACACCCTCGTCCGTCACCAGCTTAGCAGCCGCGTTAGCAGCATTCTCAGGGTTCCAGGCGTCGTCTTCGACGATGTATTCAATTGGCTGTCCATCAATGCCGCCATTTGCATTGACGCAGTCAAAAAGGGCTGCGGCAGCAGTGGATGCTGTCGAAAAGTCGGCGGGGCCGGTTTGACCGACAATGGCACCAATCTTGATTGGTTCACCTGTTGCAGGCTCTCCCGAGCCGCACATCGCATGGGCCTCTGCCTGAGCGGCATTTGGTATGAACTGCAGCGCCGAGACCAGCGCAAGCGGGGCAATGTACAAGGTTTTCATAGATCAAGTTCCTCCTAAACTTTGATGATCTTCACGCTGCTTTCGTCCTTGCGCGACGGTCGGTCGCGATGAGGTCTGCAGCCTTTTCGGCAATCATGATGGCGGGGGCGTTGGTGTTGCCGCTGACAATTGTTGGCATGATGGATGCGTCCACGACCCGCAGGTTCTGAACCCCATGGACCCGCAGGTTTGGGTCCGTCACAGCATCGGGGCCGGTGCCCATCGCACAGGTGCCAACGGGATGATAAACGGTGCGCGCATTGGCACGCACAAAGCTTTCAAGGTCGTCGTCGTCTACTGCCTTCCCTGGCAAAATCTCTGTCAGGCCGTGGGGTTTGAACGGGTCCTGGCGCAGAATTTCACGTGCAATACCAACGCCTTTGGTCAGCAGTCGCAGGTCGTCTTCGTGGCGCAATAGCCCCAGATCAATCAGTGGATCGCCATCAACCCGGGATGGGTCCAGCGTTAGGGACCCCCGGCTTTTCGGGCGCAAGACGCAAGTGTGCAGCGACACACCATGACCCCATTCCAGCATCTTGCCACGGTGACTTTTGCGGCCGGGGATAAAGTGGAACTGCAGATCAGGCTGATCCTGATCCGGTGCAGAGCGGATGAACCCGCCGCCTTCGACCATATTGGAGCTCAACATACCGCGGCGGCCAAAGACATAGCGCAGCCCTTCCCAGGACAAACGCGGCAGGCCGGCCATTGAAATCCCATATGGCGTGCGCGATGTGCTTTCGCAGATGACCATACAGTCGACGTGGTCTTGCAGGTTGGCGCCTACGCCGGGAAGCGCAGTATGAACCGCAATTCCGCAGGCGCGAAGGTGCGGGCCGGGTCCGATTCCGGACCGTAACAGAAGTTCTGGCGATCCGATGGCACCCGCGCTGAGGATAATCTCGATCCGCGCTTCAATGTCTTCGGTCTGGCCGTCGTTCCGTTTCAAACGAACCGCCTGAGCCGTCGCTTCGGACATGACGACCTCACTGACCACAGCATCCGTTTCAATATGCAGGTTCGGGCGCGTTTGGGTGTTTTTGAGAAACGCATGGGCGGTGCTCATGCGGGACCCACCGGACTGCGTGACCTGATAGACACCAACGCCTTCCTGATCCGCGCCGTTGAAGTCACGCGTCTGGCGATACTGCAACTGACCGGCAGCTTCGATAAAGACATCGTTCATTGGACTGGGGTCTGTCAGGCGTTGCACGGACAGCGGTCCATCCGACCCATGAAACGTCGGGTCAACGCCGGGGGCCGAATTGCCTTCCGATCGCATGAAATACGGCAGCACGTCGTCAAAAGACCAGCCAGCGCATCCTTGCGCCGCCCACCCATCATAGTCAGCAGCCTGACCACGGATGTAGATCATCCCATTAATCGAAGACGACCCGCCCAAAACCTTGCCACGTGGAACAGAGACCTGTCGCCCGCCAAGACCCTCTTGCGCGGTCGATGTATAGAGCCAGTTCAGTTTTGGGTGCTTTGATAACCAGATCAGCCCTAGTGGGATCGAAATGGCGGGATGTGTGTCGCGCGGCCCCGCTTCGATCAAGCAAACGCTAACAGATGGGTCTTCGCTTAGTCGCGCGGCTAGCGTTGCCCCAGAGGATCCGGCCCCCACAATCACATAGTCAAAGCAGCGCGTCATCCCTTGACGCCAAACGCATATTTGCCGGCGTATGCGGCAGGGTTCCAGGCGGGGGCAGGTTCGGGCGCAGGCTCTTGGCCCAATGTGGTGATCGGGCGCACCTGAACCAGAACCGGCGGGTCCCCCACCGCGCGGTGCGCCGGGATCACCCATTCGACATCAATCGGCCCCGCGACGTTTTCTTCGACGCTGCGCACCGCCGCAGCGATGGCTTTGATTTCCTCATCATTCAACACGCGACCATGCCGGAACAGATCCGGTGTGGGCACTTCAACAACCAGCCCTTTGGCCGCGTCAAAGACAGATACGATGACCTTTTCGGTGACGGCGACATCCAGCACCCGCAGGTCCGTTTTATCAACGATGGCGCGGTCCGGGGTCACGACACCTTGCACAACGGATTCGCCAAACCCCCAGTTGCCTTCGATGACGATCCGGTCCCGCTTGCCCGTCAGCGGGTCTGCGGAAAAGGCAACGCCAGCGGCACGCGCATTGACCAGTTCCAGAACAACAACAGCCATGCGGCCGTGGCGGCCCAAATCATTGCGGGCGCGGTAGCCGATGGCGCGGGCGTTGTACAAACTGGCCCATACCTTTTTGATATGCGTGATCAGGGCATCATGGCCCGCAACCCCAAGGAATGTTTCAAATTGTCCGGCAAAGCTTGCGTCTTTGGCGTCTTCACCAACTGCGGATGACCGCACGGCCACCTGCAGGCTAAGCGTGCGCGTGTCATAACAAAGCTGATCGTAGGCCTGTGTGAAGGCAGCGCGCATCGCAGCAGGTAGGGTCGCACCGCAGATCGCTGCGGAGATTTGGGCAGCAGCGGCATTGCAGGCGGCATCATCGGCGGCGTCTAGACCATCCAGAACAGTGTTGATTTGATCGCCAAGGGTCGTGCCTTCGATCAACTGGTCGAGCGCAACAGCCTTTACGGTAAAGCCCTTGGGGACGTTGCAGCCCATGCCGATCAACTCACCAAGGCGCAGACCTTTTCCGCCGAGAAATGCTTCGTCGCCATCGGGTTGAAGTGGGTGAATGAGGCCTGTGTCCATCGCTGCGCGTCCTCCCGTCCGCTCAAACGTAATTTAGTTGCATTTGAAATAAAAATATTCCATTTGCAACAAAACAATTTAAAAACAACCTCACGATCCTGTGCGAAGGTGGGCTAACATGCTGGATTTGAACGAAATAAAAATTCTGAGGTCTGTTGAGGTTTCCGATCAGTCAAACCTGATTGATGGGAGGCATCAGACAACAGACGACAGAATCACCGTCACATCACCTATCGACGGTGCGCCAATCACGACGATTCCCGCAACGCAAGTGCGAGACGTTGACGCAGCTGTGATTGCAGCGCGCGCTGCTTACGCCGATGGTCGGTGGCGGAAGATGCCCCTTGCACAACGCAAAGCGGTTTTGCTGCGCTGGGCGGATCTGATTGATGCTGAGGCGCTGCCTTTGGCCGTGCTTGGGGTACGTGACAACGGCACCGAACTCGCAATGGCGTTGAAAGCAGAGCCCGCGTCATGTGCCCAAACCATCCGTTATTACGCGGAAGCAATCGACAAGGTCGGCGGTGAAATCGCGCCCTCAGCTGACGATCGGCTGGGTCTGATCCACCGGCAGCCAATCGGAGTGATCGGCGTCCTGACGCCTTGGAACTTTCCTTTGATGATCGGGGCGTGGAAAATCGGGCCTGCGCTAGCGATGGGGAATTCGGTTGTGCTGAAACCGTCCGAAAGCGCGTCCCTCAGCCTGTTGCGGATCGCGACACTGGCGCTGGAGGCCGGTCTTCCCTCCGGTGTCTTCAACGTGGTCACTGGTCATGGACACGAAGCGGGGGCTGCGCTGGCTGGCCACGATGACGTTGATGCATTGCTCTTCACTGGGTCCGGGGGCACCGGGCGGCAGCTTTTGATGGCGTCTGCGCAGTCGAACCTGAAGCCCGTGTATCTTGAGCTTGGTGGCAAATCCCCAAACGTCATCTTCGATGATACATCTGACATCGAAGCGACCTGCAAAGCTGCCATCGGTGCGATCTTTCGCAATTCGGGGCAAACCTGTGTCGCCGGGTCCAGATTGTTGGTGCAGTCGGGCATCAAGACCGAGGTTCTGGACAGGTTAGTTGCCATGGCCGAAAGCCTGCGCATCGGTGATCCGCTGGATCCTGCCAACGATATTGGGGCGGTTCATTCGCACGACCAACTCAAGCGCAACCTTGATCATGTGGCCGCTGCACAAGCCGCTGGGGTCAGACTGGTGACCGGCGGCCACAGCCTGCACGACGCGGGATCTTATATGGCGCCTACGATTTTCGATGACGTTCGCCCAAGTGACGCGATTTTTCGCGATGAGGTGTTTGGCCCCGTCTTAACAGTCACAACGTTTGACACCGAAGCCGAGGCCATTGCGTTGGCAAATGACTCAGACCTTGGATTGGCTGCGGGGGTCTGGACGTCCAATTTTGATCGTGCCAACCGGATGGTGAGAGATTTGCAGGCCGGGGTTGTCCACGTCAACACCTATGGCGGCACGGATGTGACCGTCCCGATGGGCGGCGTAAAACAATCGGGATACGGGTATGACCGGTCTTTGCGGGCGCTTGATCAGGTGTCCCACATGAAGACGGCGTGGATGGCCGTTGCGCCCCGATGACGGTCTACAGGTCAGCGATCCGCGCGAGGCATTGCTTAAGGGTCGCGCGCTCTTCCGGGGTGAATTGCGCAACAAGGTTCTCATCGAATTTCTGCGCGGCCTGGCGAAGTTCAGCAAACACACTGCGGCCCATGGGCGTCAATTCCAGCAGCTCTTGCCTGCGGTCCTTGGAATCTTCGCTTCGGCGCAGATATCGTTTTAGTTCAAGCGCACGAACTGCGCGGCTAACCTTTGTTTTGTGCAGCCGGGCCCGGTTACAGATATCCCGCGCGAGCTGTGGGCCATATTGACCGAGGTGAAACAGAACCCGCCATTCCGTGCGCAACATCCCGTAAGTGTCCCGGTAGTGCTGTTGAAACGCGAGGCTCGTTGTCTCGGATGCGAGGTTCAGCAGGTATGGCGTGAAGTCCCGCAGATCGTAATCGGAAATATTAGTCATAAATGTAACTTTATGCCTTGTTAGTTACAAAGCCAACTATAAATTGGTTTCAATTGAAAGGACCGGGTAATGCAACAAACGACTGAGATTTCTGGCCTCAAGCGCGCGCCTTCGATTGTGGGCACGCATGAAGGTTACATGCCGGGTTGGGGTAATGACTTTGAAACGGAGGCCCTGCCAGGGGCTTTGCCACAGGGCATGAACAGCCCGCAGAAATGTAACTACGGGCTTTATGGCGAACAGCTTTCCGGCACGGCCTTTACGCAGCCAATGCCAGAGCGCACTTGGTGTTACCGCATCCGGCCGTCGGTTAAACATAGCCATCGCTTTGAGAAGATCGACCTTCCGTATTGGAAAACTGCGCCGCATGTGAAGGACGACGTGATCTCTTTGGGTCAGTATCGCTGGGATCCGGTGCCACAAACCGACGCGCCGCTGACGTGGCTGACGGGCATGCACACCATGACCACGGCGGGCGATGTGAACACGCAAACCGGCATGGCAAGCCACATCTACCTTGTGAACGAAAGCATGGTAGACGCCTATTTCTATTCCGCCGATTCCGAATTGCTGATCGTACCACAAGAAGGCACGCTGCGGTTCGCGACCGAACTGGGCGTTCTGGATGTGGCCCCTCAGGAAATTGCGATTATTCCGCGTGGTCTTGTTTATAGGGTCGAGGTCCTTGATGGCCCGTGTCGTGGTTTCGTCTGCGAAAACTATGGCCAGAAATTCGACCTGCCGGATCGTGGACCCATCGGCGCAAACGCGCTGGCCAACCCGCGCGACTTCAAAACCCCCGTTGCGGCGTTTGAAGATCGCGAGGTGCCATCGACCGTCACAGTCAAATGGTGCGGCCAGTTCCATCAGACCAAGATCGGCCATTCGCCGCTTGATATCGTGGCCTGGCACGGCAACTACGCGCCTTGCAAATACGATCTGAAGACATTTTGCCCGGTAGGCGCGATCCTGTTCGACCACCCTGATCCATCCATCTTCACGGTCCTGACCGCGCCTTCGGGTCAGCCAGGAACGGCGAACATCGACTTTGTTCTGTTCCGTGAGCGTTGGATGGTGGCCGAGGACACATTCCGCCCGCCCTGGTACCATAAGAACGTCATGTCGGAACTGATGGGCAACATCTATGGCGAATATGACGCCAAGCCTCAGGGGTTCGTACCCGGCGGGATGAGTCTGCACAACATGATGCTGCCACATGGCCCCGACCGCGAGGCATTTGAAAAGGCGTCAAACGCCAACCTTGGGCCGCATAAGTTGGAACGCACAATGTCGTTCATGTTCGAAACCCGGTTCCCGCAGCATTTGACCCACTTCGCTGCGACCGAAGCCCCGCTTCAGGACGACTACATCGACTGTTGGGGTGACATCGAAAAGAAATTCGACGGTTCACCGGGCAAGAAGTGACATGTTGATCCTTCACACATATTGGCGGTCCACGACGTCCTATCGGGTGCGCATCGCATTGGCGATGAAGGGGATTGAATATCAATCCCGCCCGGTCGATCTGGTTGCAGGTGCGCAGCGCGCGCCCGACTACGTCGCGCTGAACCCGATCCAGGGCGTGCCGACCCTGGTGTTGGAAGACGGCGCGGTGCTGACACAATCCATGGCGATCCTCGACTATCTGGATCATCTGGAGCCAGAACCGCCCTTGCTGCCAAAGAATGACCCGCTGCTGCGCGCGCGGATCATGGCGGCGGCAATGGTCATTGCGACCGATGTGCACCCGGTCAACAACCTCAAGGTAGTGACCCAGATTAAAGACATTGCCGGACCGGAAGAGGGGCTGCCTTGGATGCAGCATTGGATGGTCCATGGGTTTGCCGCGTTTGCTGCGCTGATTGAACCTGCCACGCCCTTCGCCTTTGGCGATCAACCAACGCTGGCCGACATCTGCCTTGTTGCACAGCTATATAATGCACACCGCTGGAAATTTGATCTGTCGGCTACACCCCGCCTTCTTGATATCGAACAAAGATGCCTCGACTTGCCGGCTTTCGACGCAGCCCGACCCGAAAACCAAATGGATGCAACATGACACTTCAAAAATCTTGGGTGGCCTCGGCCAATTCAGCCGAGACACCTTTTCCCCTCAATAACCTGCCTTACGGTGTCTTTTCTGATGGCGATGGTCCGCGAAGACTGGGGGTGGCCATCGGCGACCGCATTCTTGACGTCGCCCGTGTGGCAAATGATTTGCCCATTTCAAAGTCGCTGCTGGAAGATCCACGCGGTTGGAACGGGGTCATGGAACAAAGCCCCGAGGTTTGGGCGGCGCTGAGGGCGGCGCTGACGCAAATGCTCTCGATTGGTGCGCCAGAGCGGAACGAGGCGCTGGTGCCACAGGCCGACGTGACACTGCACATGCCCTTTAGCGTAACGGAGTTCACCGACTTTTACGCGGGCAAGCACCACGCCACAAACGTGGGCACCATGTTCAGGGGCGCAGAAAATGCGCTGCCCCCAAATTGGCTGCACATCCCCATTGGTTACAACGGGCGTGCGTCCTCTGTCGTGGTTTCCGGCACCGATATCCGCCGCCCTTGGGGGCAACTCAAGGGGCCGAACGATGACGCCCCGCGATGGGCTCCGTCCGCGCGGTTCGATATTGAGCTTGAGATGGGGGCCATTGTCGGGGCTGCATCCAATGGTCCGATCAGTGTGGATCAGGCGGATGCCAATATCTTTGGCTATGTGCTTCTAAACGATTGGTCGGCGCGGGATATCCAGGCGTGGGAATATCAACCTCTTGGACCGTTTCAGGCCAAAGCGACGGCAACGACCATAAGCCCGTGGATCGTCACCAAGGCAGCACTTGAGCCGTTCCGCTGCGCCACCCCGGTGCGAGAGAAAGAGCTTTTGCCACATCTGCGCGACACCGGTCCGATGCTTTATGACATCCCGCTTACCGTAACGCTGAACGGCGAGACGATCATCCGCACCAACTACAAAGAGATGTATTATTCTGCGGCACAACAACTCGCCCACCACACGACATCAGGCTGTCCGATGCGGACGGGGGACCTGTTGGGATCCGGCACGATCTCGGGCCGGGAGCGTGAAAACCGCGGATCGCTGCTGGAACTGAGCTGGGGCGGGAAGGAGCCGTTTGAGACCGCTTCCGGCACGCGCAGCTTCATCGAAGATGGCGACACCCTTGGCCTGCATGGCGCGGCCAAAGGCGACGGTTACACAATAGGGTTTGGTGCCTGCATCGGCACCGTTCTGCCCGCCCACGACGACCCAATTAAAGGATAACCATCATGGCAAAGGCTTTTGCGTCCCAAGGGGACATGTCTGAGAAAAAGATCACCTTTGACGAGATCGGAGAGGGACTTTGGGCCTTTACCGCCGAGGGGGATCCAAATTCAGGCGTCATTATCGGTGACGACAGCGTCATGATCGTAGAAGCGCAGGCCACGCCGCGCTTGGCCAAAAAGGTGATTGAAAAGGTACGGGGGGTCACGGACAAACCCATCACCCATGTGGTGCTTACCCACTACCACGCCGTCCGCGTGCTGGGCGCATCGGCCTTTGGTGCAAGCCAGATCATCATGTCCGATGCGGCGCGCTCTATGGTGATGGAGCGGGGCCAAGAGGATTGGGACAGCGAGTTCCAACGCTTCCCGCGCCTGTTCGAGGGTCATGAGAGCATCCCCGGCCTGACCTATCCGACGACCACGTTCAACGACAGCATGACAGTCTATCTGGGCAATCGCCGCGTAGATATAAAACAGATCGGGCGTGCGCATACCGCCGGAGACGCGGTGATCCATGTTCCGGATCAGAACGTGCTTTTCACCGGCGACATCGTCGAAGACCATTCGGCTTGTTATTGCGGCGACGGCCATTTTGCGGATTGGGGCAATACGCTCGACAAAATCAAAGCCTATGATGCAGATGCCATCGCGCCGGGGCGCGGCGGCGCACTGATTGGCAAAGATGCCTGCGAGCGGGCCATTGAATCCACACGTGATTTTGTCGACAGCACCTATCGGCCTGCCGCAAAGGTCGCGGTGGCGGGCGGCTCTCTTAAGGAGGCGTGGGAAGCGGTGCGGGCCGAATGTGACCCGAAGTTCAAAGATTACGCGATCTATGAACATTGCCTGCCATTCAACGTGTCCCGTGCCTACGACGAGGCGCGCGGGATCGCCCACCCGCGCATCTGGACGGACAAACGCGACATTGAAATGTGGGAAGCCCTGCAAGGGTAACCGCAGCAGACGGAGGATCGGATATGGTCGCCCAACGCTACGAGACCGTCTTCAAGCTTTACCCCTACGCCAAAGTGCCAGATCAGGATGCAGCGCCGCGCCGCCATCCCGTTGTCATTGTCGGCGGTGGTCCCGTTGGCCTTGGAATTGCGCTGGACCTTGGGCAACGCGGCACCCCGGTTCTGGTGCTGGATGACCACGACGGGGTTGGCAACGGGTCCAAGGCCATCTGTTTTGCCAAGCGAACACTCGAAATCGCCCATCGCCTTGGCGTGGGCGCGCAAATGCTGGACAAAGGCGTTGTCTGGAACGTCGGCAAGGTATTTCACAACGACACCCAGTTGTTCGCGTTCGACCTGCTGCCAGAAGATGGCCACCGTAACCCGGCCTTCATCAACCTTCAGCAACCCTATTTCGAAAAATTTTTGTTCGACGGAATAAAAGCCGCGCAGCGGAATGGTGCCCCGATTGAGGTGCGCGGGCGCAATGCCGTCACGTCAGTGCGGTCGCAGAGTGATCATGTCCGCGTAGAGGTGGATACCCCCGACGGACCTTACACCCTTGAAGCGGATTGGTTGATCGCATGTGATGGGGCACGGTCTCCGACACGCAGCATGTTGGGGCTCGATTTCGACGGCCGCGTGTTCGAAGATAATTTCTTGATCGCGGACGTTCGCATGACCGCAGATTTCCCGACAGAGCGCTGGTTTTGGTTTGAACCGCCGTTCAAAGACAGCGGTCAGTCGGCTTTGCTGCACAAACAGCCTGATGATGTCTGGCGCATTGATTTCCAGCTTGGCTGGGATATTGACCGCGATAGGGAACTGGACGAAGACCGAATCCGCGCCCGTGTGGATGCGATGCTGTCGAGCCAAACAGGACAGGTGCCAGACTACGAACTGGTCTGGACGTCGATCTACACCTTCCAGTGTCGCCGCATGAAGGATTTTCGCCATGGTCGCGTTTTCTTTGCCGGTGATAGTGCGCATCAAGTGTCGCCATTTGGTGCACGTGGCGCGAACTCAGGCATGCAAGATGCTGAAAATATTGCGTGGAAACTGGATCTGGTGATCAAGGGGCTGGCCCCGGATACCCTACTCGACAGTTACGGCGAAGAGCGGGGATATGCCGCTGACGAAAACATCCTGAACTCGTCGCGCGCGACAGATTTCATGACACCCAAATCCGACATGTCAAAAACCTTCCGCAACGCCGTATTGGACTTGGCCGGGAAACACAGTTTCGCACGCCCTCTGGTCAATTCCGGCAGGCTGTCTGTGCCGTGTGTCTATGACGATCTGTCCTGCATCGGGCCCGATCTGCTGAATGGCCCGACCGTCACGCGACCGGGTGCGGCCTGCACGGACGCACCCGACAAAGATCGTTTTCTACTGGATAGGCTGACCGGCAAGTTCCAGATCTTGGCAATTGGTGGGGATGCACCGGATGGATTGCTGGTAGATGGGGCGCCCATTGATGTACTTCATTTAGCAGATCCGTCAGACGCATTGCGCGCCCGGTTTTTGGGAGACGCTTTGCAGGCCATTTATCTGATCCGCCCAGATCAGCATATCGTCGCGCGTTGGCCTTCTTTTGACGCGCAGGCGGTCCAAAGGGCGCTGACCCGCACGCTTGGAAAGGAGTAACGCATGTCCCTGATATTGAAACCTAATTTGCCGGACCCTGACGGGTTCTATGACGAGTTGTTGGCGGCCCATGCAAAGTTGTCTGAGGCCGAAAGCACTGCATTCAACGCGCGTTTGATCCTGGTGCTCGCAAACCACATCGGTTCGCGGGAAATGCTGAGAGAGGCCCTTGAAGCAGCAAAATAAGTGAGGGTCTCGCAAAGGCACCGGCCGCGTCACTGAAGCCAAAAGCATGCTTGTTGCTTGGACCAAGCCGGATCACCGTGAGAACGAAATCAAAGAAAAGAAGCAGAGCGAAGGATCATCAGAATAGCCAATTTGTTCAATTTGACAGACCTTGATGTAAGCTGCTGCGAACGTCGGCATTCCGCGCATCATGCTGTTTGACGCCACAATTGATGGGATCTCGCATTGGGCGCGCGCGATCCTGTTCGAGAGGTTCGTGGATTTGGTTAGACGCTCAAAGGTGCCGAACTGTATCCAGTGGCGTTGGGATGCACCGCTGATCACCTGAGGAAAACCAACGAACTCATCACCCAGCCTACATTCCACCAAAATTGCTCGTCCGATCCGCCGGATTGGTGCCAAGTCTCTAGGGGGCGCGACTTGAGCAAAAAATGCCGCGAGAGCGGCCACACTCGGTCCATGCTGCTGCCAGTGTCCTGAGGTGGTCCGACATGGATGTCGCCTCTGATATGCGTCCGTTTAGATTCGACGCCATCGTTGGCGCGCGTTTGCAGAGAAGGTCAGCTTTGCGCCCCGCGTGCTGAAACCAGGACAGCAAGCGCACTTGTCGGGGGCTGTCTTTGGAAACGAAAAAAGCCTGTTCTGTAAACAGAAGACTTCAAAACGCGCGAGAAAACGAAAGTTGCGGCCTCCCCCGGAAAAGTACCGAGTCTCGCCGGATGTCACACATGGATAAAACGCTGGCTGTGCGCACAGTCTCGAGCTATCCAGTCTGCGCCAAATTTCCCTGCTAACAGGGAAATTACAGGGAAAAATTGCCATTTTGAGGGGTTTTCTGTCACTTCGTCTCCAATTTTCTTTAGAGAACAGGCCGCTACATGCGATTTCCCTAAGCGCATAAACAGGGAAAACTTCAAACAACATCAGTGAATTTCCGTAATCGAACAGGGAAGAGGTTGTCCGCATTGGACTAACGGCAGTCTGACTGACCGGCTAAAAGCGCTGAAGCCGTCGTTCGTGAACAACGCAGCGATCGTCAGAATTGAGCCCAAATCTACTGATGCTGCAGCCAGTTCGAATGGGCGTGATGAACACAGAACGGACGTTCCCGGGTGTGATCACTCCTCCTGCCGTCTCTTGAGAAGAGGCAATTATACACACGCATAAGCCACCTATGGATTTACATCTAAGGAGCTTCGTTGGAACGAAGGTCACCAAATTCGAGCCTGCCTTCACCTCTCCACCTGTAAACAATTGTACATGATTCAAAATTCTTTTCAGTTTTTTGCTCATAGGCCTGTCGGTACAAATCATCGCTACAAACAAGGCGAATTTTGGCTTGGAGCGTTTCTCCGTCCCTGTTTCGCCGATAACAAGGAGGAAAGAAATGTTCAAGATTTCAACGGGACTCGGGTGCTTATTTGCTGCGGCAATCACCGCCTCGGCGGCCCAGGCAGACGACTGCGGTGAAGTATCACTGATGCAGGCCGATTGGGGGTCGGCGCAAATTGTGACCGCGGTCTCGAAGTTCCTGATGGAGCAAGGCTATGGTTGCGAAGTGACGACGGTTCCGCTCTCGAGCAACCCCGCGCTGGCATCCGTATCCGAGACTGGAGAGCCTGATATTCTGACTGAAATCTGGACAAACGGCGCGCCGGCTTACCAAGGGCTGGTTGACTCAGGTGCAATCATTCCTGTGACCGAAGTTCTATCAGATGGCGGTGTCGAAGGGTTCTTTGTTCCGAACTACCTTGTGGAGGAGCATCCGGAACTGGCAACAATTGAAGGCATCGCAGCCAATCCCGAACTCGTCGGAAATCGCTTTCACAATTGCCCCGAGGGATGGACTTGTCTGAATGTCAGCACCAACCTGATGAAGGCAGGCGGGTTGATTGATGCAGGCATTGAAAACTTCGTGCATGGATCAGGCGAAACCCTTGCGGCTTCGATCGCTGCCGCCTACGAAAACAAAGAGCCGTGGTTCGGCTTTTATTGGGCACCGACATCGGTACTGGGCAAATACCCGATGACCCTGGTCGATATGGGCCCCCATGACCCTGAAAAGCACGCCTGCAACATCACAGCGGAATGCGACACGCCAGCAATGAGCGCCTTCCCTCGCAGTGAAGTGGTTACAGTTCTTTCCAAGGAATTCATGGCTGAAAACGCAGAAATCTCTGAGCTGATGACAAATCTGTCCTTCACCAACGCACAGATGGGCGAAACGCTGGCATGGGTCGAGGACAACAATGCCTCCTACGATGAAGGTGCTGTGCACTTTCTGACGACCTACAAGGATGTCTGGGGGGCGTGGCTTAACGATGCTGCGCGCGACAAACTTTCCGCATTGCTGCAGTAAACTGCACGGACAGGGGCATCCTCAGCGATGCCCCTAACGCACTGAAGTAGATCGGAAAGTGGGATAAATGGCCTTCTATGACAAGTTATTCAGCGCATTGGGTTTGAGCGAATGGTGTGGCACGTCAGACGATAAAGCGTCTCTTTCGCTGGCGGACCTTGCGGCGCAAGCAGGAGGAGAAGAGGCCTCTGGACCGCTCATGCCAATTCCCTCGTTTGATAATCTGCATGAAAGCTGCAACCGCATATGGCAGTCGCGCGATGTAACCAACGGGATCGAAGAAGGGTTTCTGGCAGCCAAACCGGTCCTGAAAACTGTTCTGGACCCGATCACACAACCACTGAGCTGGATGTTGGATGGCGCACTTTGGCTGTTTGAAGCGATGCCGTGGTTCATCATGGTCCCGCTTCTGGTGGCGATTTCCTGGTACGCCTCGCGTTCGCGCCCTGTGACGATCTTTGTCGCCGTCTCGATTATGCTGCTGGCTGTCGTAGACCACTACGATGTGGCGATGCAGACTCTGTCGATCATCTTTGTATGTACGACGATATCGGTGCTGTTCGGTGTGCCCATTGGCATTGCCATGTCGAAATCCGACCGATTGCAAAAAAGCGTGGTTCCGTTACTCGACCTGCTGCAGACCCTGCCGACCTTCGTGTACCTGATCCCTCTAATCTTCTTGTTCTCGGTCACGGAATCGAAACTTTATGGGATCGCGATCATCCTTTATGCGATTGTCCCGGTGATCCGCCTGACCGATCTGGGCATCCGCCTTGTAGATCAGGACGTGATCGAAGCGGCCAATGCCTTTGGCATGAATGACCGCCAGAAACTGATGCGAGTACAATTGCCGCTGGCGCTGCCGAACATCATGGCCGGGATCAACCAGACCATCATGATGAGCCTTGCCATGGTCGTGATCGCCTCTCTTGTTTCGGCCCCTGGCCTTGGCGTGAACGTGTTGCGCGGTATCCGAAACCTTGAACTGGGTGTGGGCATCGTTGCGGGTATCGGCATTGTTCTGCTGGCAGTGATCCTTGACCGCGTGTCCAAGGCAGCTCTCACACGGGTCGATAAGACCCAAGTCAAACACTAAGGAGCCGGTTCAATGACACAACCAATGGTCCGCCTGTCCGGGCTCTATAAAATCTTTGGCGCCCGCGACAAGGACGTGTTGCACCATGTCCGGGATGGCATGGGCAAAGAAGAATTGCTGGCGCAGCACGGGCACGTGTTGGGCCTCAACAACATCAACGTCGATATGCAGGCGGGGGAAATCACAGTGGTCATGGGCCTGTCAGGCTCGGGTAAATCTACGCTGATCCGCCACCTGAACCGGTTGATCGAACCCACTGCGGGCGAGATCATCGTGCAGGGCGAAGATGTGATGCAACTGTCCGAGGACGGGCTGCGTCATGCCCGTCAAGAAAAGATGTCGATGGTTTTCCAGAAGTTCGCGTTATTGCCGCACAAGACCGTGCTGAAGAATGCAGGCATGCCCTTGTCGGTGCGTGGCGAAGACGAGGCCACCTGCGACCGCGAAGCCGCGAAATGGCTGGACCGCGTCGGTCTGAGCGGGTTTGAGAACCATTATCCAGCGCAGTTGTCTGGTGGGATGCAGCAGCGGGTGGGCATTGCCCGGGCGCTGAGTGCAAACACACCGATCATGCTGATGGACGAGGCGTTCTCGGCCCTTGACCCGCTGATCCGGACCGACATGCAGGACCTGCTGCTCGAGTTGCAAAAAGAGCTGCACAAAACCATCATTTTCATCACTCACGATCTTGATGAGGCGCTGAAGCTGGCCGATCACCTTGTGATCCTGAAGGACGGTTTTGTCGTGCAACAGGGCGAGCCGCAGCACATCCTGCTGAACCCGAGTGATCCCTACATCGAAGACTTCGTGAGCGACATCAACCGCGCACGGGTTCTGCGGGTTCGCTCG
This sequence comes from Yoonia sp. R2331, assembly GCF_041103235.1. NCBI lineage: Bacteria > Pseudomonadati > Pseudomonadota > Alphaproteobacteria > Rhodobacterales > Paracoccaceae > Cognatiyoonia > Cognatiyoonia denitrificans. The sequence continues at coordinate 2,661,122 of NZ_JBGCUN010000001.1, read as the reverse complement.
GTTATGACCCCACTTGGGGGTGACAAAGTGCCCGCAGATGCCCATGGCGAAGTGGACGTGAACGACACGCTCGAAAGCATGATCGCGCGGTCCGGCGGGGATACGTCACACGCTTATATCGTCAAAGATGGGGAGCAGACGGTCGGCACACTGGATATGACCGAACTGGTTCGCGCTCTTGTCCCTCGCGTCGCATCCAAGGCCGGTGCGCGTCAGTCCTGACGCGCGCTGACGGCAGAGCTGGAATCCAACAGATCAGGCCCGGAAGAACCGCATGGCTGGGTCGGCCTCGATCTGTTCAAACAGCCAGTCCATAAACGTTTCGAGCTTTGGGTTGGGTGCACGTTCTTTTTGCGTCGCCAAATACCAGCGGCCTGGCTCTGGCACCGAAATGTCGAACGGTCTGACCAAGCGCCCCCTTTCAAGATCACGCGTGCAAAACGGTGCCCGTGCGATGGCGATACCGCGGTTTTTCAAAACAGCTTCCCGGACAAGTGGGTAGTTATCAAAGACCGAGCCAGTTTTCATAGTGCCGCGATCTAAGCCCGCTGCCTCCAGCCAACAATCCCAATCATCCGGCTCGTTCCATGTGTTCGGGATACTCAGCAACAGGAAATTTTTTAGCTCTTCCAGCGGCATTCCACCGCTTGCGGTTTTCAAGGCCTCCGGCGCACATACCGGGTAGATATCGGTTTCGAACAACGGGCTATAGTCAAACCGTTTGTCAAATGGTGGTGCATTGAACACGCCCACATCGAACCGGTGCATGTCATAATCACCGTCTTCAAAGGTAGAGACGATGCGCACGCGTGTGTCCGGATTATCCTGAAGAAAGTCTGCCAATCTGGGCTGTAACCACATTGTATTGAAACTTGCGTAGGACTGAACGAGCAACACGTCCGGTTCCTCAGGTGTCTGGATGCGCCGAGTGGCTTTGATGATTCCCTGAATGTGTTCGCGTATTGGCGGGTAATACTGCTCGCCAGCCGGTGTCAGTTCGACCGAACGGCTTGTGCGTTCCAGTAGTTTAACGCCGATTGTTGTTTCCAATGCTTTGACCTGGTGGCTGACTGCCGCATGCGTCACACAAATCTCGTCAGCGGCCTTTCGGAAACTCTTGTGACGCGCCACCGCCTCAAAAGCGCGCAGTGAAACCAGCGTGGGCATGTGAGTGGTCATTGCTGCATCTCCTTGATGAAACAAACTCTGCTTACCATCAAGCAGAGTTATCCGACGACTGGCGCGAATGCAGCAGGGTTTTGATACTCTTTTTCATAGCCTGTCAGGGGGTAAAACACAATTCGCGGTGCGATATGATCGGTTAGAATTTCTTGATGAAAGGAAATTCCTTTCAATTCTTCAACTGGACGAGAAATGCCAGATTAGCAGGTGAAGAAGCTCAAGGATTCCACCTTCATGCCACCATTGTCACCTTCGTCTAATGCATATGGCTATCCGTTGCTGATCAAGCACTTGTTAACCAGATCGAACATTGCGTCCGCCTGCCAAGAGATCGTCAGCGGCACCGAAATGCGGCTGAGCTACGCGGACTTGGGCAAACGCGTGCGCCAACTTGCCAATTCTTTAAAGGTCAGCGGGATACGTGAGTGCATGCGCGTCGGCGTCATGGATTGGGACACACACCGCTATCTTGAATGTTTTTTTGCGGTCCCGATGATGGGCGCGACCCTTTTCACGATCAACGTCCGTCTGTCTCCTGCCCAGGTTCTTTATACGATCAACCACGGCAAACCGGACCTGATCATCGTGCATCAGGACTTCATGCCGCTCATTGATGATATCAAATCGGGCTTTGATCGGGACATCATCGTCGTACCGATTGGAGACGGTGAAGGGTATGAAGAGTGGATAGGTGAGGCCCCAGGCAGCTTTGACTTCCCGGACTTCGATGAAAACCAAACCGCAACCCTGTTTTACACAACCGGGACCACCGGCAATCCCAAGGGGGTGAGCTATTCACATCGGCAGTTGGTCCTTCACACATTGGGCTTGATCGCAGGTTTCGGCGCATGGCCCGGGAATGCCGGATTTCATCGTGGCGACGTCTACATGCCGCTGACACCCTTGTTTCATGTCCACGGCTGGGGATTTCCATATGCCGCAACGATGCTGGGGCTGCGTCAGGTCTATCCCGGTCGATATGACCCTGACACAATCTTGGGATTGATAGCAGCCGAAGGCGTCACCTTTTCCCATTGCGTTCCCACGGTTCTGTCAATGGTGCTCGACCATCCCAACTGCCCGCAAACTGACCTAAGCCAATGGAAGGTCATCATTGGGGGGGCCGCCTTGCCGCGAGGCCTGCAGGACCGGGCGGCGGCGGCAGGCATATCCTTGCATGCGGCCTATGGGATGTCCGAAACCTGTCCGTTTTTGACAGTGGCCGATTTGTCCAGCGACGACCCAGGGGTGCAGGCGCAAACCGGCTTTCCCGGCCCGCTTGTTGACCTTCGTGTTGTGACACCGGATATGCAGGACGTTCCGCATGACGGTGAAACAACCGGCGAAGTTGTTGCTCGGGCTCCCTGGTTGACACAAGGCTATCTGGACAATGCGCAAGCCTCGGACGCGCTTTGGGACGGTGGGTATCTGCATACCGGGGATGTTGGGTATATCCGCGAGAATGGATCGTTGCAGATCACGGATCGCCTCAAGGATGTGATCAAGACCGGCGGCGAATGGATATCCTCACTGGCACTGGAAAACATAGCATCGTCTTGTGATGGCATCGAGGACGTCGCCGCGATCGGGCTGCCACACGCGAAGTGGGGCGAAAGGCCAGTGTTGGTCGCTCAAGTCGCAAAGGATGCCGACCCGGATCTTGTACGCCAGAGCGCTATGAAAGAAATCCAGTCGCGTGTCGACGCAGGTGAGATATCAAAATGGGCAGTTCCGGACGAATTAATCTTTGTCGACCGCCTTCCAAAAACCAGCGTCGGCAAACTCGATAAGAAACTCGTGCGGCAAGATATTTCGACGCGCTCGGACTTAAAATCATGACAGACAAACAACGTCGCATTCAGGCGCTTATTCAATCCATTGTCACCTATCTGCAGGCTCACAGAGCTGCCACGCGCGGCGTTGATCTGACGTTGGACAAGCTGGCAGCCATGGACCTGAAGGGTGAGAGGCTCTTTGATTTACCTCCCCAAGGAACCCGGCACGATGAGGTTCTGAAGAACGCCATCGCCGGGATTGTCGCCCCCGAATTGCAAGAAATCGCACGTTGTCTGATAGCGGCCAAGGATGATCTGATCTGGCGCGAAGACAACGCCCAATTCTATCCCCCTGGTGCCGAATTGGGCGAGGGATACACAAAGTGTAACCTACATACTCTGCTGATTGGGCCAGACGCATGTGGACATCACCATCCCGATTTCAACCTTGGCATTTTCATGCTGGGTCCAAGAACGCTGTATCGCGACCACAACCACGACGCGCCAGAGCTGTACCTGAACCTGTCCGAGAAATCTGGTTGGCGGTTTGGCACCCGTGACTGGCAGGATTATCCGGCTGGATCACTTATCTGGAACGCGGCGGGCGATCCCCACGCCACCCGGGTCTATGACCAGCCATTCATCTCCGTCTTTGTCTGGCTCGAGAACGTGAATTCACCCTGCAACGTAATCCACTTCGACGATTGGGCAGAGATCGAACAAGATCTTACCAAACAGTCCAATTGAGGTTTCCAAACATGATTTCCATTAAACACGCCGAGGGTGTCGCTTTCATTGAGCTGAATGCCCCGCCAGTGAACGCTCTTGGCCTGAAGATGCGGCAGGCGCTTTCCTCGGCCATCCACGAGTTGGACGCCGATGAACAGGTCAAAGCTATCGTTCTATGCTCGGCTCTGCCGCTCTTTTGCGGCGGCGCTGACATCGCTGAGTTTCGTACAGGGGCAGTCTGGGACAAGCCGGACCTGCCAGACCTGTGTGTAACGATTGAAACCAGCAAGAAACCTATTATCGCCGCGATAGCAGGTCCCGCGATGGGAGGTGCGCTGGAGATTGCATTTGCCTGTGATTACCGTGTCGCCACGCCGGATGCCGTGATGGGCCTACCTGAGATCAATCTGGGGCTGCTGCCCGGTGCCGGCGGCACCCAGCGACTACCCCGGATTGCCGGGCTGGAAGCGGCAACGCAGATGATCCTGTCGGGTGATCCTGTTAAGGGTGAATATGCCCTGTCTTGCGGGCTGGTCGACGCACTGTTTGAGAACAACCAGGATTTTCGCGCGCATGTTTTGGGTTTTGCCACCCGTGTCAGCCATGAGGGCGATCCAAAACGCAGTTGTGCGGATATGACCGTCACACACCCTGATCCGAAGGGATATCTGACGGGTTTCCGAGATCAGATAGCGCACAGGTCCAAAAACCATGTCGCCCCTGAACGATGCTTGGTATCCATCGAGGCCGCATGCGAATTGCCGCTGTCCGAGGGGTTGGCACAAGAGAAGGCAGGTTTCGCCGAACTGCTAGACACACCTCAATCGCGCGCCGGGCGGCATCTGTTCTTTGCAGAACGTGAATGCACCAAGGTTCCGGGCGCTACCCGTGCGGACCGACCACGTGACATTGCATCGGTCGCCGTGATCGGCGCGGGAACAATGGGGCGCGGCATTGCTATCGCCTTTCTGCAGGCGGGGTATCCGGTCACGCTTCTTGAAACTACGCAAGGCGCGCTCGAACAGGGGCTGGAAAAGGTCCGAGAGCATTTCCAGCGTGCGGCTCAAAAAGGGCGGCTCAGTGCCGATCGGGCAGAGGCAATCTCCGCCAACGCCACCGGGACGCTCAGCTATGCAGGCCTTGCGAAGGCTGACCTGATCATTGAAGCGGCGTTTGAAAGCATGAATGTCAAACGCCAGATTTTCGAAGCGTTAGACCTACACGCCAAACCTGGCGCAATACTGGCTTCAAACACATCGACGTTGGATCTTGATGAAATAGCCACGGTCACCTCCCGCCCGGAGGATGTGATTGGTCTCCATTTCTTTAGCCCGGCGAACGTCATGCGCTTGCTAGAGGTGGTGCGGGGCGCCAAGACCGCTCCCGATGTCATTGCAACGGCAAGCACGGTCGCAAAGAAGATCCGAAAGCTCCCTGTCACGGTTGGCGTGTGCTACGGCTTTGTTGGAAACCGGATGCTGGAACCATACTTCCGAGAAGGATCCCGTCTGCTTCTAGAGGGGGCGACGCCGAAACAGGTGGATGACGTCCTTGAAGGCTTCGGCATGGCCATGGGTATTCATGCGATGGCAGATCTGGCCGGAGTCGATGTGGGCGCACGCGTGCGTCAGGAACGGCGTAGTGAAATCGCGCATGACCCGACATACCAGGCTGTGCAGGACAGGTTGTTTGAACTAGGCCGACTGGGTCAGAAAACCGGGCGAGGAAGCTATGTCTACGAGGGGCGGACACGGGTCGAAGACCCAGAGATGGTTCAAATCAGTTCCGAGCTGGCGGACCTGCATGGCGTGAAGCGCAGGGACATCGACGATCAGGAAATCCTTGAGCGTTGTCTGTTCCCCCTGATCAACGAGGGCTTCTTGATCCTTGAAGAGGGAATTGCAACGCGCCCGGGTGATTGCGACCTGATCTGGGTCAATGGCTATGGCTTCCCAAACTGGCGCGGCGGCCCAATGCACTATGCTGGCGAGATTGGATTAAGTCAGATTATGGAACGCATGACCCACTATCGGCAGTCGCTAGGTGCCTATGGTGAGATGTGGTTCACGCCTGCGCCTTTGCTGGAACAACTTGCAACCTCGGGCGTGACACTTGACGCACATTTTGATGCCAAAAAGGAAAAATCATGAGAGAAGCCGTTATCGTCTCAACCGCACGAACCCCCATTGGGGTTGCCTTCAAAGGTGCGCTGAACAACATCAAGTCCCCTACCATGATGGGGCACGCCATGCAGCACGCGGTTGAACGTGCAGGCGTGGACCCCGGTTTGATCGAAGATGTTGTCATCGGATCGGTCCTGACTGCGGGAACAGCAGGCATGAATGTCGCTCGTTTGTCGGCGCTGGCTGCGGGCTTTCCCAATACGGTGGCAGGACAGACGATCGACAGGCAATGCTCCTCCGGGTTGATGGCCATTGCGACGGCTGCAAAGCAGGTCATTGTGGATGGTCAGAACGTTGCCGTGGCTGGCGGGCAGGAAAATATCTCCACCCTGCAGAATGCCTATCTGAAATGGGCGGGCGATGAGAAAGATCCAAACGTTATCGACCAATCTGAACATGCCTATATGCCGATGCTGATGACAGCGGAAAATGTGGCCCGGACCTATGGGATCAGCCGCGAGGTGCAGGATGAGTACGCCGCACTTTCCCAAGCCCGGACGGCCCAGGCTCAGGCCACTGGCGCTTTTGATGACGAGATCGTCCCGATCACGGCGATCAAACGCGTCAAGAACCGCGAAACCGGAGAGGAAACCCTGGAAGAGGTGACCTTGTCAAAAGACGAAGGCAACCGGCCGGGCACGACGGCCGAAACTCTTGGCCAGTTGAACCCGGTTGTCGAAGGCGGCGTGATCACTGCCGGAAACGCAAGCCAGCTTTCTGACGGGGCCTCGGCTTGTGTTCTCATGGAAGGCAAAATGGCTGAGCAGCGGGGCCTCACACCGCTGGGTATTTATCGCGGCATGACTGTTGCAGGAAATGCACCGGAAGAGATGGGGTTCGGCCCGATCTTTGCAATTCCAAAGCTGCTGAAGAATGCAGGTCTTCGCATCGAAGACATCGGCCTTTGGGAGCTTAACGAAGCCTTTGCCTGCCAGGTTCTGTATTGCCGTGACCATCTTGGGATCGATCCCGAAATCTACAATGTGAACGGCGGTGCAATATCGATTGGCCACCCCTACGGCATGACAGGTGCGAGACAAGTCGGGCATGCTCTAATTGAGGGGAGGCGTCGTGGCGTGAAATACGTGGTGACCTCCATGTGTGTCGGCGGAGGCATGGGGGCTGCAGCACTGTTCGAAGTCGCCTGACCCTGCTGACATGAGTTCAAAAAAAGTGCAATCTGGCTGAGACACTGGCAACCTGGCATCTGCGAAAATTGTCTACTGCAGATGCCAGGTTTCATGTCGGACGCAATGTGCAAATAGCAGTCATTTGAGAACTCGCAGCGAAGGTTCGTTCAGTCCGCATAGTTGACCTCCACAATCAACGGAGTGAACGACCGTCATCACGACTAAGGATCGACATGGAGCCTTCGCGTCGACTCATCGCCAATCTGCTGGTTGATATCGATTGGCTCGCTCCGCTTCCCAGATCGCAAAATCCAAAACACGAGGTGTCCAGCTTGGGCCCTGTGGCGACAAATGCGTGACGGCCTGTTGCACGGTGTCCCGAACTTGATCTGGAGTGATTTGAGTTGAGGACCCACCAATGGCCCGCGCAACGTAGCGCTGCACCATGCGATCTGGTTTGATCAGTTGATCGTCACCGGCAAGCATCCGAAAATAATCGAAAGATATCCCGCTTCTCTGACCCGGTATTTGCCGGACCGTGCGCTCAGCTGGGGCGAGCCTTTCCATGCTAAGGTCCCCGAAGTCATCGATGCCTTCTGCGAATAGCGCCGATGCAAATCTCCGCACTGCTTCTGCCTTCAAGATTCCCGACCGGCTCGACGTCCGTTGCCTATTCCCGAAGAGATCGTCCGCAAGTTGGTCAGCGGTGGCACCATCTATCAACTTCAGGAAGCCGGAGATTCGATGCTCGCCGTTCAGCCGCTCTGCGCCTGGCGGCAGTGACATCGTCCAATTTTGGCGGTCACAAAATCGCGCAACGGTGTTGCGCGTAGAACTGTAACTGACGCCGATCGAATAAACCGCGTCGATGACGCAGATCGGAAGAGAGGCGTAGTAGAACTCTTTTGGCAACGGCAGCGGCTTCAGTCCGGTCCGAAGTATGTAATCAGCAAGACGCTCTGCAGCGTTGTCAGGAACACTACCTATTGCTTGGTGAGGGCTTTGGTTTGCTTTCATGTTACCTCCAGTGTCGTCGATAAGTGACACCGAAAAGTGCTTCCATTCCAATCAAAGTCAACAACTATTGTCACTGATCGTCTGTAGACGGATCGGCGACACTGCGCCCCATTGTGGCCATGGAAATCCGGAACCGCCTCAGTACAAATATGCGCAAATTGCGCCGGTCTCGCGGTTGGTCCCAGGAAGAACTCGCGCATCACGCCGGGATTCATCGCACCTACATTAGTGATCTGGAACGTGCCGCGCGCAATCCGACGATCGAAGTGATCGACCGACTTGCACGGGCAATGACGGTGTCTTGTGGTGATCTACTTGATTGAGACTGCGTCGAATCGGCCAAGCGCTGATCCGGAAGTTGCGGCGCTGATGTCCTGAATAATTGCTGTAAAATAGCGTCGTGGTGACGAGAGATGTCACTTTTTATATAAGCCATTTATATTTTTGCCCGGATTAGTAAATTTCGTCCTTGCCATATCGAGATCCTGCGCAGTAGCCATGGCCTTGCAAGTCGGGCGTCCAACGCCACCTTGCACCTAGAAGAGCGGCGACGCGTTTGAACGCGAGAACGCAATTCTGAGATCAACAATTGCGAAGTGATCGGTGGGAGGGCCTGCCGATCTTGTGCCGGAGCGATCTGGCCCTTCCACAGAGCCCCGACAGGCTCGGCCTTCAAACTTTATGAAATCTGCTGCACTCGATCTTTTGAAGGGGAGTGTGGCTCGTGACGGTCGCATAATTTTGCACCGCACATAATGTGGAAGGATTTCCTCATGTCAAAATTAAAGAGTGGAACGCGTGTTCCAGACTTGCCGGCGTCTACGAAGCTCAAGATTGCACCTCGCGATCCCAAAAAGCTGCAAAGCTACGACCGGAATGCACGCACGCATTCCGACAAGCAAATCGCGCAGATTGCCGCTTCGATCACAAAGTTTGGTTTTGTGAACCCTGTACTGGTCGATGACAATGGCGTCATCATTGCGGGACACGGACGTGTTTTGGCTGCCCGACAACTTGGTCTCGATGCCGTTCCGACAATTGTGCTTGGACATCTCAATGAGGCTGAACGTCGCGCGTATGTGATCGCGGACAATCGGCTTGCAGAGTTGGCGGGGTGGGATCGCGATATTCTTGCCATTGAGTTTCAAGCGCTCGAAGAGCTTGATCTTGATTTCGATCTTGAAATCACTGGCTTTGAAACGGCGGAACTCGATCTTTTGCTGGATGGCAGTGCCAATGAACATGCCGACGACGATGACGATCTGCCTGAGGCTGTCGCAGGTGTTGCGGTCACACAGCCGGGTGATGTTTGGCTGCTAGGCGATCACAAGTTGATTTGTGGTGATGCACAAAACGCAGAGACGTATAACAAGCTTATGCAGGGTGAACGTGCCCGTACGGTGTTCACTGATCCGCCCTACAACGTCAAGATCTCTGGCCATGTTTGTGGCTCTGGCAAGGTGCAGCATCGTGAATTTGCGATGGCGTCAGGTGAAATGACTGAGACCGCATTTGCGGAGTTCCTGCAAAGGGCTCTTGGCGCGATGGCGGGTGCCAGTGTCGACGGCGCTATTCACTTTGTCTGTATGGACTGGCGCCACATACCAGAGCTGCAGCGCGCGGGCGATGAAGTCTACGCTGAGCTCAAAAATTTGATCGTTTGGAAGAAGAGCAACGGCGGTATGGGCACGTTTTACCGCTCTCAACACGAGTTGATTTTTACCTACAAGGTAGGTGACGCGGCGCATGTCAATAATTTTGGTTTGGGTGAACATGGTCGCTATCGTACAAATGTTTGGGAATACCCGGGCGTGAACAGCTTCGGTTCAAATCAAAAAGACCTCCAGCTTCATCCAACGGTGAAGCCCGTTGCCATGGTGGCTGACGCTATCAAAGACGTCAGCAAGCGCGGTGACATCGTGCTCGATGGTTTTGGCGGCTCTGGCACAACGCTTATGGCTGCCCATCGGGCAGGTCGGATTGCACGCTTAGTCGAGCTTGATGCGCACTATTGTGATGTCATTTGTCGCAGGTTTGCAGCTCTGACGGGTATGACGGCTCGCTTGGCGGAGACAGGCGAATCATATGACGAGGTCGCAGCCGCGCGCGCGGCACAGGCAGATCTCACAGATACGGAGCCGGCAGCACGAACGATCTCGAACCCTATACAAGTGGCTATATGAAACCGCCGATATCAGGTCAATTTAAGAAAGGCCAATCCGGCAACCCAAACGGTCGCCCAAAGCAGCCTCAGACGCCATACAAGGTCTTGCAGAGGGTGCTGAAGCGCAAGGTATCGATCGCCAGCGAAAATCGAAAGGTGCCAATGGGCGAGGCGCTTATGCAGCGCTTGCGGGCAGTTGCCTTAACGGGGGATCGCCGCGCCATCGCGTTGCAGCAACGCTCTTATGACATCGGTCGTCCAGCTAGCAGCGACGTGGATTATTTGGTGGACATTCTCGAGGTCAAAGAGCGGTTCGCAGAGATGCAGAAAGTTGCTGCCGCGAAACAAGAGGGGGAACACAAAGATGGCGGAAAGTGAGAAGGAGGTCGGGTACTGCAAGCCCCCAAATTCTGCGCGGTGGAAAAAGGGACAAAGCGGCAACCCACGCGGTCGTCCAAAATCGAAGCAAGAAAACTTCGAACGGTACTCCGAAATCTTGTCAGAGCCGGTGAACGCAAAAACCAGTAATGGTAGGACGGAGAGGCTTGGTTCACTTGAGGCGGCCTATCTTCAGCAATGCCGCAAGGCCCTTAAGGGTGACAAAGCGGCCTTGTTCAGCATCGTGAATGCTATACTTGTCGTCGTGCCTGATGGCGACAAGGCCGAGAAAGAACACGCTGATGAATACGCAGGGGCGAAACGTCGTTTTTTGGAAATGGCAGGTTTCGATCCAGATACGTATTCGGATAGCTAACTACATAGGGCGTAGCCTAGAGCTCTTGCTTTGGCTGCGCCCGCAGATGAGCCGGCCTATGCGGTGATTAGCAGGTGGGACCAATCTGGAGCCAAATGACGGCCCGAACCGGACTTTGCCGTTGTTACCTAATGCGGCGGCGCATTCACCAAAGCGGCCATTCGTAAGTCACCTGGCAGCCCAGGGTGTCAAAGGCCGCGATAGACCAGCCGCGTGAATGTCGCAAATTGATGGTTGATGCACTCACCAACTCGCTAGCCTCAACGATATGACTTTATTGATCGGCCGAACATGACATCCTTAGCGCCAACATCTCCCAACGCGGGTGCCCACAAGTACGGTGTGCTCTTCGTATTTGCTGCGGGTATGCTGTGGTCAACTGTCGGCCTTGGCATTCGCCTGATCGAAGATGCTGTCGTATGGCAGATACTGCTCTATCGTTCGATCAGCATGTCGCTCTTCTTGTATGTGCTTATCCGTGTGCGGTCTGGCGAAAGCCCCTTTGTTCAGATCCGCCGCAATGGTGCCCCTGCGATCATCGCAGGGCTTTCGTTGGTTGCGGCCTACTCCGGGGGCATCTACGCGATTCAAAACACCTCGGTCGCGAATGCGATGCTTCTGTTTGCGACAGCACCGTTTATGGCTGCAGTTCTCGGATGGATAGTGTTGCAGGAACCTGTCCGTGCTGCAACGTGGATAGCGATCGCCGTTGCAATCGGCGGAATCGGGATCATGGTTGCCGATAAATCCGGAGGCGTCGCTCTGAAAGGCAGCCTCGCCGCGCTTGGATCAGCATTCGGGTTTGCGGTCTTCACCGTGGCGCTGCGATGGGGGCGAACAGGGGAAATGCTGCCAGCAGTGTTCCTGTCGGGCATCTTCGCCATCGTCATCACCTTGGCGATCTGCTTTGGCCTCGATCTCTCGCTAGTTCTGAGCCCCAATGACGGCGGGATCGCCATGGGCATGGGCGTGTTTCAGGTCGGCGCTGGACTGATCCTCTACACGCTGGGGTCGCGCAGCCTTCCTGCGGCGGAGCTCGCTCTGCTGTCATTAGCCGAGGTGCTACTCGGCCCACTCTGGGTCTGGCTGTTTCTAGGGGAAACCGCGACTGCAAATACCCTGATAGGAGGTGCTGTTCTGCTTGCGGCGATCGCGGGCAATGCGCTGTCGGGCAAGCGAAGAAAACCACCGCCCATCACCGCACCTTAGAACAGAAACCGGCCCATTCCTGCCGTTCGCCGAATGGAGCGGCGCTGCGGTGCAGCTTCGTCGATGCGGACGTTGCCAGTTACTGACTAGCCGTCATCGCCCTTGAACACCTCGACCGTATCTCTGTCCATGTTTGTATTTCTCCAAGGTTTTTGGGTCCAACTGGGTGAAATTCTCATCAACCCAGTGGTGCGCAAAACTCTGGGGTGCAGTGGTGCGCCTTCCGTAGACTGTGGGGACGCCATTGAACTTCACGCCGACGACGTTGCCGCAGCCGTCTTGGTCTAGTTTTACGAGTTGTGGATGACCTCCAGTCATGAAGGAGTTAGAAGGTATCCCGTCGATCAGATCGCAGAGTGACCAAAAACAAATCCGTGCTACATTGCCCTGATCGCCCTCGGAAATCCACTTTTGCCGCTTCTTGTTTGGGCGACCACCTAGACCCGAGCTGTAGACAAGCGCCGAAACATCGCTGCCCAACTCTTTCACACCGACTTGGTCCACTTGCCAAGTAGAACTCGCACTTCCAGCATGGTGCAGTCGATACATCTGAAAATCCGCGGAAATTTTTGCATTGCTCCGCACACCATACAGAATTTCGAGTTCGCAAATCGGGGCTAACGGCGGGCGGGCACAAGATAATCTACAAAACTCTTCAGCTCGCATTCTGGTACCTAGCGATGAACTAACTGAACCTCGGTCAATTTCTATCAGTAGCCGGCGCAGGAAAGAGCTCCCCCACATGAGGTCGCCTGAGAGGGTAAAAATTTCAGGCGTGGAAGCACTGTCAAAAACTTTCTTTTCGCGCAACGACACGGCCTGACCGGTCTGAAGCGATATACCTTGACTATCAGCCCCTAAGTAGAAAGTCCTGGGGCCCGTAGCCGATACTGAGAGCCATGCAGCAATGGTTGTCATTCTCGTGCTACCAATTCGAAATCACGGAATGTATAGAAGCTAAACGTCCCAATATAAAATCGGATTCTGGGGGACAAACCAAAGGTCGCGAACCTGTGTGTCGCCGCTGTTTGGGGTGGGATTAGCGTCCCGAACACGGAAAGTGGTCGGAATTTTCACAGCACTCCCGAAAATTAGCGCGTGCTGCTTCGGTAGAGATGGGAGGCGTTTCAGAACTGTTTCCGAGATGAACGGCGTCATCTGCTTGATCTGCGAAAGATCATCGGGGTTCTGGATGCGGTGAATGATGAAATTGTTACACTGCGAAAGCACTGTCTTCGAAAGCTCGCTCGGTCTCTGAGATGCGACCATCAGGAAAGCTCCATATTTCCGCCCCTCTTTCGCAATTCTCTGAAATGTGATCCCGGCGTCAATGGCAAATCGGCTTGGACGCTCCGAAATATAGCGATGCGCCTCTTCCAGGATCAGATGGACGGGCATTTGGTTTCGGGGGTCCGCGCGGCGCATGCGATCAAAGATTAGCCTGGCGACCACCGCTGACGCGAGTTCGACGATTTCGTCGGAAGCGTCATTCAGGTCGATGATACAGATTTGGCGATCTTTGCGGTAACTTGTGCCATTCCTTGCGATACCGAGGAGCCGATCCACGAAAACTGTCGGCTCTCTGTCATGGTCCTGCAAGTCTTCGACAGAGGCGCGCAGGAACTCAAAATCAGGATTGTCAGAGACGGATTTCAACCGTGTGACAAGCTGTGAGCAATACTCTCTTATCTGCTTGTTTCCATTAGCCTCTTCATAGAAGAGTGCAAGGTTCTATGCGGTCTGAAGCCGCTCAAATGAGAATGGATTATTCTCATAGCTTGGGAGAATAGGTTCGTCCCTTTGATGATTTTGCAAGAGCTCCAGAAGTGCATCGTACTTTTTTGATGTTTCTTGCTTAGGGCCATCCTTAAACTGCCCAAAGTCGATAGTCAGACCTGATGATACCGTGGTCTTGTTTATCTCATTAGTCGAATAGGTGCCGAGGACTGCCAAGATGCGATCTACCTTGCTTGGCGAACTGGCGTCGCCATGCAGGATGGAATAGATGATCTTTGCCAGAACGTGGTTCTGGATTTCGATTAACTCATCCTTGTTACCAGGATCGTCCACAACATCATCTCCGGGAGTTTCCTGAAATAGCGTTGTGAGTCCGAGAGCCGTACGCAAAACTGGGAGTTGCGTTTTCTCGCTCGCCCGTAGCAAAAGAGCCCACTCTTCAACGGTCATGAACCAATGAGGAAGGCGGAAACGGTCAACTAGATCGGCACCCAGGAAACCCTCATCTAATCGTTCGGCTTCAACATCTGAATTGGTTGCTTTGAAGTAGCTTGCCTGAATCTGCCAAGGCATATCTTCAAATGCCTGTCGATACTCTCCGTTGACATCGAAGAGCACAAACGAAGCCCCAATAGCCCAAAATTCTTCCGTGCGATCAAACACCGACTGAATTATAGACGCGACGGTGCAGGACTTGCCACTTCCCGTGTTGCCAAGAACGGCGACGTGTCCGCCGAAGAGGGCGTCGAGCTGCGCCTTAACAGGATAGTCCTTGAAAACCGCCGACGTGCCGATCTCGATTGTATGGGGCACTGTTCCCTGTTTTGCTGCGCCATCGGCATCGGTCTTTGTCACCTCGTCGGGCGGTTGTTCCACGTTGAAGATGCGATCTAGGTCTTCATCGCGGGCGTAGAGCGCATCTGCGTAGAGAGGGGGATAAGTTGAAACCCCGAATTTGAACGAGCCCCCTTGAACGGGCATAGAACCAACCGGTACAACATCGAGAAACTTGGCTGCCGTTGCCTTGTCCATTTCGGCTCCGTCTCCGAAAGCGGGAGAAAAATCCTTCTCGCGAAGACCGATAACTTCTAGAACGACATATTCGGATTGTGTCGGCACCATTAAATATGACCCAAGGGTCGCGACGTAGTGGACATCGTCGAAGCCAACGACTGTGAAATTATCGCTGCCCCTATGGAGCTCTACAACCAAGCGATCGGCAGAAACACTGACAATCTTGCCGATGGCACGGCTTACGTCATCCTTCGCCATCTTCACCACCTTGCTGTTTAGAAAGAAGTTTCTTGAGCACCTTTTCGATGGCTTGGTCTTCTTTCTGATCAGCACTCGACGGCATTAAGTCCTGCACAATGGTATCGAAGTAGTGCGCCTTCTTTTGACTTTCTTCGTCAGTGCCCCAGATGAACCAAATCCGAGGATCGCCTAGCGCTGCGAGCTCCTGCGTCACAGGGTTATTCGCGTCGTCGGGGTTGAGGAAGGCAATAAGCCTAAAACCAGGGAGAGTAAGTCCCTGAAAAATTATGTTGTTGATGTGCTCGTCGCCAAAGCTGAACCCCATTACAAACAGGACGCTCTGATCTTGAACAATTTGTCGCTGAAACTCGCGGAACATATCCGAGTATGGCGAGCCAAAGCTCGCCGTCTGTTTCGAAGGCGTCGGATAAATCATGACGCGATCCTGCGCAGGGTCAAGTTTGTCGGCCGACTCACGGATCGGGAAAAGGCCAGCCTCCTCTTCCGTCCAGTTGACGGAACCGTGGAGCTTGCAGAAATGGACATACCCATCAACGGCAGCCCACCTCTTCGATGAAATATCGAGTTGCTCGGCCAAAGCTCGACGATAGGTGGCGGGATTGAAGCGACGCTCGACCGTGCCTGCAAACCCGTTAGAATAGGGAATTCCTGATCGGTCCATCGCCCGCTCATTGAATAGGTCGTAATTGGTGGTGAACACCCAAGGTGGCGCGAGCCCGCGAGAACGCGTCGAAAGCGACTGATAGAAACGGCGGTAAAGTGACACGACGCTATCGTCGCCCTGAGCGAACCGACCTTCCGTGCATTTCTGTAGGATGAATTTTTTAACCCCTGCAATCACCTCCTCAACGGTAGTTAGGGCGTCCTGCAAATCGTCCCTACTGCTTGTTTTGCAAAATTGATGCGCCGTCATCAGGACTTCCATCATACGCTCAAGGTTCCAATGGAAGTCTTGATGGGCAAGGTCGATGCCAAGCTTGTCGAGAAGCGCAGTTTTCTGCGCGCTCGTCACATAACTGCTCGCAGGCGGCAGACCGGGCAATGTCTGGAAAGTGTTTTGAAACTCCTGCGCCAAAGGCCCCATTGTGGGGATGCCGAACTCTTCTTCCACTTGCTTGAAGGAGGAACACCCTGACCCAATGAGAAACGACAGATTTTTGGAGCCAAAGACTTCAGCCAAGTGTCGCCTGATGATTTCAGTCCGATCATCGAATTCAGCCTCGGGCGGGAGTTTGGCGAACTCGTTTTTGCTACCCTTTCTAAAATTGATCAATTCTCTCGCTCCAATTCACCTAGCGACCTTCGCCACCTCAAATTTGTGAGGATTGGGTACATAAATATCTGATAGATCGGTTGTATTGGAGAATGATACCTCACCTTGAGTTCGGAAGGCGAGCCCCACGGGGTTGAAAGTCCGCTTACTCTGTCTGGGCCAAGCCTCATGCCTTGCGCAGCGAAGGTCTCCTTTCCGCCCACTATTGCCAATCTCTTTTCACAAACCACTGGACTTCGCCGCCGCTGCAAGCACGTGTGGAGCCATGGAAGAGAGCGGCTTGTTTGACTTTGCGGCGGTATTTGCGCGACTGACCTGTGTGTTTGAAGACGGGGCAGGCGTTGCGACGGCAGGGCAGACCGCCGGGCTATCGGTCTCGCGCAATAAGGAGCTCGCAGCCGAACTTAATGTCTTGCACCAGCAGGCGAGTGACCTGCTAGTGGGGTTATCTGACGCGCTGAACAGATAGTCACAGTCACAAATTCAACCTCACCCGGCAAGCCCGGGTTTGTCTCAGTACAAGGACCTAGATTTTCTATGGTCCAAGCAGGAGACAATCATGACGCAATCCATCACCAAACGCGCACAGCTGGCCAAATTGATCAGCCGGAAGTCAGGCGCAACAGTCGCAACGCTGCAAGAGCAACTTGACTGGCAGCCACACACAATCCGCGCGGAGATCTCACGGCTGCGCAAAAGGGGGATGTTTGTCCGCTGCAGCACTTCAGCTAAAGGCGCGCTCTATCAAGCCGTATCAGCTGAGCAAACGACATGAGAGGTGACAATCCGCAAGAACTTTCGGACGTGGTCATGTGGGACAAAGCGCGTTGTGCTGCGGAGTGGTTGAAGCTGACAGGAGCGGCTCCAGGTCGGCACCTCTCGGCGACGTTTCTGCGCAAAGCGATCGCTTTCGAGTGGCAGTGTAGCGTGATGGGCGGCCAAAGCGCTGGTGTGAAGCGGCAGTTGCGCCGGCAGATAGCGGGTGGTGCTCGCAACGGTGCAGCTAGCGCGGCCAGACCGATCCTGACACCTGGAACGCAGCTTGTCCGCGAGTGGAATGGTCGGATCTATCGCGTCGATGTCACGTTTGATGGGTTTGAGATGGAAGGTCAGCCCTATCAGTCGCTCAGTGCGATCGCGAAGCGGATTACTGGGGCAGGATGGAGCGGCCCGCGTTTCTTTGGCCTGAACAAAGCCCAATGAACCGCGTTCGTTGCGCCATCTATACCCGCAAGAGCTCTGAAGACGGATTGGAGCAAGACTTTAACTCTCTGGATGCCCAACGCGAGGCCTGCGAAGCTTACATCGCCAGCCAGCGTCATGAGGGATGGGAGCTGTTGCCTGACCACTATGATGACGGTGGGATATCAGGCGGCCATCTTGAACGTCCGGCACTGCAACGTCTGATGAATGAGGTTGATACCAAGCAGGTTGACCAGATCGTTGTCTACAAGATCGACCGCCTGACCAGATCGCTTGCTGACTTTGCCAAGCTCGTGGATCGTCTGGATGAGGCAGGTGCGTCGTTTGTCTCTGTCACACAGAGCTTCAATACGTCCACCAGCATGGGACGGCTGACACTCAACGTCCTGCTCAGCTTTGCCCAGTTTGAACGAGAAGTCACCGCAGAACGCATCCGCGACAAGATTGCGGCTTCTAAACGCAAAGGGCTCTGGATGGGTGGCAACGTGCCACTGGGTTACGACCCAGCAGGCAGAACACTCACGATCAACCCGAAGGAGGCACGAACGGTCAATACGATCTACGATCTCTACGACGACTGCGGCGCCATAAACAAAGTGCGGGAGAAGACGGAGCAGCTCGGCTTGCGATCAAAGCAATGCCAGCTTGCTGATGGCAGACTGCGCGGTGGGCAATTGATTTCGCGCGGGCAGCTGCATCACATCCTGACCAACCCGATCTATGCCGGACGCATCCGGCATAAACGACAGGTCTTTGAGGGGCAGCACCCGGCGATCATTGATCCTGACAGGTGGGACCGCCTTCAACGGCAACTATCGGGCAAGAGCGCAAAGAGACGGCATACCAAACAGCACCGTGATCCATCTCCATTGGCAGGGAAGATCGTGGATGAAACCGGCCAGAAGCTGACGCCCAGCCATACCAAGAAGGGTGACCGACGGTACCGTTACTACATCTCGCAGAAGTTGGTGACGGGTGTGACCCGTGCGGATGACAAGCAGCGGACATGGCGGATCCCTGCGGCTCAATTGGAAGACCCCATTGCCGAGGCGGTGCAGAAACACATTCGCGATCTTTGCATCCGTAGTGCGGGACAAACGATTGTGGCCAGCAATGCCATGGTCATTGATCGCATTTGCGCATTCAAGACAGTCAAGACCGTACAGATCAAACCCGGCGGGCTGACAATCCAGCTCGAACCGAAACAGATTCTAACTCTTCTCGAAACGTCGACAGCTCTAGAATTGAATGAGCTACAACTCTTCCTGCCGTTCACCGCGCGTCGCCGGGGCGCAGAGATGAAGCTTGTCGTTGAAGGCGATAACACGGTTGATGAACGGCTGATGCGCAACATTGCCAATGCCAATCACTGGTATAAACGGATCAAAGAAGGCGCGACGTTTGACGATATCTCATCTGAGACCGGAACATCAAAGCGCCGCATCCAGCAGATGATCGCTCTCGCATTCCTTGCACCGGACGTTGTCCGTCAGATTACGCAAGGCAAACAGCCGATTGGCTTGACCTCGGACTGGCTCCTCCGACACGATCTGCCCGCCGACTGGGATGCGCAGCGCAAGCGCATCGCAAACCTCTAAAACGCCCCCAAAGTGTATCGCGGAAATGGCAAACGCAGACTGATGCGGTTGATTGCCAGATATTACTGGCCGTAGACTGTCTGCCGCAAAAGCACACCCGCGCAAGCCACGGAAACAACGGCACTAATTGCCGGAGACACATGTATCAGCGGTTTAGGTGTAAACGCTGGCTGGGGTGGTAGGATTCGAACCTACGATACACGGTACCAAAAACCGATGCCTTACCGCTTGGCTACACCCCAACAGCGTGGCGCTAGATACGCCAGAGGTTTGGCCGGTTCAAGCCCCTCAGATGCGAAAAATGCTTATTCTGATTGGCCGTCCTGATCGAGGAGGTCATCGCGCTCTGTCTCGGCCCGTTCGGCGTCAATAATCCGTTCCAGCGCCTCGTCGTTTGAGGCGGCGACATCGCTGATTTCCGGGTGTCGGACAGGTGGAGACGCAGGGGCCGAAACGGTGCGTTCGTCCGAGTCCACCGCGCCGAGCATCTGAATGCGATAGGTGGTATCCGGCACTTCGACGCCTGAGACCTCGATCGCGTTTTTGACCTGTCGCAACGCTTCGCCTTTGGCCCGGACAAGCGAGGTTTCGGTCTGGTCGATCCAGCCAGTGACTACAAGAAAAACCGCGCCGTCCCCGATCCGGTCGATCCAGACCAACGGGGCCGGTTCGCCCAAAACAAAAGGCAATTGCGTGATGGTGTTTTCGGCCAGATCGCGCACGACGGTCAGGTCTGCATCAGATGCAACGCCGATTTCAAACTGAAACCGACGTTCGGCGTTGCGGGTAAAATTGACGATCCGGCTTTTGAAGACGGTGCTATTAGGGATGCGGATGTGGTTACCATCGTAACTCAGCAGGATGGTGGCCCGGCTGGTCAGGCGGATGACCTTGCCCTCGTCGCCGTTGATCTCAATCGCGTCATTGGGGCGGAAGGGTTGCCGGATCGAAAGCATGATCGAGGCAATGAAGTTTTCAACCGTGTCCTTGACCGCAAAACCGATCGCAAGGCCTACGATACCTGCAGCACCAAGGATCGGGGTCAGAAGGGCGGTGGCGTTCAGGATGTCGAGCGCCACAATCAGGCCAAAGACCAGAAACGCCAACCGGATTAGCTGGCGATAGATGTCGGCGATGAAATCATTGGGGGCCAGCCGTTTGAACGGCCCTTTTTGGCGCGCGATCAGGAAGCCCAGAAAGACAATCGCGGCGAAAGCGGTAAGGGCGATCAGCAAGAGCGGCAAGAGCGTGACCGTCTGGTCAAAGCGGGCGCGGAACCGTTCGACCGCGGGGTTCAGGCGCGCGGCCACATCGGTGGTTTCAACAACGGTGTTGCGCACTGCCACCACGCCTTCGATCCGGTTGACCAGTGGGTCCAGCGCCTCTGCCTCTGCCAAGGAGGTCGCGGTGCCGCGCAGGGTGACCACGCCTTCGTCGACCACGACCGTCACATCGTCATAGTTGCCTAGCGCGTCGAGGATTTCGCGAATGCGGACGGCCATGTCGGCGTCTTGCTGATCGGAACTGACAGCGGTGATCGTGCCGGTCGCCTCTTGTGCGGAAAGGGGTAGGGCAAGGGCCAGCAACACGGCCAAAAGGGTCAGAATACGCATCAATCGTCCCGGTCAATTTTGACGCAGACTAGGGCGATTGTGCAATTTGGGAAAGCCCTGTCAGACGCGCAGCGGGTCCGCCTTGGCCAGCGCGTCAAAGCCCATCAGGCTGTGCACAAGGGCGCGCATCTGCGGCAGGGGGATCATGTTGGGCCCGTCAGAGGGGGCATTGTCGGGGTCTTCGTGGGTTTCGATGAAGACCGCCGCGATACCAAGTGACACCGCCGCACGGGCCATGACGGGTGCAAATTCGCGCTGGCCGCCGGAACTGCCGCCTTGGCCGCCGGGTTGTTGCACCGAATGGGTGGCGTCCATCACCACCGGATAACCGGAGGTTGCCATTGTTGGCAAACTGCGCATATCGGCCACCAGCGTGTTGTAACCAAAGGATACGCCGCGTTCGGTCAGCAAGATACGCTTATTGCCGGTGCTTTCGACTTTTGGGATCACGTTCAGGAATTCCCAAGGGGCGAGAAACTGACCCTTTTTGACATTGATCACAGCACCGGTTTCGCCTGCGGCCAGCAACAGATCGGTCTGGCGGCACAGGAATGCCGGAATTTGCATGACGTCCACAACCTCGGCCACGGTGGCGCAATGGTCTGGGGCATGAACATCGGTCAGCGTTGGACAACCAATCTGATCTTTCACGGTCTGCATGACCTTCAGGCCTTCATCCATGCCAAGGCCGCGTTTGCCCGAAAGCGATGTGCGGTTTGCCTTGTCATAGCTTCCCTTGAAGACGAACTGTGCGCCCGCATCCGCGCAAACCTGCGCCATTTCAGAGGCAATCATCAGCGCGTGATCGGTGCTTTCAAGCTGGCAGGGACCCGCGATGACCAAAAGCGGGCGGTCGTTGCTGACCGTCAGGTCACCGATATTGACGTCGATCATGATGTGACCTGTTCGCGCAGGATGGAGGACGTGATGGAGAGCATCAGATAGGCACCTGCAAAGATCAGGAAGGCAAGGATCGTGTTTTCAAACGCGCGCGGGTAAGTCGCCTCATCCGGGGCGACAGGTTCAACACCCAGCGACAGATAGCGCACCTGACGGTTCGCCTCAATCTGGGCGGCCTCCATCTGGGTCAGGGCGGCCTGCACCTGCAAGGTCTGAAACTGGTAGTTTTCTTCGGCCAGCCGCAACTCTGTGTTGCGGACGGCCAGCGACGTGCCTTCGCCAGATGCGGTCATCTGATTGCGCAGATCGTCAATCAGCGTTTCGATATTGGCGATCTGGCCGCGGAGCGCGTCAACCTGCGCCTGATTGGGCCGCGCGACGTTCAGCCGTTCGGACAATGTCAGTTGCAACTGCTGGCGCTGCTGTTCCAATGCCGAAATCTGTGCCGTTAAAGCGCCAGTTTCCCCGGTGACGTCGATCACGGAAAACTCTTCCTGAATGCGCAACAGCTCTTCAAGTGCGGCTGTGCGACGGTCTTCGGCGTTTTGATAATTCTCCCGCGCGCCAGCCATTGCGGCATCACGGGGCCGCTGAGTTAGCTGGTCGACCTGTTCTTCGGCGTAGCTGATCAGCGCGTTGGAATAGGTCTGGCTGGTTTCGGGGTCAGCGGCCACGACTTCCATCCGCACGATACCTTCGGTCGGGTCATAGCTGATGTTGACGCGGTCAGAATACACCTTGAACGCCGCCTCATTGGTGGCGTCCGCGTCAAGCCGTTGAATGGGATCGATGTCGGGGTTGCTGAAATGCGCTTTGAACCCGTGTTCTTCGTCCAACCGGACCATGGCAGCACGGCTTTCCAGATAGGATTGCACCGCGATGCTGTCCTGCTGGGTGGCCATTGATGTGCCTTGAAACAGACCGCCCAGCCCGCCGGGTGCTTGCCCGGATTCAGCTTGCTGGATCACGAACTCCGAATTGGTGGCATACATCGGCGTCGCGATCAGCATGTAGTACCAGCCAACAAGGAACGTTGGAAGCAACACAAAGATCGATAGCCGCATCCCCAAAAGCGCCAGCTTGCGACGGCGGCGTTTGGCGATGTCGCGCTGGATCGCAAGGATCTCTGCCGCGCGATTGTCTGCCGGTGCGGCGCGTTCGGTCGAGGGCAGATTGTCAGGTTTTTGCGGCACTGTTTGCGGCAATTGCACACGGGACTTGGACGGCACATTGCCCTTGGCTGCGCCGGGCGCATCAGTGCCGCCCTTTGGGGCCACAAGTTCAAGGATTGTGGATTGCTGGAATGGATCAACACCTGCCGCGCGCAACTGACGCACGGCGTCAAAGTCGGACGTAGCAGCGATGCCGTTCTTTTGCGCCACCCGGCGGGCCATGCGCAGTTGCCGACCTGTCAGACCCTCTTGCCGGATCGCGTCAATCGACTGGGCCTTTTCAGCCGCAGGCGATGGCCCATCCGCCGCTGATGCCTTCGGGGTGGCGGCGTTGCCAGCGCCCGGACCTTCGCCGCGGCGAATGCGGAATTTCTTAGCCTTGGGTTTGGTAGTCATAAAGCTGCTTTGCCTCTTCCAAGGTGTCAAACATTGTCAGGCGCCCATCTTTCAGCACCGCCGCAGACCGTGCGAACCGTTCTAACGTCTCGGCCTGATGGGACACAATGATCACCGTTGTGGTTTCCAGTCTTTCGCGCAGAACTTCGCCTGCCTTGCGGTTGAATTCGACGTCTGTTGTGGCTGGCATGCCTTCGTCAATCAGGTAGATGTCGAAATCAAGCGCCAGCATCAGCGAAAAGGTAAATCGCGCGCGCATACCCTGGCTATAGGTGCCGATGGGCATGTCAAAGTATTCGGCGATCCCGCTCATCCAGCGGCTGAACGCCTCGACATAGTCGGCATCCAGACCATAAAGCTGCGCAATATAGCGCGCGTTTTCGCGGCCCGTGTGGCGATTTACGACACCGCCCATGAAGCCCAGCGGGAAAGAGATGCGGCAGCCCCGGGTGATCGTGCCTTCGTCCGGTTTTTCAAGTCCGGCCATCATGTTGATCAGCGTCGTCTTGCCAGTGCCATTGGGGGCCAGAATGCCCAGCGAATTGCCCAGTTCCACGCGAAACGACACGCGGTCAAGGATCACCTTGCGCTGGGTGCCGGTCCAAAAGGACTTTGAGACGTTGAGGAATTCCAACATCGGGCCTGTTCATCCGCTCTGACTGTCGCCGGGTTGTTATCACGACAATTGGTTAAGGGCGCCTCTAACCGGGTGCCTTTGTGCGCAGTATGCCAAAGGAGTGTGTCCAAAAACAGGCAATTCTTGCGATTTCGGAACCTGTAGCGAAGTTGTGCTGTGGGTTTTGCTTTGGTTATGCGGCGCTTAAAGTGACGGGTATGACGTTGACCAAGGACATCGCTGCCTGCCGATTGTGTGCAGATCGCTTCGCAGCGACGCAAACCGCGCATGCACCGCGCCCGGTCGTCTGGTTCGAAGGTCCGGCCCGGATTTTGATCGCCGGGCAGGCCCCAGGTGCGCGGGTGCACGAGGCGGGTATCCCCTTTCACGACCCCTCGGGCGACCGTTTGCGGGACTGGTTGGGATTGGACAGTGACACCTTCTATGACCGCAGCCGCATTGCAATTTTGCCGATGGCGTTTTGTTTTCCGGGCTATGATGCCAAAGGGTCGGACCTTCCGCCGCCCAGGATTTGCGCCACAACATGGCGCGCCAAGGCGATGGCGCAGATCGCGGACCCATCGATGACCCTGTTGATCGGAGGCTATGCGCAGAACTGGCATTTCGGCGCACGGATGGGTGTGACAGATCGGGTGAAAGGGTGGCGTGATCACGCGCCGCGCGTCTTTCCCTTGCCTCATCCGTCGTGGCGCAATACCGGGTGGATCAAACGCAATCCGTGGTTCTCAGATGAGCTGTTGCCGGTGTTGCGCGCGCGGGTAAAAGAGGTGCTGACATGACATTGACCGATCTTGATCAGGCCCATGCCGCCATGCAATCCGCACCCGATGATGACGCCGCGCGTCTGCGGTTTCATGAACGATTGGCCGATACTGAGTTGTTTCTGTTGCTGGCCGGAGAGCCTGAAGGCGATCAGATCGAGCCGGAACTTTTTGAGATCGAGGGCAATTCCTATGCGCTGGTCTTTGACCGCGAGGAACGCCTGTCCGATTTCACAGGTCGCGTTGTGCCCTATGCCGGTCTGCCGGGCCGCGCGCTGGCAGGGATGTTGGCCGGGCAGGGGATTGGGCTGGCGCTGAATGTGCAAGTGGCACCCTCTGCGATGCTGATCTCTGCCGAAGCGGTGGATTGGCTGGTTGAGACGTTGGAACACGCCCCCGAGGAACAAGAGGCGCGTCTGGTCGCCATCGACGTCCCGCGTGGCCTGCCCGAAGAGGTTGTGACTGGGTTGGATCGGAAACTTGCCATTGCAGCAGGACTGGCAAGTCATGCCTTTCTGGCTGCGGCCACCTATGAGGACGGCGGCAAGGGCCACGTTCTGGCCTTTGTGGATGCCAAGGCGGGCGCAGAACAGGCTCTTGCTAACGCCGCCGGAGAGGCGCTGCGGTTTTCGGGCATCGAAGCGGGGGTGATGGATGTGATGTTCGTCGGCGCTGCCGACGAAATGGCCGCACGGTTGGGACGGGTCGGTTTGCGGTTCGATCTGCCGATGCCTGCCGAACGGCTGGCACCTGTGGCCCCCGGGACCGACCCCGCAAAGCCGCCAAAGCTGCGTTAGTAGCCCGCCGCGCGATCCACCAGATTAAGCAACGGTTCACCCGCTTCGCTGCGCCGGATGTTTTCGGCGATCACATTGGCAGCCGACGCAGGCCGCGTGACAGAGGCGATGTGCGGCGTCACTGTGACTTTGGGGTCATGCCAAAAGGGGTTTTCGGGGGGCAACGGCTCTGTCCGGAACACATCAAGCGTCGCGTGTCCGATCTGGCCGGTGTCCAGCGCTTCAAGCAGGGCATCGTCATCAATCAGTGCGCCGCGCCCAGGGTTCAGGATCACGGCACCTTTGGGCAGAACCGCGAGAGTTTCGGCGTTGATGATATTCTCGGTCGCGTCCGTGAGCGGCAGCAAAAGCACCACGATCTGTGCGGTGCCAAGCGCGCCCAGCAGAACATCAGGGCCGGACAGGCAGCTAACGCCGTCAACTGTCTTGGGTGACCGTGACCACCCGGTGACCGGAAAGCCAAGCTGCGCCAAGGCCTGACCACAAGCCGCACCAAGCGCGCCGAGGCCCAGAATGGTGACGGGACGATCTTTTGACAGGGGCGGGAACGCGGGGTCCCAGTCAGGCTCTGGCGCGGTGATGTGGCGATCCAGTCCCAGATGATGCCGCAGCGTGTGGCCCACAACCCATTCGACCATGCCTTGGGTCAGGCTGTCATCAACCATGCGGGCAAGAGGCTGGGTCAGTGTCTCGTTTGTGACGATGCTTTCCACACCGGCCCAAAGGCCCAGCACCGCCTTGCACCGCGTGAAGGGCGTGAAATCGGACATCGGGCCGGTGGGTGTGAAGATGATATAGTCGGTCTGGTCCGGCGCGTGATCGCGGCTGAGCGTCACGTCAAGACCAGCCGTGTCAAAGGCCGTTTCCAGCGCGTCCTGATACATCACCCAATCATCATCGGGGGCAGAGAAAAGTACGTTGATCATCAGCGTGGTTTATGGACGTGAGCGGATTGCACAAGGCCAAATGCGACCATCAGCACCAACATTGCTGATCCGCCGTAGCTGACCAGTGGCAAGGGCACACCTACTACAGGTGCCAAGCCTGTGACCATCGCCATGTTGACCGAGAAGAACAGGAAAAAGGTCGTCGCAACGCCAAGCGTCAACAGAGCCGAAAACCGGTCGCGATTTGTGATCGCACTGACCACGCAAAACAGGATGATCAGCAGATAAAGCGCCAGTAGGGCGGCGGCCCCGACAAATCCGAATTCCTCGGCCAATGTCGTGAAGATGAAGTCGGTGTGTTTTTCAGGCAGAAAGTTCAACCGGCTTTGCGTGCCTTGCATGAACCCACGCCCCGTCAATCCACCAGAGCCAAGGGCGATCTTGGCCTGCGTGATGTGATAGCCCGCCCCAAGTGGGTCGTTTGCGGGGTCAATAAAGGTGTCGATGCGGCGGAATTGGTAGTCCTTCAGCAATTGCCACGTGGTGCCGCGTGACTGGAACACAGCCACAATCCCAGAGACGCCCGCCGTGATCACGGTGGCGAAATAGGCCCAATGAACACCGGCAAAAAACATCATCGCACCGCCACCCATCAGCAAAAGCAAAGAGGTGCCAAGGTCCGGCTGGCTTAGCACCAGATAGGTCGGGATCAGGATTAGGCAGACCGGCAGAAACACCCAGAAGGGCCGTGATGTGCGGTTCAATGGCAGCCAGTCGTAGTAGGCCGCCAGCAGCATGACTAATGTGATCTTGGCCAATTCCGACGGCTGCAAATCCATCGGTCCCAGATCGATCCAGCGTTGCGACCCGTTGCGTTCAACCCCGACAAATTCCACCGCGATCAACAACAGAAGTGATACCAAATAGGCCAGCACGGCCATATTGCGCCAGAACCAGATCGGCACCATCGCCACAAAGAGCATCAGTGCCATGCCAAGGCCAAAGCGTTTGACCTGCGGTTCCATCCACGGGGTCACAGACCCGCCTGCCACGGAATACAGCATCAGAAAACCAAAGCAGGCGACAGCCGTCAAAAGCAGGATCACGGGCCAGTTCAGATAGGCCAGTTTGCGAAAGCCGGTGGGCACATATTTGGTGTTATACTCAAGATAGCTCATGCCCGGTCGCTACCTTCATTGGCAGCAGCAATCCGGGCGCGGATGCGTTCCTGTTGCTCGGCAATGCGGGCGCGGTCGGCGCTGGGGTAAGCATCCAGCGGGGGCTCTCCATCATAGAGCGCCTGCAACATGATATCGCGCGCAATGGGGGCCGCGGCCTTGGATCCGCCGCCACCATGTTCAACGACAACGGCGATGGCAAAGCGTGGGTTTTCGACCGGCGCAAATGACACATAAAGCGCATGATCCCGGCGTTCCCAAGGCAGGTCCTCGTTGCGGGTCACACCGCGCGCGCGTTCCTCCGCCGTGATGCGTCGCACCTGACTGGTGCCGGTTTTGCCCGCCATGCGCATCCCATCGGCAATGATCCGGGACCGGTAAGCGGTGCCGCGCCGGTGGTTGGACACATCATTCATCGACTGCCGCATCCGGCGCAGGTTGTTTTCATTCAGGCCGAGGCTTTCCCCGCGACCGCTGGGGGCTTCGACGCCATCAACAGATTTGATCAAACGCGGCGTGACACTGCGCCCGGTCGCAAGTCGCGCGGTCATCACCGCCAATTGCAAAGGCGAGCTAAGCACGTAGCCCTGACCGATCGAGGCGTTGACCGTGTCGCCGATGCGCCAATCCTCATTGCGCACGTCGCGCTTCCACGCTTTGTCAGGGGCAAGACCTTGCGCCACGGCAGAGATCGGCAGATCGTGCTTGGTCCCCAACCCCAGCTTGCGCGCCATTTCGGCCATCTTGTCGATCCCAACCCTTTGGGAAATATCGTAATAATAGCAGTCGCAGGACTGCTTGAGGCTTTCGTGGAAGTTAATGTTGCCGTGGCCTGCGCGCTTCCAGCAGTGGAATCGCAGGCCTGCGACATCGGTATGGCCGGGGCAATAGACCGTTTCCTCGGGGCTGATCACCCCATCTTCCAGCGCGGCCAGTGCAGTCACCATCTTGAAGGTCGAGCCGGGCGGATAGGTCCCTTGGGCGGCCTTGGCGGCCAACGGACGATATTTGTTTTCGTTCAGGTCAGTCCAATCCTTGACCGAGATGCCGCGCACAAAAAGGTTTGGGTCAAACGCAGGGGCAGAGGCGATGGCGCGCAAATCACCATCTTCAAGGTCGATCACAACGGCGCCTGCGCTCTCGCCGTCCATGCGCGCCTGCGCGTAGGCCTGCAACCGCGCATCAAGGGTCAGCTGAATGTCCTTGCCGGGAATGCCCTCTTGCCGGTCAAGTTCGCGCATCACGCGGCCCAAGGCGTTCACTTCGATCCGCTTGGTGCCGGCAGAACCGCGCAGGGTGTGTTCCAGCTTATTCTCGACCCCGGTCTTACCAATCTGGAATTTCGGGATCTGCAGCAGCGGGTCCTGATCGTCGATCCGGCTGAGGTCATAGTCGCTGACCGGGCCAACGTAGCCCACGACATGGGCGATATCCGCGCCTAGCGCATAGTGGCGCGACAGCCCGACCTCTGCGGTGATGCCGGGCAGGGCGGGGGCGTTGATATTGATCTTGGCAACGTCTTCCCATTTGAGCCGGTCCGCGATTGTCACGGGCACAAAGGGCGAGCGGCGGTACATTTCCTCCAGCGCGCGATCGAGCGTTTCTTGTGGGATATCAACCAGCTTGGTCAAACGGGCGAGCGTTTCTTCCACGTCGCCCGCGTCTTCACGGACCATCACGACGCGGTAATTCTGTTCGTTGTCGGCAAGCGGCATGCCATTGCGGTCAAAGATCAGCCCGCGTGCTGGTGGGATCAGGCGGATGTTGATGCGGTTTTCCTCGGCCAACAAGCGAAACTGATCCGCTTGTTCGACTTGCATCGACTGCATTCGCCAGCCCAAAACGCCAACGATGCCCAATTGGACAGAGCCCAAAAGCAAGGCCCGGCGCGACATGCGACGGGCGCTTTCGCCGGTATCGCGTTGCTGTTTCTTCATAGCCTGTGCCCCAAGCTGTCCACCGCACCGGGTGCCGTGCGCGTAACGCCAAACAGGAAATGCGCCACCAGCACGACCACGGGATAAACCGCAATGGTCGTCAGCATCAGTATCAGGGTCAAGCCCAGAGGGGCCTGCGGCATCATCACAATCGCGAGCACGATGCGGTTGGCCAGCGTGATCGCCGCGATGCCTACCGCAACGCTGCCCCATTCCAGCAGGATCGGCATATCGCGAATGCGTTTGGTCCGGGCGCGCAGCATCTCTGTCATGATCAACACCAATGCAGCCCATAGCCCCGGGGGGCGCTGGAACAGCAGGTCAGACAACAGATAGATCGCCGCTATCACATAAAACGGCGCATAATCGGGGCGGCGGGCGATCCAGGCCACAGTCACGGCCAGCAACAGATCAGGGGCCACCAATCCTCCGGGTTCCATGTTGAGCGGGACCAGTTGCAAGAACATTAGCACCAGTGCAAGGCCAAGAAACATTGCCCGGCCCAGCCACAATGTGGTTGTCGGGGTTTCAGCCATCTGTGTCCTCTGACGCAATCTCGGCGGTTTCGGCGGCGGTATCTGTGTCGGGCGACAACAGGCTGCCGGGGTCTGTGATGTCTTCGTGCGGGCGCGCGCGCAGCACCCGCAGAAACTCGAGCCGCCCATAGTCCGCCGAAAGCCGCACCCGCAAACGGCGGTCGGACCCCAATGCCACCTGACCCACCAGCAGATCGGCCGGGAAAACCCCGCCATCGCCAGAGGTTTCAACCCGGTCGCCGGGGCGGACCTGATCGGGGTCTTCGAGAAACTCAATCGGCGGGTTTAGCGTGTTGTCGCCTGCCAAAATGGCCTTTTGCCCTGACGGCTGGATTGTCACTGGAATGCGAGAGGACGTATCCGTCAGCAGGATGACCCGGCTGGTGTCCTGTCCCACGCCGCTGATCCGCCCCACAAGGCCAATACCATCCATCGTCGGCCAGCCATCAATGATGCCGTCACGCGCGCCGACATTCAGCAGCACCGATTGCCGAAAAGGCGACCCGCTGTCGGTGATCACGACGCCCGTCACATAGGTCAGTTTTGGATCAAGTCGCACGTTGTTCAGGTCCAACAGGCGGGCGTTTTCCTGTTCCAGCTGCAGGGCGGCCTCTTTCCAGCCCTTCATCTGCTGCAACTCACGGCGTAAGTCGGCGTTTTGGGCGGCCAGCGCCTGATAGCTGCGGAAATCGCTGAAGATATTGGCGATCCCGGTGACCGGCGCCATCGCCCAGTCAAACGATGGCACGACACGGTCAATTACAGCCAGACGAAAGCGTTCCACGCGGGGGCTGTCGATGCGCCAGACCAGAAATGTGCCCAACAGCAAAAACACGCAAAGCCCGACCAGCAATCTGCGGATCGGGCCGACGAAATCTTCGCTGTCGCGGTTCCTGGCCAAGGGTCACACACCCTTTCGATGGGGTTTAACTGTCGTAATCAATAACGTGGCGCAGCTGCTTTTCATACTCCAGCGCCTTGCCGGTTCCGAGTGCCACGCAGTTCAGGCTTTCGTCCGCCACCGAAATCGCAAGGCCGGTCTGTTCGCGCAAAGCCAGATCAAGCTGACCCAACAGCGCGCCACCGCCCGTCAGCATCACGCCGCGGTCAACGATGTCTGCGGCCAGATCGGGCGGGGTCGCTTCGAGGGCCGTCATCACCGCCTCGCAGATCGCCTGCACCGGTTCGGCAAGCGCTTCGGCGACCTGGGCCTGAGAAATTTCGGTTTCCTTCGGCACACCATTCAGCAGATCACGCCCCCGGATGTGCAGGCTGCTGCCGCGTCCGTCATCGGGCATCCGTGCAGTACCGATCGAGGTTTTGATCCGCTCTGCGGTCGATTCACCAATCAGCAGGTTATGCTGGCGACGCAGGTAGTTAATAATCGCCTCATCCATCCGGTCGCCACCCACGCGGACTGAGCGTGCGTAGACGATGTCGCCCAGCGACAGCACAGCCACCTCTGTGGTACCGCCGCCGATATCAACAACCATGTTGCCGGTGGGATCGGTGATTGGCATGCCCGCGCCAATTGCAGCCGCGATCGGCTCTGCGATCAGACCGGCGCGGCGGGCACCGGCAGACAGCACAGACTGCCGGATTGCGCGTTTTTCAACAGGTGTGGCGCCGTGGGGGACACAGACGATGATCTTGGGTTTGGAAAACGTCGATCGTTTTGCCACCTTGCGGATGAAGTGTTTGATCATCTCTTCGGCGGTGTCAAAGTCGGCAATCACACCGTCCCGCATTGGGCGGATCGCCTCGATGCTGCCGGGGGTGCGGCCCAGCATCAGCTTGGCGTCTTCGCCCACGGCCAGCACCTTCTTCTGGCCCTCTTTGACGTGGTAGGCCACGACAGAGGGTTCGGACAGGATAATTCCCTTGCCTTTGACGTAGACAAGCGTGTTCGCCGTCCCTAGGTCGATCGCCATGTCCGACGAAAACAAGCTGCCAAAAATTGCCATGTGCTGGACTTCCCGTACCCATATCCGATTTGCGCGCGACTCCCCCCGGTGTCGCGTCAGGCGGGTTATACGGGGCGGGCGAAGCGGTTGAAACCCCTTGTTTGCAGGGATTCAGCGCAATTCTGCCGCTTATACTTATCGAACATTTAAGGGCGACTTAGCAGGTGTTTGGTCGCCGATTTTGCCGTGATCGAACATCATGACGGCCCGACACTTGCCGGACCGCCACAAATGTCGCGTTACTCGCCCGCGTCCTTGTAGCTGACGCCTTTCACATCCGCGCCGGGTGCGGATTTCGTGCGGCGCACGATCAGACGGTTGAGCGCATTGATATATGCCTTGGCCGAGGCAACGACCGTGTCGGTATCAGCTGACTGACCGGTGGCGATGCGGCCTTCTTCCTCCATCCTGACGCTGACGGTGGCTTGCGCATCGGTGCCTTCGGTCACAGCGTGCACCTGATAAAGCTGCAGCCGCGCACCATGTGGGTAAAGTGCCTTGACCGCGCTAAAGGCGGCATCGACGGGGCCATCGCCGGTGGTTTCGATTGACATATCTTCACCACCAACAGTCAGGGTCATTTCCGCTGTTTGGGGGCCATCGGTGCCGCAGACCACCTTAAGCGACTTCAGCCGCAAGTGATCGTCTTCGGCGTCATTGGTGCGCATCAGGGCGATCAAGTCATCCTCGAACACTTCTTTCTTGCGGTCGGCCAATTCCTTGAACCTCACAAAGACGTCCATCAATTCATTGTCGCCAAGGGTGTACCCCAACTCTTCCAGCTTGGACCGCAATGCGGCGCGGCCTGAATGTTTGCCCATGACCAATGAGGTTTCGGACAAGCCCACGTCGGCAGGGCGCATGATCTCGAACGTCTCGGCGTTCTTGAGCATCCCGTCCTGGTGAATGCCGCTTTCGTGGGCAAAGGCATTCTTGCCGACGATGGCCTTGTTGAATTGCACCGGAAAGCCCGAGACGGTCGCAACGCGGCGCGAGATGTTCATGATCTTGGTGGTGTCGATCTGGGTATCGAACGGCATGATGTCATTCCGTACTTTCAGGGCCATCACGACCTCTTCCAGCGCGGTGTTGCCGGCGCGTTCGCCCAAGCCGTTGATCGTGCACTCGATCTGCCGCGCACCACCTTCGACGGCAGCAAGGCTATTGGCGGTCGCCATGCCAAGGTCGTTGTGGCAGTGGGTGGCAAAAATCACCTCATCCGCGCCCGGAACCCGTTCGATCAGCATCTTGATCAAGTCAGCGGATTCGCGCGGGGCGGTGTAGCCAACCGTGTCGGGGATGTTGATCGTAGTGGCACCGGCCTTGATCGCGATTTCAACGGTGCGGCACAGATAATCCTCTTCCGTACGGGTGGCATCCATCGAGGACCATTGCACGTTGTCGCAGAGGTTGCGGGCGTGGGTGACGCAGTCGTGGATACGCTCTGCCATTTCATCCATTGTCAGGTTCGGAATCGCCCGATGCAGGGGCGACGTGCCGATGAAGGTGTGAATACGCGGGGACTTCGCATGTTTCACCGCTTCCCAACAGCGGTCGATATCCTTGAAGTTCGCCCGGCTCAGCCCGCAAATCGTTGATTGCTTGGCATTTTTCGCGATCTCCGAGACGGCGTTAAAGTCGCCCTCTGACGCGATTGGAAAGCCTGCTTCGATAATGTCGACGCCCATCTCGTCCAAAAGCTCTGCGATTTCGAGCTTTTCGGCATGGGTCATCGTCGCGCCGGGCGACTGTTCGCCATCGCGCAAGGTGGTGTCAAAAATCAATACGTGGTCGGTCATGTCTGCTATCCTGAAAGAAGTGTCCTGGCGCGCTATCCCCTCTGAGCGGTCGCGCCGGATGGCACGCTCAGAGGCGGCTTAGGAGCAGCAGAGCGCGCAGGTCAATCGACCCCGAAATGGTGATATGAGCGCGCTTCAACATGATGCGCACTATACTGCGGCGATTTCGTTTGAAAAGCCTGAATCAAGGTCTAGGTCCCTGACGATGAGCAGGGCATTGGTAATAGGCGCCACTGGCGGGATCGGATCCGCGGTGTGCAAGGCATTGGCTGCAAAGGAGTTTGACGTCACTGGCCTATCGCGGCGCGATGGGTTGGATGTGACCAATTCGGATGCGGTGGACCGGGTCTTGGGCGACCTGGACGGGCCGTTTGACCTGATCTTTGTGGCAATCGGGATGCTGGGCACGCCTGAAAAATCCTTGGCGGCGATCACAGCCGAAGAGATGCAGCGTGTCTTTGCAGTCAACACATTCGGGGTCGCGCTGGTGCTGCGACATGTGCCGAAATTGCTTTCAAAAGCAGGGCGTTGCGCAATTTTGTCGGCGCGGGTTGGGTCGATAGGTGACAATCAAATCGGCGGATGGCACAGCTACCGCGCGAGCAAGGCCGCGCTGAACCAGATCGTCAAAGGGGCCGCGATCGAGATGGGGCGCAGCCACAAGGGCGCTGTGGTGGTGGCGCTGCATCCCGGCACGGTCGAAACCTCCTTTACGGCGCAATACGCAGGGCGTCACAAGACGGTCCCGGTGGATGAGGCAGCGGATAACCTGTTGTCAGTCATTGAAAATTTGGAACCTCGTCAAAGCGGTGGGTTCTTTGACTACGCAGGAAAAGAGGTCATCTGGTGAAGCTGGTTCTGGTGCTGGGTGACCAGTTGAGCATGGATGTGGCCGCGCTCAAGGCGACCGACAAAGCGTCAGATGTGGTGGTCATGGCCGAGGTCGGGGACGAGGCCAGCTATGTGGCGCACCACCCAAAGAAGATCGCATTTATCTTTGCCGCGATGCGCAAGTTTGCAGAGGCCCTAAAGGTTAACGGCTGGCGGGTTTACTACACGAAATTTGACGATTCAGAGCGGTCAGAGAGCATCTGCGGCGAAATCCTCAGATATGCAGAGGCAACCGGGGCAAAAGAAGTATGGGCGACCGAGCCGGGGGAGTGGCGCCTGATTGAAGCGCTGCAATCATGCCCCTTGAAGGTAAAGATTTTGCAGGACGACCGGTTCATCGCCTCCCACGCCGATTTCGAGCGCTGGGCCGAAGGCCGAAAGGCGCTGCGGATGGAGTATTTCTACCGTGAAATGCGACGCAAGACCGGCTTGATGATGGAGGGCGACCAACCAGCGGGCGGGCAGTGGAATTTTGACCATGACAACCGCAAGCCAGCGCCCGATGCGATCAACTATGCAGGGCCGATGCGGTTTACGCCCGATGAAACTGTGCAAGAGGTTCTGGACCTCGTCGCAGACAAATTTTCCCGCAATTTCGGACGGTTGGATGACTTCTGGTTTGCCACGGACAACGGGCAGGCGCGCCAGCATCTGGCGCATTGGGTGAAATATGCCGCCCCGCATTTTGGTGACTATCAAGATGCGATGCTGCGGGACGAGCCGTTTTTGTATCACGGGCTGGTCGGGCTTTACCTGAATGCAGGCCTGTTGGACCCGTTTGAGGTTTGTCAGGCCGTTGAAAAAGCATGGAAAGACGGGGATGTGCCGATCAACGCGGCAGAGGGGTTCATCCGGCAGATCATTGGCTGGCGCGAATATGTGCGGGGCATCTATTTTCTGGAAGGGCCAGGGTACACGGGGCGGAACGTCTTGGAACACAAGCGTAAATTGCCCGCCGTCTATTGGGGTGGCGAAACCCGGATGCGTTGCATGGAAAGTGCCGTGGCGCAGACCCGGGATGAGGCCTATGCCCACCACATCCAGCGGCTGATGGTGACTGGTAATTTTGCTTTGTTATCAGGTGTTTCGCCGCAAGAGGTGCATGAATGGTATTTGGCGGTCTATGCCGATGCCTATGAATGGGTCGAGGCACCCAACACCATCGGGATGAGCCAATTTGCCGATGGCGGGATCATCGCCAGCAAACCCTATGTGTCGAGCGGCAACTACATCAACAAGATGAGCGATTACTGCAAATCTTGCCACTATTCTGTGACCGCCAAAATAGGCGAAAAAGCGTGTCCTTTCAATCTGTTGTACTGGGATTTTCTGATCCGTCATCGCGACCGGTATTCTGACAATCCGCGTATGGGGAACATGTATCGCACATGGGATCGGATGGCCGATGATCGCAAGGATCAAGTGTTAAGAGAGGCGGGTAAGCTGCTTGACCGGATGGATGCGGGAGAGGGGATTTAATACGCCGTTCGGGATGCACTGATGATGCACAACCCATACACATATCATGCAGGTCGACGTCTTAACGGGCGTTAAGTTAAGTAAATGTCCCGCGCTGAAAATCAGAGAATAGGGGCCAGCAGCCCCTCAGGACAGATGGATCAGGTCGACCGCCACGGCGAGTGCTTGTGGGGTGAAAGGTTGGAACAGGGCGGTGATGGGTTCTGACAGCAATGTCGGATCAGGGGTCGCGCCAGAGCTGTTGGGCAAAACGGCGAACGTGCCATCAAGGTCGATCACGATCATTGGGCGCACGGGCGCACCGTGGAAGGCGTTGAGTTTCAATGCAAAGCGGCTGCTGTCGATCCAATGGACGAATTGCGCAAGCGGCAAACGCGGGATGCCACCAATGGCGGCCCACGGCGTTTGGGCCTTTGACCAGATCGCGTAGCCGTGAAAGTGGCCCATGCGGTGCTCATCGACGCCGTAAAGGATCACGGTGTGGTGCCCGTCTGGGGATATGGCGTGAAAGTCCTGCACCCAAGGGCCGCGTTGATGCGGCGGCAGGTCTTGCGGCGAAAGGCCGGCCGGCAGATCTGGGATCATGGCTGATGTGCCGGGGTGAACCCCGGCCTACCCATGAGTTGCGGGGTCATTCGGTCGCGGCGTTGTCGTCGGTGCCCGTGGCAGAGGTCGATAGAATCGCGCCGTCTGCCCATTCGCCTTCTTCAACTTCGCCAGTGGCATAGCGCATGGTGCCGGGGCCTTGGCGGCGGCCACGCACGAATGACCCTTCGTAGACGTCGCCATTGGCATAGGTGGCGACACCAACGCCTGACATTTCGCCCTCGGACCAGGCGCCTGCATAGACAAAGCCATCGGGCAGGGTGATTGTGCCAGTGCCGTGGCGCTGACCGTTCAGAAAGCCACCCTGATAGACGGTTCCATCGGCATAGGTCGCCGTGCCTTCGCCATTGCGCTGTCCATCGGCCCATTGACCCACATAGGTGTAGCCATCGGCATAGGTCATGGTGCCTTGGCCGTGGTTCTTGGCGTTGAGGAATTCGCCTTCGTAGACCAGCCCGTTGGCATAGGTGGCGATGCCGCGTCCGTTGATGACGCCCGCCTCCCACGCGCCGTCATAGGACGACCCATCGGGGTAGGTGATCTTGCCCGTGCCATCGGCCAGATCGGCCTTGAAGCTGCCGACATAGACCGAGCCGTCGGGATAGGTCACTTCGCCCTGACCGTCGATCTGGCCGTTGGCCCAGCTGCCCACGTAACGATAGCCATCGGTGCCGACAAAGGTACCTTGGCCGTGGCGTTTGTCGTCCTTGAAACCGCCATTGTAGGTGTCGCCGTTGGCATAGGTGACCTGACCCGTGCCTTCGCGGCGACCGGCCACAAGATCACCCTGATAAACGTCGCCATTGGGCTGTTCCAGCCGCCCGCTGCCTTCGATCTGACCATCGACCCATGTGCCGGTGTAGATCAGCCCGTCTTTCATGGTCAGGGTGCCGGTGCCGGCGCGTTCGCCCGCCACAAGCTCGCCTTCATAAACCGAGCCATCGGGGTAGGTAATGCGGCCGGTGCCTTCTTTGACGCCATTGATCCAGGGGCCGGCGTATTCGTAGCCGCCAGGGCTGCGCATGGTGCCGGTGCCGTGGTGCATGGCGTTGCGAAACTCGCCCTCGTAAGTGACGCCATTGGCATAGTTAGCGATGCCGCGTCCGGTGATCTGGCCTGCGGCCCAGTCGCCTTCGTAGGTGCCGCCGTCGGCAAAGGTGATCTTGCCGGTGCCATCGGGTTTGCCCGCATCAAAAGACCCTTCGTAGATCGAGCCGTTGGGGAAGGTGGCGGTGCCCATGCCCTTGATCTCTCCGGCGACCCATTCACCGGTGTATTCATAGCCATTGGGCAAGCGGTAGGTGCCTTGGCCGTGCTGTTTGCCGTTCAGGAACGCGCCCTCATAGACGCCGCCGTCGTCGTATTGCTTGGTTTCAATGGTTTGCCCGATGGCGGGTGTCGCCAATCCAAGGGCCAGTGCCAGTGCAAGCCGCATTTTGCGTGTCTCCCGTTCCGCTCGACCCGCAGACTAGGAGATGTGGGGCAGGGTGACAACGGGGCGGAAGGGGCAATTGGCTTTCCCTTGCCGGTCGATCTGCTAGATCATGGCAGGTGTAAGAGGAATGTGACGATGCGTGATCAATTTCGCCTGACGATGGCCCAGTTGAACCCCACGGTGGGCGATCTTGCCGGGAACTGCGCCAAGGCCCGCGCGGCCTGGGCCGAGGGCAAGGCGGCGGGCGCGGATATGGTGGCCCTGCCAGAGATGTTCGTGACCGGATATCAGACGCAGGATCTGGTGCGCCGGCCTGCGTTTCTGGCCGATGTCTGGACGCATTTGCAGGCGCTGGCGCAGGACTGCGCAGATGGACCATTGCTGGCGATCGGCGCGCCTTTTCTGGACGGCGACCGGCTGCACAATTGCTATTTCGTGCTGGAGGGAGGTGCTGTGCGCACCCGGTTTGACAAGCATTTCCTGCCCAATTTCAATGTCTTCGATGAGGTGCGCCTGTTTAACCGCGGCGAGATCAAGAGCCCCTTTGCCCCCACAAACGAAGCCCCGCGCCTTGGTTGCCCGATCTGCGAGGACGCCTGGTACCCGGATGTCTGCGAGGCGATGGTGGAAAGCGGGGCTGAGGTGCTGATGGTGCCCAATGGATCACCCTATTTTCGGGGTAAGTTCCCGATCCGGATGAACGAAATGGTGTCCCGCGTGGTCGAGAACGATGTGCCGCTGGTCTACCTGAACATGGTGGGCGGGCAGGACGACCAGATGTTTGACGGCCGGTCCTTTGTGCTGAACCGGGGCGGTAAGCTGGCGGTGATGTTGCCTTTCATGGAAGAGGCTGTGGTGCATGTTGACTTCCGGCGCGCCGATGACGGCTGGGAAGCCGTCGAGGGCGCGAAGTCCGATCTGCCGGACGAGATTGAGCGTGATTACCATGTGATGGTTGGCAGCCTGCGCGATTACATGGCGAAAACCGGGTTCAAAAAGGTGCTGCTGGGCCTGTCGGGCGGGATTGATTCTGCGATTGTTGCGGCCATTGCCGCCGATGCGTTGGGCCCCGAAAATGTGCGCTGTTTGATGCTGCCGTCTGAATACACTTCGCAAGGATCGCTAGACGATGCGGCGGCCTGCGCAGAGGCGCTGGGCTGTCACTATGACACGGTGCCGATCAAGGCGACGCGGGATGCGGTGACAGATACACTGGCGGGCCTGTTTGAAGGCCGCGATGAAGACCTGACCGAGGAAAACATCCAAAGCCGGATCAGGGGGTTGTTGTTGATGGCGCAGTCCAACAAGTTTGGCGAGATGCTGCTGACCACCGGCAACAAGTCAGAGGTCGCAGTGGGGTATGCCACGATCTATGGCGATATGGCGGGCGGCTATAACCCGATCAAGGACATGTACAAAACGCGGGTTTTTGCGGCCTGCCGCTGGCGCAATGCCAATCACCGGCCCTGGATGAAGGCCCCGGCAGGCGAGGTGATTCCGGTGGCGATCATCGAAAAGCCGCCCAGTGCGGAATTGCGACCTGATCAGAAGGACGAGGACAGCCTACCGCCTTATGACGTGCTGGATGGCATTCTGGAGATGCTGGTGGATGATGAGGCCAGCGTCGCGGATTGCGTCGCCAAAGGATATGACCGCGAGACGGTCAAACGGGTGGAGCATCTGATTTACATCAGCGAATACAAGCGGTTCCAGTCGGCCCCCGGCCCGCGTTTGAGTAAGCGGGCGTTCTGGCTGGATCGGCGCTATCCGATTGTGAACCGCTGGCGCGATGGCAGCTAGCCGGTCGGTCGGACCTGTTTGCGCAAGCGCAAAAGTGCCCCGCCCGCCCGGAGCCTTGTGATAGGGTGGCGGTGAGGAGGATTCTGGGATGGCAGAAAACAAGACCAAGGCAACCCAAGCGTCGGTCGAGGAATTCATAGCGCAGGTCGATCACAAGACGCGCCGGGAGGATGCCATCGTTCTGGATGCACTTTTCCGACGGGTGACCGGCTGGACCCCCAAGATGTGGGGGCCGTCGCTGATTGGCTATGGCAGCTATGATTACACTTATGAAAGTGGTCGGTCAGGGTCGATGCTGGCCACGGGATTCAGCCCGCGCAAGGCCAATATGGTGATGTACATCATGCCCGGATATCAGGAGCTGGGCGATATGCTGGCGCGGGTCGGAAAACACCGGATCGGCAAATCGTGTTTGTATCTGGGGCCGTTGAAGAACAACGATATGGATGTGCTGGAAGAGATCATTCGCGCGGGATTGGATGACCTGGGGAAACGCTGGCCGGTCCACCCCTCCTAGACATTTGAGAGGCTGCGTGACACATGGGGGCAACTTTGGAGAGACCCCATGACCACCACCCGTTTTGCCCCTTCACCCACCGGCTGGCTGCACATTGGCAACCTGCGCGCGGCGTTGTTCAACTATGCGATTGCGCGGCAACAGGGCGGCACCTTCATTCTGCGGATTGATGACACCGATGCGGAACGGTCCAAGGAAGAATATGTCGACGGCATCACCGATGTCCTGGGCTGGCTTGGGTTTGATTGGGATAAGGTTGAACGCCAATCGACCCGGCTTGACCGCTATATGGCCGCCAAAGACAAGCTGGTGGAAATGGGGCGGCTTTATGAGTGTTTTGAGACGCCCGTTGAACTGGATCTGAAGCGCAAAAAGCAGCTGAACATGGGCAAGCCGCCGGTTTATGACCGCGCTGCACTGGACCTGACCGAGGATCAGAAGGCGGCCTATCGCGCGGAGGGGCGCACTGGGCATTGGCGGTTCAAGCTGGATCAAGAGCGGATCAATTGGACCGACGGTATTCTGGGTGAGATTTCGATTGATGCCGCCAGCGTGTCGGACCCGGTGCTGATCCGCGGCGATGGTCAGATTTTGTATACTTTGGCCAGCGTTGTAGATGACGTAGAAATGGGGATCACCGATGTGGTGCGCGGGTCGGACCATGTGACCAATACCGCCACGCAGATCCAGATTATCGAGGCCATCGGTGGCGATGTGCCGCGCTTTGCGCATCACTCTTTGTTGACGGGGCCACAAGGCGAAGGGCTGTCGAAGCGTTTGGGCACGCTGGCATTGAAAGACCTGCGCGATCAGGGGATTGCCCCGCAGGCGATCATGAGCCTGATGGCGCGGCTGGGATCGAGCGATCCGGTTGAGTTACGGTCTGACATCGCCGGCGTGGTCGCCGGGTTTGATTTGTCCAAGTTCGGGTCAGCCCCAACCAAGTTTGACGTAGAAGATTTGCGCCCGATGACGGCGCGCTATCTGGGCACGCTGGATGCCAGTGCGGTGGCCGAGACGCTAGAGGCCGCAGGTGTGCCGGTGGCGTTGCGGGAGGCGTTCTGGGCAGCGGTGCGCGAGAATATCAGCACGTTGGATGACGTCGCGGGCTGGTGGGCGCAGTTCCGCGATGGGGCGACACCATTAGTGGCGGATGAGGACCGGGATTTTGTCGCACAAGCCTTCGATTTGCTGGGTGATCCGCCCTATGCGGCTGACACCTGGGGGACGTGGACCGCAGCCGTGAAAGAGGCGACAGGCCGCAAGGGTAAGGGGCTGTTCATGCCGCTGCGCCAGGCGGTCACGGGTCGTCAGCGCGGGCCGGAAATGGCCGAAGTGATGCCTCTTTTGCAAGTAAAACCAAAGCTTTAACCACGGCCTTCGGCCCAGCGTGGCAAGTTCGGGATGCCGCGGGTAAAGGCCCACGCCATGATCTTTGGCATCCCCTTGTCGTGCAGGGCCGTCAGGCAATTAGCCTGAAATTCGGCCGCTGTGACGCCCTGTTGCACAAAGGTGCCATTGGCATAGCAGATCGAACAATAGGTGGTGGATTTGCTGCCATCCGCCTCTGACCCGCCGCCTTGCGGGTCGTTCTTGAGCGGCATGCCGCAGCTTTCGCATCGCTTGGCCATCTGGCCCTCCTTACTGGTCAGGTCGCGATAAGGGTGCTACAAACCGTTGAGTCGAGTCAACGGTTTTGGAGCGGCATATGCGAATTGGCGAATTGGCGAAGCGGTCCGGGCTCAGCCGGGACACGTTGCGGTTTTACGAGCGGCAAGGGCTGATTGGCTCTGCGCCCGAGCCGGGAAAGACCAACAATTACCGGCAGTACCCCGATGAAACCTTGATCACGCTGGAATGGATTGCAGAGGCGCAAGCGGCGGGGCTGACGCTTGCTGAATTGACGGTTCTGCTGGGGCAGTTGGAGGCGGATGCGGGAGAGGATTTTGACGGTTTTGCTTTCCTTGATGCGCGGATTGCAGAGGTGGAGGCGCGAATCGCA
Source organism: Yoonia sp. R2331 (assembly GCF_041103235.1). NCBI lineage: Bacteria > Pseudomonadati > Pseudomonadota > Alphaproteobacteria > Rhodobacterales > Paracoccaceae > Cognatiyoonia > Cognatiyoonia denitrificans. The sequence goes on along the minus strand of NZ_JBGCUN010000001.1, from coordinate 2,618,586 downwards.
CGGTCAAAGCGGTTTTTGGCGACGCTGATGCAGACGCGCGATGCTCTGGCGCGGGCGCCTTATTCAGATTAGGTCTGGGGCAGGCAACGCCCGGAGGCACCATGGCCGAAGACGCCAAATTTCTGACCGGCAGCACGCTGCGCCACGTGACTGTCATGGCGCTCAGCAGCACAGTGGGCCTGATGGCCGTGTTTCTGGTCGACTTCATTGACATGATTTTCATCGCCATGCTGGGCAAGGCAGAGCTCGCAGCAGCGATCGGATATGCAGGCGCGATCCTGTTTTTCACAGGCTCTTTCGGGATTGGTATCGCGATTGCCTGCGGTGCGTTGGTGGCCCGCGCGCTTGGCGCGGGCGAGGCAGAGTTGGCGCGACAACGCGCGACAAACGCGTTGATCATCGGTGCGATTGGCGGGGCCATTTTTGCGGCGATTGTCTGGGCGTTCACGCCGCAATTGGTCGGGTTGCTAGGGGCCACCGGGGACACGCAGACGCTGGCGGTGCAATTCATGCGGGTGATCCTGCCAAGCCTGCCCATCCTGCTTTTGGGAATTGTGGGCGGCGCTGTGCTGCGCGCGCATGGCGATGCGAAGCGGTCGATGTGGGTGATGATTTACGGTGGCATCGTCAACGCGGTGCTGGATCCGATCCTGATCTTTGGCCTTGATCTGGAGCTGACCGGGGCCGCGCTGGCCAGCATTGCCGCGCGCTTCACCATCGCCGGTTCCGCGCTCTGGGCGATCCACAAGCACTATGGCGGCTTTGGTGCGCCGACATTTGGCAGCGTCTGGCACGATATGAAACCGATTATGGCAATCGCAGGCCCGGCGGTGCTCACGCAACTCGCCACACCTGTGGGTCAGGCTTATGTCACCCGCGCGATGTCGACCTATGGTGAAGAGGCCGTGGCGGGCATGGCGATTATCGGGCGTTTGACCCCGGTGGCCTTTGGCGTCATCTTCGCCCTCTCTGGGGCGGTTGGGCCGATCATTGGGCAAAACGCAGGGGCTGGAAAGCAGGACCGGGTGCGAGAGGCTTATCGGGACGCGCTGATCTTTACCGGGGCGGTCGTGCTGTTGGTGTCGGCCATTTTGTTCGGATTGCGTGGGCCGCTGGCTTGGCTGTTCCAGTTGGACGGGGTCGCGCTGCAACTGGTGTTCCTGTTCGCCGGGCCGCTTTCGCTTTTGTGGTTTTTCAATGGGATGGTCTTTGTCAGCAACGCGGCCTGCAATAATCTTGGGCATCCGTTCTATTCGACCTGGGTCAATTGGGGCCGACATACGTTGGGAACTATCCCCTTTGTGATGCTGTTTGCATGGTGGTTTGGTGCGGCGGGCGTGTTGATCGGACAAGCCGTGGGCGGCGTCGTCTTTGGCCTGATCGCAGGTTTCATTGCCAACCGCGTAATCGCGATGGGTGCTGACGATAAACGCGGGCCGTTCGAGAAACAGCTGACGCTATTTCGGCACCTCCATACGCGTCGCTAAGCAAGCATCGACCAGCGCAATTTCTTGCGCAGTCAGCGTTTGACGGCGCGGATAACGCGGTGCGGCGCGGTCATCCAGAATCGGGGCGTCCCAGCCGTGGGTCGACGCAAAGAAGCGCGCCACGCCTTGCGGGCCAAAGGTGTGCAGATACCCCTGCACGACCACATCAAGATAGCTGAGCAGGATCGGCGTGTTGGTCGCCGTTGCCGTGGCGAGGTTGGCATTGACCCGATAGATGACGGTCGGCTGATCCGCGCCAAGGGCTGCGGTGACGTCGACACGGGCATAGGCGGCCTCTCGCGCGTCGAGGTCCGTCCATTGGGCGGGGCTGACGTCTGCAACCAGCCCGTCAATTTCCTGATCGGCGGCCCGCTCGACCGACAAAAACGCGGTATCGCGCAGGGTGGTTGATTGCCAGACCCGTCGCCACCCTTTGAGCGTGGCTTGTCGCGGATTGGCGTAGTCATGGGTCGCGGTGTTGACCAGACTGCCGTAACCGAAGAATGCGGACCCGGTCATTCGCGCGCTCTGAGAACCTGCGCGGGTTTGGCGGACAGTGGCCGCGCGGCAAATCCCAGCCCGGCAAGGAGCGAGACAAGGATACCACCGCCGATGATCGACAAGGCATTTCCCCAGACAACGGTATAGTCATTTTCCATGATGAAAGTTTGTACCGCCCAGCCCCCTAGAATACCAGCCGCCAGCGCCACGACGCCCGCTGCAAGCCCCAGAAGTGCGGCGCGCAAGGCAAAACTGCTGATGATCCGCGACCGCGTGGCCCCGATGGTTTTTAGCACGGCGGCTTCAAATGTGCGGGCGCGTTCGCCCGCGGCGGCGGCCCCGATCAGAACCAGAAAGCCGGTCACAAGCGTCGCCAAAGCGCCATAGCGGGTTGCCGCAGAGATACCTTCGACCAAGGTTGCCACCTGCGCGATGGCGTCGCGGATGCGGATTGCGGTTATGTTGGGATAGGCCGTGGCAAGGTCACGCAGGATCTGCGCTTCTGCCTCTTCCTCGGCGTAGACGGTGCTGATCCAGCTGTGCGGCGCACCGGCAAGTGCGGCCTCGTTCATCGACAACACAAAGCCGATGCCCGCGTCTTCCCATGTGACTTCACGGAACGAGGCGACAGTGCCGGTGATATTGCGGCCAAGGATGTTGACGGTCATTTCATCGCCGATTTGCAGGCCAATCTCGGCGGCCTCTTCGGCTGAAAAACTGATGAGTGGCGGGCCGGTGTAATCCTCGGGCCACCATTCGCCTGCGGTGATCGTCGTGTTGTCGGGCAGGGTGCTGTCGTATGTGACACCCCTGTCGCCCTGCACGACCCAGTGGCCGTCAGCAAATTCGTCCGCGGGGATGCCGTTGATCGCAGTGATGATGCCGCGCAGCATGGGGGCGGCGTCAACGCGGCTGACTGCTGGGTCATTGTCCAGCCGGTCGCGGAAGCCTTCGATCTGGTTGGGCTGGATATCAACAAAAAAGTAACTGGGCGCAACGTCTGGCAGTTCGTCGTTAAAGGCATTGCGCAGGTTGCCGTCGATCTGGCCGACGGCTGCCAGCACCGATAGGCCAAGGCCAAGCGAAAGGACGACGCTTGTCGCCTCGCCGCCGCGCGCACCAATGGCGCCAAGGGCCAACCGCAGGGCCGGACGGCCGCGGGCGGAGTTGCGACTGCGGCGCGCAAGCCAGCGGATGGCAAGGGCCGCAAGGATCAGGATCGCCAGCGCGCCGGTGATCCCGCCTGCGGTCCAAAGCGTGAGCCAGACCGTGCCGGAAAACCATGCGGCCAGCCCCAATAGCGCGGCCACCAGCGCCAGCGTGGCGACCAGATATGGCCAGCGCGGCAGGGCCGCACCACTGGCAAAGGCGTCGCGGAAAAGCGTGGCGGCGCGGATGTCATCGGTGCGCGCCAGTGGCCACAAGGTGAAGATCAGCGCCGCTAACAGACCGTAAATTGCGGCCTCGGCCAAGGGGGCCGGATTGAAGGTAAAGTTGGCAGGCACAGGCAGCGACGCCTCGATCAGCGGGGCCAAAAGGACGGGGATGCCGCCACCAAGAAGCAGGCCGATCGTGATCCCAAGAAGCGTGAGCGCGCCGATTTGCAGGAAGTACGTCAGGAAAATCGTGCGCCGGGTGGCCCCCAGCGTTTTCAGGGTCGCAATCGTACCTGTCTTACCGGCCAGATAGGCGCGTACGGCAGCACTCACGCCGACACCGCCAACGGCCAGACCAGAGAGGCCCACAAGGATCAGAAAAGCGCCGATGCGGTCGATGAACCTTTCTGTCCCGCCAGCCCCGCGTCTGCTGTCGCGCCAGCGCAGGCCTGCATCTGGCAGGGTTTCTTGTGCAAGCGCCTGCATCGCGTCAAGGTCGGCATCGGGTGGCAGATCAAGGCGGTATTGGGTCTCAAACAGGGTGCCTTCGGCGATCAGGCCGGACTCGTCCAGATCAGCGGTGCGCACGATCGTGCGCGGACCAAGGCCAAAACCGCCAGAGGCGTTGTCGGGGTAGCGTTGCAGGATCGCGCGCAACGTAAAATCGGTAGACCCAAGGCGGAAGGTATCACCCGGGGCAAGGCCAAGCCGGTCAGCCAGGACACGTTCCATAACGCCGCCCTTGTCGGCAAAGGCGTCGTGAAGGGGGATGTCAGGGTCAAGTTGAACCTGACCGATCAAGGGGTATTGGCTGTCGACGGCCATCACTTGCGTCAGGCCACGTTCGGCATCCGCGCCGTCACCGACAACGGCCATTGACCGAAAGTCGACCACTTCGGCAATGTTGTCGGAAATGTCCTCAAAGAACGCCCGTTCGAGCGGGCTGGCAAAGCGGTAGGTAAACCGCGCCTCGACATCGCCGCCAAGCAGTTCCGCCCCCTTTTCGGTCAACCCCGCAGAAATGCCCGCGCGGACTGTCCCAACGGCTGCAATCGCGGCGACGCCGAGGGCCAGACAGGCGAGAAACACGCGAAAGCCGCGCAGGCCGCCGCGCAATTCGCGTCGTGCAAAGGTGGCGGCAAGACGCAGACTCATGCCGCTTGCCGAGCGGTGTCGATGCGGCCATCGCGCAGCGGGATCACGCGGTCGCAACGGGCGGCAAGCTCTCGGCTGTGGGTGACCATCACCAGCGTCGCACCATGGCGGTCGCGCAGATCGAACAACAGCTGCATGATGGCTTGGCCGTTGGTTTCATCCAGATTGCCGGTAGGCTCATCCGCCAACAGAATCTTCGGGCGTGGGGCAGAGGCGCGGGCGAGGGCAACGCGCTGCTGCTCACCCCCCGACATTTGACTAGGGTAATGGTCGGCGCGGTCTGCCAGCCCCACGGCGTCCAGTTCTGCCGCCGCGCGATCAAAGGCATCGCGGTGCCCGGCCAATTCAAGCGGGGTTGCCACGTTTTCCAAAGCGGTCATGGTAGGGATCAGGTGGAAAGACTGAAACACCACCCCCATATTATCCCTGCGAAAGCGGGCAAGCTGGTCTTCGTTCATTGTGGTCAGGTCCTGACCTAGGGCGGCAACAGCCCCCGCGGTGGCAGTTTCCAGACCGCCCATCAGCATCAGGAGAGACGATTTGCCCGACCCACTTGGCCCCACCAACCCCAGCGTTTCGCCCTTGGACACATCCAGTGAGATGTCGTGCAGGATGTCGACCCGACCCGCGTTGCCCATCAGGGACAATGAGGCATCGGTCAGCGAGAGGACGGGTTCAGTCATTTACGGGGCCTTTGCGCGAGTTCTGTCCTTGGGATATGGGGCCAAATGCGCATTTCTCAACATCAGTTTGATGACAATTGCCGCAACTTCGGCGCAGGCGGAACCTGTCGTCGTCGCCGCATTGGGCGATAGCCTGACAGCGGGCTATGGACTGGATACCGCAGACGGGTTGGTCCCGCAGTTGCAGCGTTGGCTGGACGCGCAGGGCGCAGAGGTCACGGTGATCAATGCAGGGCTGTCGGGCGACACCACGGCGGGCGGGCTCGCGCGGGTTGACTGGACGCTGACCGACGACGTTGATGGCATGATCGTCGCACTGGGGGCCAACGACTATCTGCGGGGTCTGCCGCCGACCCTCGTGCGGGACAATCTGGATGGCATTCTGGCCGCAGCAAAGGCTAAGGGTGTCGCAACACTGTTGGTCGGGCTGGACGTTGGTGCGAACTATGGCGCTGATTACAAAGCGGAATTTGACGCAATATACCCTGACCTGTCAAAGACTCATGACGTACCCTTGGTGCCATCCTTTTTCGCCGCGCTGATTGAAGAGGCCGGGCAAGAGGGCTTGTTGGGCTATCTGCAAGGCGACGGTCTACACCCTACGGCAGAGGGGGTCGCGGTCATTGTCGCGGCACTGGGCCCGGCCGTGTTGGATTTCGCGGAAGGGATCGAGTGAATGCCGGGGCGGCTGTTCCTGTCGTCTGATCCCGGATTGGGGCTGGATGCGGATGGCCCGCGCTTCAACATGGCACCGGGGGAAGAGTTGCAGGTGCTGACAGAGCAAGGGGCTGCGCGGATGCGCTGGGGGATGATCCCGGTGGGGCGCGTGAACGCGCGGGGCCGTCCGGTGATGGAAACGATCATCAATGCGCGGTCGGAAACCGTGTTTGACAAATCCGCCTTTGACGGGGTGCGCCGCGCGGTTTTGCCGGTGGACGGTTGGTACGAATGGACGGGCGAGAAGCGGCGCAAGACAGCGTGGCGCATTGCGCGCACAGACGGCGCCTTGATCTGGTTTGCAGCGATCTATGACGTCTGGACAGCCCCTGGTGGCACACAGCTGCCGCAAGTGGCGACGGTCACTTGCGCACCGTCGGCGGATGTCCGCGACATTCATCACCGGATGGGTGTGATCCTGGAAAAAGACCAGATTTCAACGTGGTTGGGCGAGGATGAGGCGCCAGCACGAGCCCTGATGGTGCCGTTTCGCGATGGTGGGCTGGTGGTTTCCGAGGCGTCAGATGTGGACTGGACCGCACCTTAGGGTAGGGTGGTGGTGGGACAACGAAAAAAGGAAACAGCCATGTCTGTCGCAAAAGTCACGGAAATCATCAGCGAATCCAGCAAGTCGTTTGACGACGCGGTCGAAAACGGCATCAAGCGCGCATCAAAGACATTGAAGGGGATCAAGGGGGCCTGGGTCGCGGACCAGAAAGTGACCGTCGACGACGGCAAGATCACCAGCTACCGAGTGGTGCTGAAAGTGACCTTTGTCCTTGCGGATTGAATTGAAAAGGGCGCCCGTTGGGGCGCCCTTTTGCGTTAGTCGGCGAGGGTCAGATTGATCGCGCTTTCGCGGCCATCGCGCCCGGCTTCGATGTCGAAGTTGACCTTCTGGTCGTCCTTCAAACCGGTCAGACCGGACCGCTCAACAGCCGAAATATGAACAAATACGTCCTTGCTGCCACCGTCGGGTGCAATAAATCCGTAACCTTTTGTGGTGTTGAACCACTTGACAGTGCCTGAGGCCATGTCGTTTCTCCTGATTTTCCGCTCGCGGGAGTGCAGCGGGACGGCTCGTCATTGCTGGATCGAAGGACTGGGCCGTTCTCAGGTGCAGTGGTCGATAGAAGTAACGTAGCCCGCTAAGTATGATCTCCTGCGGGGTAAAAGCAAGGCGATCGCAAATAATCTGCGTTTTCAGCAGTTTGTCGCCAGACTATGTGTCAAGTTTGCTGCAAAAATGGATGCGAATCTACTGTAAATCCGTGGATTTTGCACGAAGTAAGGTGTGGCGGGCCGCTCAGACGCTCAAGATCGGGGCGGTTCTGCTACGGCCGGGGCCATGACGCCGAATGTTGCATGCAAAAGCGGTGCCGCAGTGCCGGTGATCCAATAAACCAAGGCCGCCTCACCCCAAGTGATGTCACCAAAAAGAGCGCAGCACAAAGCGCTGAACAATCCGATTGTGCCGCCGAAAAGAACCAATCCCATGTTATGCCTACGTGGTTGCGGGAATGCGGTGCATTCTGCACTGCGGTCCCTGACCTGTTGGCGAGGAATTTGGCAGGAAATGGTGAGGAAAAGGTGAAGCGTATAAGGAAAAACTGTGGTAATCAGCGTGCGCTCATCATCCGGGCGATGCTTGCCACAAGGGCGGTCAGGGCTGCGCATGTGGCGATCCAGCCAAAGAACCACGCCTGACCCGCCAGCGCGTTTTCAGCAAAGGACGCAGCAAAGATTGCCTTACCCTGTACAGCAGCGACAAGGGCCAGCGCGGCAAGGACCACGCTGATCAGGATCTGCTGTATCGGCGAAAGGAATTTGCTGATCACAAAGGCCAAAAGACCAATGGGCGCGCCGATCCAGACCACCTTGGAAGCCCAGAACGGATGCGCGCCCGCTGCAAGTGACAAGTCAAACAGCCACAGCATGGCCGCAAATACGGCCCCGGCGATAACCCCTTGGATCATCGCACAAACTTTTTATGTTTCATGCGCTTTGGTTCCATCGCGTCGGCGCCAAGGCGGCTTTTCTTGTCTTCTTCGTAGTCCTCAAAATTGCCTTGGAACCATTCGACATGCGCGTCGCCTTCGAAGGCAAGAATGTGCGTGCAGATCCGGTCGAGGAAAAAGCGGTCGTGGCTGATGACCACGGCACATCCCGCAAAGCTGGACAACGCGTCTTCGAGTGCGCGCAGCGTTTCAACGTCAAGATCGTTTGTCGGTTCGTCAAGCAGCAGAACGTTGCCGCCGGATTTCAATAACTTTGCCATATGGACGCGGTTGCGTTCGCCACCTGACAAAAGCCCGACCTTTTTCTGCTGGTCGCCACCTTTGAAATTAAAGGCAGAGCAATAGGCGCGGCTGTTCATGCTGGCGTCGCCCAGTTCGATAATCTCAGCGCCGCCGGTGATCTCTTCCCAGACGGTCGCATCTGGGTTCAGGGCATCGCGGGACTGGTCGACATAGGCCAGCTTGACCGTGTCACCATAACCAACGGTGCCCTCATCAGGTTCGGTTTGGCCGGTTAACATGCTGAAAAGCGTAGATTTACCTGCGCCGTTAGGCCCAATCACACCGACAATACCGCCCGGCGGCAGGTCAAATGTCAAATCCTCGATCAACAACTTATCGCCCATCGCCTTTTTCAGGTTCGCGACTTCGATCACCTTTGAGCCAAGGCGCGGGCCGTTGGGAATGATGATCTGAGCGCGACCGACTTTGTCGCGTTCGGATTGGCTGGCCAGTTCGTTGTAGGCCTGTATCCGTGCTTTCGATTTCGCCTGCCGGGCCTTGGCACCTTGGCGCATCCACTCCAACTCGCGTTCCAGCGTGCGCTGCTTGGATTTGTCCTCTTTGGCTTCTTTTTCCAGCCGCTTTGCCTTTGCCTCCAACCAGCTGGAATAGTTCCCTTCGTGCGGGATGCCCGACCCGCGGTCGAGTTCCAGGATCCAACCGGTGATCGCGTCCAGGAAATAGCGATCGTGGGTCACGATCAGGATTGTGCCTTTGTAATCAATCAGGTGCTGTTGCAGCCACGCGATGGTTTCGGCGTCCAGATGGTTGGTCGGTTCGTCAAGCAAAAGCATGTCCGGCGCTTCAAGCAACAATTTGCACAAGGCAACCCGCCGCTTTTCACCACCCGAAAGCGTGTCCACCGACGCGTCGTCGGGGGGGCAGCGCAATGCCTCCATGCTGACGTCGATTTGTGCGTCGAGGTCCCAAAGGTTCTGGGCGTCAATCTCATCCTGAAGCTTCGCCATCTCGTCGGCGGTTTCTTCGGAGTAATTCATCGCCAGTTCATTGTAGCGGTCCAAGATGCCCTTCTTTTCGGCCACGCCCAACATGACGTTTTCGCGCACGCTTAGCGCAGGGTCGAGTTCGGGTTCCTGTGGCAGATAGCCGACACGGGCCCCTTCGGCGGCCCATGCCTCACCGGCGAAATCCTTATCCTGGCCGGCCATAATCCGCATCAGTGTGGATTTACCGGTGCCGTTCACGCCCACAACGCCAATCTTGACGCCGGGCAGAAAGTTCAGGCGAATGTTTTCAAAGACTTTCTTGCCACCAGGATAGGTCTTGGAAACGCCATCCATGAAATAGACGAATTGATAGCTGGCCATGTGCGACGCTCACTTTGCAAAAGATGTTAGCGTCTAGATAGCGATGCGTTGGTCCGGGGGCAATTGCCGATGCAGGATGGTGGCCGCGCCATCAGCGGCTTGGTGCGCGCGCAGCCAATCCACGATCTCGGCGGCCGGAATTGGTGGCGCGATCCAGTTGCCTTGTGCAAATTTGGCGCCGGTCCGGCCAAGTGCGTCAAAGCCCTCTTGCGTTTCAATGCCCATGACGATGCCGGACAGAGACATGTCGGCAGCGAGTTCATTGATCATTCGCAGCGCCTTTTGGGCATTCGTGTCACGCGACAAATCATCGGTCAGTTGCCGCGCCGTTTTGAACCCTGACATGTTGAGCGCGCCAATTTGCAAAAGACCCGCAAAGCCAGCGCCGAAGCTGTCGAGGATAGTGGCAAAGTTGTTGTCATGCAGGGATTCAATGACCGACAGTTTGGCGGTATCCCCAGCAAGGGCGTCAAAAACCAGCGTCTGCGGCAGTTCGATGCGCAATTGCTGCTGATCGGCCCCGGTGCGACGCAAGGCGGTGCCAAGATCCGCCATAAAGTCGGTGTGGGCAAAGAAATCCTCTGATGCGTTAAAGCCGGTGATGATGTGCTCAAATCCTTCGGTCGTCAGACGCGCTTGCATTGTCGCCGCGGCGGTCAGGGCAGCAGCGTCAATCTGGGCAAGGTTGCCCATGTCCTTGGCCATCCCCAGGAAATCGTCGGGAAGGTGGGTCACACCGTCCTCATCTGTCCAGCGTGCCAACGCCTCGAGCGAGCAGATGCGGCCAGTAGCGATATCGATTGTGGGCTGAAAATCAAAGGAAATTTGATCATTCAAGATTGCACGCTGCAATTCATCAGACCTACGTGACTTGCGCTGCACGGATTTGTGCAGGGTGGCGTCATAAACGGCAACATGTCCGCGTCCGGCGCGCTTAACCTCATAAAGGGCAAGGTCGGCTTTTTTCAGCAGATCATCAACGGAAGACGCGTCAGGTTCTGACATGGCCGCGCCAATGCTGATCGAAGGCACGATGGTGTTCCCTTCAAACGTCAATGGCGTGCGCACGCTGTCAACCAAGGCGACACCCAGCTTCCGGAGCTCTTCAATTGAGCTGAGTTGCGTGCAGACTGCGACAAATTCGTCGCCGCCCATCCGCGCCAGCAGATCGGTTTTGCGCAAAGTACGCGAGATCTGATCCGTGATGTGACGCAACACGGCGTCACCGGCAGAGTGCCCATAGGTGTCGTTGACGTCTTTGAACTTATCAAGGTCGATCTGCAAAAGCCCGATGCGTGCCCCGTTGTCCTTGGCTTGCGTCAGGGCATCGGTGGTAAATTGCATCATGTGGGGTCGGTTTGCGGCACCGGTCAGATCATCATGGGCGGCCACATGGGCCAGCTTTGCTGATTGCTTGCGCAACGCCTCTTCGCGGTCAACCTCTGCGCTGACATCGCGGCACACCAAAATAACGTATTCGCCGTCGTCGTCGTCTTGATGAAACGACACCCTGATCTGGTTCCAAAACTCCTGCCCATCCTTGCGGACATTGCGATAAAGCGACAGCCGACCCCAGTTGGGATCATCCCGGCGATAGCGAAAATTGCGGATCGTTTCATCGGATGGTTTGTCGCCCGGACGCATGGCGTATTCCATCGGATTGCGCCCCACAACCTCGTGCGCGTTGTAGCCCATGATCTTGCAATAGGCCGGATTGACCCAAAGGATCCGCCCATCAAGCCCCTGTACGACCAAGCCATCATCTGTGTTGGAACAGGCGATCCGAAAAAATGAAGCCTCGCGCCGATCTTTTGCCGCGGTGGATTCCACCTTGGTCAGCGTCGTTTCAAGGGCTGTAACCTTTTGCCGTGACCGCCAAGCAAACACCAGCAGACCCGCGCAGGCGGTCAGCAATGCAGCGATGATCAGGGGTGATGCAGTCATGGCAATTCCTGGCTATCTCAAGTCCCGACATAGCGCCGGGACCCTTACCTGCGGGTTAACTCGTGGTGGTTTCCTCGCACATTCGGCTTTACAGATTGACGGGCAGGTTGTTTGAGACGCGGCATGAGACAGGATTTTCCAGTGGCCCGGCGGGGGCAGGTGATTGGACTGCTTGGCGGGTCATTTGATCCTGCGCATCAGGGCCATGTGCAGATCACGCAGGCCGCTTTGAAGCGGTTTGGGCTAAACCGCGTCTGGTGGCTTGTCACGCCGGGTAATCCGTTGAAAACCAATGGACCTGCGCCACTGCCTGTCCGCCTGCAAGCCGCGCGCGCGGTGATGCAGCACCCGGATGTCGTGGTAACGGATATCGAGGCGCGGATCGGGACGCGTTTTACAGCTGAGACATTGGGCGCTTTGCAACAGATGTATCCCGGTGTGCGCTTTGTCTGGCTGATGGGTGCGGACAATCTGGTGCAGTTTCATCGCTGGCAAAGCTGGCGTCAGATCATGGAAAATGTCCCGGTTGGTGTGCTGGCGCGTCCTGGCGACCGGGTCCCGGCGCGCTTGTCCAAGGCCGCGCGCGTCTATCGCTGCGCCAAGATACCCGCACGCGGATCACGGTTGCTGGCGCGGGCGGACGCGCCGGCCTGGTGCTTTGTCAATTTACCGATGAACGCCCAATCCTCGACCGCGATCCGGCGGCGTGGCGAATGGGTCGCGTCAGCGTGATGGTTGTGTGGTTGAACATCAGGTCACGGCATGGCTAGGGTCCAGGCATGACAACCAAGCTGACACGCCGCGCGATGATTGCTGGGCTAAGCCTTTTTGGCAGCACCGCACTTGCCAATGCGCCGCTGACATCTTTGCGCCCACAGGCACGGCAAAGCAATTTGCCCCGTGTCAGGCCGCGCGCGCGGCTGAGCACAGCAGACATGATCGCAGCCGCAGGATTGGACGGTCAAGTTGGGTTTGTGATCGCTGATGCCGAGACGGGCGAAATTCTGGAAGCCATCGACGGCGCAACCGCCCGGCCACCGGCGAGCGTGACCAAAGCTGTCACCGCGCTTTATGCGATTGAAGCCTTGGGCGGCGATTATCGTTTCAAGACAACGGTCTATGGTACTGCACCAATTATGAACGGCGCGCTGGACGGCGATCTGATCCTTGCGGGTGGCGGCAACCCCAATCTGCTGACTGATGACCTTTATGCGCTATCCGAAACGCTGGAGGCGACCGGGCTGAAAGAGGTCACCGGGAAGTTTCTGGTCTGGGGCGGTGCGCTACCGGGGGTTGAAGAGATTGACGACACCCAGTTGGACCATCTGGGCTACAACCCTGCGGTGTCGGGGCTGAACCTGAACTTCAATCGGGTCCATTTTGAGTGGAAACGCGAAGGGTCAAGCTATGCCGTTGCGATGGACGCTCGAAGCGAGACATTGCGGCCCCCAGTCAGTATCGCGCGGATGCGGCTCGCTGATCGGACGAGCCCGGTTTACGCCTATCAGGACGGCGGTGGTGTTGACCAATGGACCGTCGCGCGTGGCGCGCTTGGTAAGGCCGGGTCGCGTTGGTTGCCGGTGCGTTACCCTGCGCTTTATGCAGGCGATGTCTTTCGCACCTTTATGAAGGATCACGGGCTGGATCTGCCTGTCGCCACGCGGATTCCCACACTTCCAGACGCGCAGGTGCTGGCAGATCATGAAAGCGATTCGCTGACCGGCGTCATGCGCGCGATGTTGCGGTTCTCGACCAACCTGACGGCAGAGGCGGCGGGTATGACGGCGAGTGCTGCGTTGACTGGGCAGCGGCGCGGTTTGCGGACTTCTGCGCTGGGTATGACGCGCTGGGCCACGGCGCGTGCAGGGATTACGCCCGCGTTTGTGGATCATTCCGGCCTTGGTGATCAGTCGCGGATCTCGGCAAGCGACATGGTGACGCTGCTAAACGCGCAGGATGTGCGCGGGCGGCTGTCGCCGATCCTGAAGTCGATCACGATGCGCGACAGCGAAGGGCGGCCGATCAAGGATGCGCCGGGCGACGTGCGCGCCAAGACGGGTACGCTGAACTTTGTATCAACGCTGGCGGGCTATTTAACGACGTCAGGCGGTCGCACGCTAAGTTTTGCGATCTTTGCAGCAGACCTTGATGCCCGCGCGCGCGGCAAGGCCGCAGGCGACGAACAGCCCGCCGGGTCAATCACGTTCAACACCAAGGCCAAGCGATTGCAGCAGGATATCTTGCAGCGCTGGGCGCTGATGGGTGATCTGGGCGGAACCTAAAGGGTCATATGACGCGCGCGCGCGCCTCGCTCGATCGCGGCGGCATGCAGGCGGTCGATATTCAGCTCGTACCGGATTTCTTCCAGCAACCGCGCCTCTGCCTCGCCAATGGCGCCATCAGCTGCGGCCACGTCACACGACAGCGCATAGGCCGTTTCATAGAGCTTTTCAGGCAGGCACTCGCGCACAAGGCCAAACAGCGCCTCCAGCCCGTCTTCCTGTTCAAAAAGGTCAAACACCAATTGGGTCAATCGCGACAGGTGGTCGGTGTCGTAATCGGCAAATACCGGCAGGTTATTGATGGCGTTGTTGATCTTCACCAACTCAGCGGTGCGGATGTCGGCATCAGACGCAGACATGGCGAACATCAGTGCTGCAAGGGCATCCTGTGCTGACATGGGGTGTTCTATGGTCATTGGGTGTCCTTTCGTCGCCAATGCATCCCATTTATTGACGCGCGCGGGCGCTCGCAATAGGGAGTGCGCGAATGTGGCCATCGGGGCCGCAGGTGAAGTGAGATATTCCAATGACCAGTTTGCGCGAAGCAGCGATGAATTCCAAGGCGTGGCCCTTCGAAGAAGCACGCCGCTTGCTCAAACGTGTGGAAGCCTCGGGCAAGGATCATGTGCTGTTCGAAACCGGCTATGGCCCGTCAGGGCTGCCGCACATCGGCACCTTTGGTGAGGTGCTGCGCACCACCATGATCCGGCGCGCGTTCGAGGTGATCTCGGATATTCCGACCAAGCTGATCTGCTTTTCGGACGATCTGGATGGCATGCGCAAAGTGCCGGGCAATGTGCCGCAACAGGACATGCTGGCCGAACATATGCACAAGCCGTTGACCTCTGTGCCCGATCCTTTTGGCGAGTTCGAGAGTTTTGGACACCATAACAACGCGATGCTGCGGCGGTTTCTGGACACCTTCGGGTTTGAATACGAATTTTATTCGGCGCGCGAGTTCTACCGCTCTGGTCAGTTTGACGAGGTGCTCAAGCGTGCCGCAGAGCGTTATGACGATGTGATGAAGGTCATGCTAAAGTCGCTGCGCGAAGAACGTGCCGCGACCTATTCAATCTTTCTGCCGATCCATCCAGAGACCGGTCGGGTGCTTTATGTGCCGATGAAGAACGTTGACCCGGTCAACCACACGGTGACCTTTGACGACGAAGACGGTCGCGAATGGACGCTGCCGGTCACTGGCGGCAATGTGAAGTTGCAGTGGAAGCCCGATTTTGGCGCGCGCTGGGCCGCGCTTGACGTCGATTTTGAGATGTACGGCAAAGAGCACGCCACCAATACTGCGATCTATGACCGGATTTGCGAGATATTGGGCGGCAAGAAGCCTGAGCATTTCAGCTATGAGCTGTTCCTCGATGAGAACGGCCAGAAGATTTCCAAGTCTTCGGGCAACGGGATTTCGATTGATGAGTGGCTGACCTATGCCAGCACCGAAAGCCTGAGCTATTTCATGTACCTCAAGCCCAAGACGGCCAAGCGGATGCACTTTGATGTGATCCCCAAGGCGGTGGATGAATATCATCAGCAGCTGCGCGCCTATGCCGATCAGGACACCGCAGCACGGACAAATAACCCAGTGTTCCACATCCACGGCCACAATGTGCCTGCGTCCGACATGGTGGTGCCGTTCGCGATGCTACTGAACCTCGCGTCGGTGTCCGGGGCAGAGGACAAGGATACGCTCTGGGGCTTCATTCAGCGTTATGCGCCCGACGCGTCGGCGGAAAAGAACCCGCAGATGGATCAGGCCGCCGGTTTTGCGGTTCGCTACTATAATGACTTTGTGAAGCCTACAAAGGTCTATCGCGCGCCCGACGAAAAGGAACGCGCCGCGATGGAAGATCTGGTGGCCAGGCTGAAGGCATGGGACGGCGGATTGGATGCCGAAGCCTTGCAGTCAGAGGTCTTTGCCGTCGGCAAAGCGCATGACTTTGACCCGCTGCGCAGCTGGTTCACGGCTCTTTATGAGGTGCTGCTGGGCGCATCCCAAGGGCCGCGGTTCGGCGGTTTCATCGCACTTTACGGCGTCGACGAGACCATTGCGCTGATCGAGGGGCGGTTGGCCGAAGCGTAAGCAATGCTTGCGCGTGGTCAGAGCGGCTACTGCAACTTGGCACGTTCAATCGCAATGAACTCTGGCAGGTAGTTGGGTGTGCAGCCGCGCGCCACGGGATCGCCCTTATAAAGGCCAGTGCGTTCGCCAAGCTTGATGCAGGCATCGCGAAACGCATCATTATAGATACCAATCTGCCCGGCGGTAAAGTTCATCGCCCATTGGACCTGCGGGTCCTCAGACCCAAGGTCTGATGTTAGTTTTGCCATCAGCGCGGCGGTGTTGTTGGGCGGGATCTTGCCCGTCCAGCGCAGGCGGGCCTGATGGTACCAATACAGGCGGCGCAACACGGGCGAGGGATGGTCCTGCCACGTCTCGATCAGTGCAGCGGTCTTCTTCGCTTTGGTCAATTGATGCGCAAGCAGCCATTCTGACAATTTGTCACGCTCGTCGTTGGAGTGGCGCGCCATGTCATCGGCCAAAGCCTCGATCGCGGGCTGGCCAAGCTGCATCTTGTCCATGATGAGCAGGGCCAAAAGGCGCGGGCCAAAGCCACCGCCCGCCCACAGTTCTGTTGCCAGTGCGTGGTCTTTCTTGATCGCCGTGGCGAGTGACTTGATCGCGCCCATTTTGGGGGCGACCGGGTCGATCTGTGCAAGAATGTTCCTGGCTTTATCCGTTTGTGTCATGCGGCGTGCCCCCATGTGCCCCCATATGCAAGGTAAGAAGCACCATAGCACATAAGGGCAGTCACGTTCCAATCGCGCGAGGGGTGCGCCTTAGCCGAACCAGCCCTTGACCTTGCCCCAAACCGATTTCTCTTCCGAGGTTTCGGCCACTTCGACGGCCTCGCCCTTGACGGGTTCAACACCTTTGACCTCTGGCAAAGGCTCGCTTTCAAAGTGTTCCTCTTCGGGCTTCACCTCTGCCAGTTTCACGGTTTGTGGGGTCATCATGCCGGCGAACATCAGCATCTGTGACAAGGTGTTTGGCCCCGCAATCCCGTCAGCCGGCAGACCCTTGGCGGTCTGGAAGGCCTGTACGGCCTTTTTGGTACCGGGGCCGAATTTGCCGTCTGCCTCGATCCCAAGGTCCATTTGCAAAAGCTTGACCGCCTCACCCCGAGAACCGACACGCAGCAGGATCAATTCAGGCAAGCCGATTACGGTAAAGGTGTCAGGACCCGCGATGCCATCCACGACAAGATCGTTGGCCTTTTGATAGTCCTTCAGCGCCCGTTCGGTGCCGGGCCCAAATGCGCCATCCGCGTCGATCCCCAGTTTTTCCTGCAGCCGTTTGACCGGCGCGCCCTTCATCCCGCGTTTGAGAATTGACATAAGTTGTCCCTTTCCTTGTTGTTGCGCTGACCCCACCACAACGCTGCGTGATGTGAAAGGGGAACTGTGCTAAGCTTGCAGCATGGCCATGGACCGGGACACTGTCATCGCAATCTATGATCGCCTGATCGCGGCGCATCCCGACCTCGTGCGCAAGGGCAAGACCAGCGCCTATACGGCGATGAACGGCAACATGTTCAGCTTTGTCGGCCCGGACTGTGAGATGTGCCTGCGCATGTCCAAAGACGACATCGCTGACTATGGCGCGGACTGGGATGCCTCCCCGGTGATCCGCCACAATGCGGTGATGAATGGTTATGTGGCTGTTTCTGATGCGCTTTTGGCCGACGAAGTCGCCCTTGCCGCGTGGTTTTCCCGGTCAGTGGCCTTTGCAGGAACGTTGAAACCAAAGCCCACAAAGAAGAAGAAATGAAACCTCTGGTCGTTGTCTTGCGTATCTAGAAAGACAGCAGGAGGAAGTCTGATGCGTTTTTTTGCGATGATCCTGGCCTTTTGGGCCTTCGCCGTGCCAGTGCAGGCGCAGGATAACAAGGCGATTGAGGATGTGATCGGCCAGCAATTGCAGGCCTTTACCGACCGTGACGTTGCCGCCGCCTGGGAACATGCCAGCCCGATGATCCAGGGCATGTTCGGCAATTCCGCACGGTTCGGGCAGATGGTTGAACAGGGCTATCCGATGGTCTGGGACAATCGCGACGCCGCCTTCATGGAACTTGAAGGTTCGGGCCAGTTGGTGCTGCAAAAGGTGTTTATTCGTGATGCAGAAGGGGCAGGGTGGGTGCTGTCCTATGCGATGCTGGAAACAGACGCCGGTTGGAAGATCAATGGTGTCAGCGTGGTGCCAGCGCCTGAATTGTCGGCCTGATCAACTTCGGCCACCGTCACGGTGGTCTTAGCGGTTCTTTACGCGCAAGCCTTATCCCTGATCCCGGTGACTGCCCGACATCCGGTGCGGTCTTTTTCAAACATACGCGGATGTGCACCGGGCCCGCGCCCGGCACTGACCTGCGTCCGGGCGAGGGATTTTTCATGAACAAGGCAATTACTGACGGGATCGTGCTGATGCCGCTGCCCTTTGCGGCAGGCTTGAGTGTCTGGTCAAGCGGCAATGGCACACCGGGGTCAGACACCTATGCGGGAAGCGGCACCGGTGTTTTCGTCAGCGCCGATCAGGATTTTGGCGGTTGCCTTGAGGTGCAAAAGACCAACAACACCCAAAAAGTCCGCTACATGGCGGAAACGCCAATCTTGCCGGGCTGTTATTTGCAGATCACCGCGCAGGTCAAGGCGGTGGCAGGCCCGTTGCCTAATGTGCGGATCGCAGGGTGGGCCGGGGCAGCAGGTGGCGGCTCTGCCAGTGTTGCAACGTCTGTGGGTCCTGCCACGCCACTGACCACCTATGGCGAGGTGGTCGAAATTTCGGCAATCGTGGGCACCGGTGACCGCAATGGTGTTGATCTGATCTGGCCCGAGGCCGCTTATGGCCACTTTGGCATTGATCTGACAGGCAATAGCGGCGGGCTTGTCCGGGTCGATGACATTCAGATTGTTGACATCACAAGTGCTTTCCAGCGCGATATGATGGCGATGGTCGATGTGCGGGACTATGGCGCGTTAGGCGATGGCAGCACAGACGATTCCGATGCGTTTGAAGCAGCGGATGCTGCTGCAGATGGGCGCGAAATTCTGGTGCCCGCCGGTGTTTTCAAGTTGACCAAGAACGTCACCATTGAAAACCGGATCCGGTTTGAAGGCACGGTCGACCAGACCCGTGGTAAGCATTTCATCCTGCGCAAAGACTTCAACTATCAGACCTATGTCGATGCTTTTGGCGATGAAGAGGAAGCGTTCAAAAAGGCCTATCAGGCGCTGATCAACTTTGCTGATCATGAATCGCTTGATCTGTGTGGGCGGCGGATTTCGCTGACAGAACCGCTTGATATGCAGGGTTGCGACCCGGATCGCACCAGCTTTGCCACGCGTCGCGTGATCCGCAATGGGCAGTTTCAGTCGGTCACAGGTAATGCGTGGAACACAAACACCATCAACAGTCAGGCACGCTATACCCCCGGCACCAATGAAAAGCGCCTGACCAACGTGGTCAACGTCGCCAACGTCAAGGTTGGGGCGCTGGTCGAAGGCTCTGGCGTGGGCCGAGAAGTCTATGTGACATCCGTCAACGTGGGGGCCGCGACGGTGAACATCAGCCAACCGCTATATGACGCAGCGGGTACGCAAAACTATACCTTCCGGCGCTTTGCCTACCTGCTGGACTTCTCCGGCTACGACAGCCTCAGCCAGTTCATTCTGGACGACATCGAGTTCCAATGTTCGGATGAATGCAGCGGGATCATCATGGCGCCTGACGGGCTGACGTTCCATGTGCGGGATTGCTTCATCAACAACCCAAAGGATCGCGGCATCACTTCGCCGGGGCGCGGGTGTCAGGGTATGCTGATCGACCGCTGCCAGTTGATTTCAAGCGAAGAACCACTGCCGGTGCAAAGCCGCAAGTCCATTGCGCTGAACGCCAATGCCAATGACATCAAGCTGCGTGACAACCGCGTGTCCAAGTTCAAGCATTTCTGTGTGCTGGCCGGGACCGGGAACATCATCACGGGCAACCACTATTTCCACGGGGACAACGAACAAGACGGCATCCGGCGCGGCGGTGTCGTCCTAACCCGGCCAAATTGCGCGACGATCATCAATGGCAACTACATCGACAACAACTTTATCGAGTGGACGAACGAACACGAGGCCGATCCGGGCTTTGCCAATCAGTTCTCGTTTGGCGGGCTGACGGTCACGGGCAATATCTTTATCGCCACGAATGTCGGTGCCGGCTTTGGCTTTATTGTGATCAAGCCCTTTGGATCAGGCCACTTCGTGCATGGGTTCTCTGTTGTCAGCAATGCGTTCCGCGTCTTCAACGGCAACATCACCCGGGTCGACAAGGTGGACACCACATTTTCGGACCTTGATTATGACCGGATGCGGGTTGTCACGTTCGAGGCCAATTCGTTCCACGGGATCAACAACCCGGTCTTTAACCCCGCGCGGTTGGAGCATACGCAAAATACCGCGTCGCGGAATTGGGTGGCGGATACAGAACCAGCACTGCCGTTCAAAGGCCAGGCCCGGTTTGTCGATGCAGCCGTGCCGTCAGGGGCGATTACCACGAGCAGCGGCGGGCAGATCTATGAACAACCATGGGCGGACACCAACTATGGCGGGGACAAGCGGTCCGTTCGTTTTGTGTGGGACACACCGGTAAAGGGCAAGCTGCGCTATGTGGTGCGGATGGATAACCCAACCTGATCTGGCCTAGAACGTCAGCCAGGTTTCCAGCTTCAGGGCCGCGCCACGATCACCGGTGAGGCCCTGAACGGCACCTATGGCCACTTTCATATTGGGTTTCCAGTTCCAGATGACCGTTGGGCTGATCTTGGCATAGACATCATCGGTCCAGCCTTGTCCGGTCTGCAATTGCAATGTGGTGGTCCAGCGGTCATTCCAGTTGCGGCCCCATGTGGCGTCCATTTTTGGCCGCCAAGTTGTGTCTATGGTGCCGATGGTGGCGCTGGTATCAACCGCGAGCCAACCGTTTTCGATGCCACGCCCCCAGGAAAACCCAGCCCGCAACAGCGTCTCGGTCGGTTGCCGATTGGTCGCGCGCACCCCGTAAGCCACGTTGACCGCCCAACGATTTTGCGCCGTCAGATCGCCGATGGGAATATTGGCAAAGGCAAAGGCTGTGCCGATCTGTCCCTTGTCAGCGGTATGCACGTCAATCCCAAGAGTGATCCGGTCGGTCAGACCCCATTCGGCATATAGCGTCGGGTCGTAGTGCACAGGCAGTTGCGCGCCTTCTGACAGCAGAAAATTTCCGCCAGCCGCGATGAATAATTCGCCCTTTTCGCGCGCCCACGCGCCTGCAAGGGCAGGGGATGCCGACACCATCAGCAAACAAGACAGCAGCACAGATTTCATGCGCCACAGGGTCGTTCATCTTGATTAATGTTGTGTTAATTCAACCTTTGCGCCGCCTTATGTGCAGTCGTGCGGCATAGATCGGCAAGGCCAACCCTTCGCGAATATTTGCCTTGATCATCATGCGGTCCGGTTGCGGGCTCGAGGTACGTGCGCGCAGGCCGAAGTGCCGGGCGACCATCGCCGCGCGGCGCGCGTGATAGCGGTCGGTCACAATCACCACCTCTCGCGCGTTTTTGGCCGACAGGATCGGCATGGCATTGCGGATGTTTTCCAGCGTCGTGGTCGATTGATCCTCTGGCGCAATGGCGTCAGCGGGTAGGCCTGCGTCCAGCAGGACTTGCGCCATGACCGCTGCCTCTGTCGGCGGGTGCTGGCCCAGCCCGCCGCAAGGGATAACCAGTGGCGCAACCGCTTCATGCCACAACATGGCCGCATGCTGTGTTCGCCGCAAAAGCGTGGGCGAGGGGCCGGTTTGCCACACCGCAGCGCCAAGGATCAGGATTGCATCCGCCATGGGGTGAAACTTGGCCGTCAGTCTGAAAATCGCAAGGGGCTGTAAATTAGTTTTCAGCCCGGCGTGCCTTTGGTCCGGTTTTTTGACAGCACGCCCGTGCCCAGGATCGCCACACCTTGGCAAGACCCGACAAACCCGCATAGTGCAGCAACAGGAGGGCACGCCGCTTTGGCGGTGTGCAGCACAACTCGTGCGAGAAAGACCAGTTTGGGGGGATCCACCATGACCGATACGCTTTATCCGCCAAGCGCTGCGATGGCCGCAGGCGCACATGCCGACAAGGCCACCTATGACAAGATGTACGCCGATTCCGTCGCGGACCCGGCGGCGTTCTGGGGCACCCACGGCAAGCGTGTTGACTGGATCAAACCCTATTCCAAGGTCAAGAATACCAGCTTTGCCCCCGGCAACGTCAGCATCAAATGGTTCGAGGACGGCACGTTGAACGTCAGCGCCAATTGCATCGACCGGCATCTGGCAACGCGCGGCGATCAAACCGCGATCATCTGGGAACCCGACAACCCAGCCGATGACGCGCAGCACATTACCTATAAGCAGTTGCACGCCAAGGTCTGTACATTCGCGAATGTCCTCAAGTCGATGGGCGTGGGCAAAGGCGACCGGGTAGTCATCTATATGCCGATGATCCCCGAAGCGGCCTATGCCATGCTGGCAAGTGCGCGCATCGGCGCGATCCATTCCATTGTTTTTGCAGGCTTCTCGCCCGATGCGCTGGCCGCCCGTGTCAACGGGTCAGAGGCCAAGGTCGTCATCACCGCAGACGAGGCCCCGCGCGGCGGACGCAATACGCCGCTGAAGGTCAATGCCGACAAAGCGTTCGAGAAGATCACAGGCAATGCCAAGATGCTGGTCGTGCAGCGCACTGGTGGTGGTGTCGCGATGCAGGACGGACGCGATGTCTGGCTGCACGAGGCTGAAGCAACCGTTGATGCTGATTGCCCGCCCGAAGAGATGAACGCCGAAGACCCGCTTTTCATCCTTTATACGTCGGGCTCGACGGGTATGCCCAAGGGCGTGGTGCACAGCACCGGCGGCTACATCGTCTATGCCTCGATGACGCATCAATACACGTTTGACTATCACGATGGCGATGTCTTCTGGTGCACCGCCGATGTGGGCTGGGTCACAGGTCACAGCTACATCGTCTATGGGCCGCTGGCGAATGGCGCCACGACGCTGATGTTCGAAGGCGTGCCGACATATCCTGATGCGGGCCGGTTCTGGGCGGTCTGCGAAAAACACAAAGTGAACCAGTTCTACACGGCCCCCACCGCGATCCGGGCGCTCATGGGCAAAGGGACCGAGTGGGTTGCGCCTTACGATCTGTCAGACCTCAAGGTGCTGGGCACCGTGGGCGAGCCGATCAATCCAGAGGCATGGAATTGGTATAACGAGGTTGTGGGCAAGAGGAACGTGCCGATTGTCGACACCTGGTGGCAAACCGAGACAGGCGGGCACCTGTTAACGCCGCTGCCGGGGGCCACCACAACCAAGCCGGGGTCAGCAACAACCCCATTCTTTGGCATCCAACCCGTCATTCTGGAACCCACCAGCGGGGAAGAGATCACTGACACAGCGGCGGAAGGTGTCTTGTGCATCAAGGACAGTTGGCCTGCCCAGATGCGCACGGTCTGGGGCGATCACGAACGCTTCGAAAAGACCTATTTCGCTGATTACAAGAACTACTACTTCACCGGCGACGGCTGTCGCCGGGATGAAGACGGCTATTACTGGATCACCGGGCGCGTTGACGATGTGATCAATGTCTCGGGCCACCGCATGGGCACCGCAGAAGTCGAAAGCGCGCTGGTGGCGCATCCCGCAGTCAGCGAATCCGCCGTGGTTGGCTATCCGCATGACGTCAAAGGGCAGGGCATCTATGCCTATGTCACGCTGATGGGCGGGCAAGAGCCAACCGATGCGCTGCGCAAGGAATTGGAAACCTGGGTCCGGTCCGAAATTGGGCCAATCGCCAAACCTGATCTGATCCAATGGGCACCCGGTTTGCCCAAAACGCGGTCCGGCAAAATCATGCGCCGCATCCTGCGCAAAATCGCCGAAGATGACTTTGGTTCACTGGGCGATACCTCGACCCTGGCAGAGCCTGAAGTGGTCGATGACCTGATCGCAAACCGAATGAATCGCAGTTAACGCAGGTTAACCAAACGTTTCGATATTCCTGAGGTTTGGACACCTCCTGTGGTAGGCTCTCATCTGTAAAGGTGGGGGCCTTTCGCTTGAAAGGAGGGGGCTGTGCTCAGTCCAATCTCTCCTGTTGGGGCACCGACGTCCGGGTCACGGACCGGGGCCGAAGGGCAGCAGGATCAGAACGCAAATCAGCGGGCAGGGGCCGCGAAAGGGGCCGATGCCGTCGCACAGGCCAGCGCCGCTGGGACGGTTGATCTGGCGCGCACCGCAAAAGTGCCAGCGGCAGAGGCTGCGACGCGCGCCGATCCACCGCCGCCGCCGCGCCCGGCGATGCAAAACCTCAGCCTGCCGGTACGTGCGGATGCGCGCTCTGTCATGATGGCGATTGCATCGGACCGGGATCCGCAAATCTATGGGCCAGAGGCTGATATGGCCGCCAATGCCGCCGCGGCAGAGCGTGCGCGCATTTTGTCACGCGCGCAGGCCATCGTAGAGGCGGTGATGGCGCAAGACACAGAGATTGCAGCCCAAGACCCCTATAGTGCCGCTAAATCTGGGCGCCATATTTAAGGATCACCGGCACCACCAATTCTTCTTCATCGGTCAGGTGCCGGTCCAGCAGCCGGTGTAGCAACCCCAGATGATCGTGCAGATCACCAACGGCGCCCCTGAGCGGGTCGCGATTGTCCAGCTTTTGCAATGCGCCATTCGCAAGATCGACGAAATCGGACAGGTGCCTGTCGATGGCATGGTGATCGGCATCGAGGATCGCAAAGCCCTTAGTGATCCGTGCGTCCTTTTGGGACAGCACCGGAAAGTAATGCGTATCTTCGATAGTGTGATGTTCGTGTAGCCCGTTCACGAAATGCCCGCCATAGCGCGACATGACTGCGCCGAAACGCGGTGCTTCCATCGTTTCGTCGATCAGCGCCTCGGCGGTTTTGGTCATATCGGCCAAAAGCCGCCGAAACATCAAATGCCGGTCCAGCCAGAACCGGATCAGCGCGTCAAAACCGGGGTCTGTGGTCCAGCCGTCGCGTGGGTATGCCGCCAGCAAGACCCGCAGCGGATCGGGCAATCCGGCGCGATTTTCCAGGTTTAAGGCCTCTGACATGTCACGAATCACCTTCTACGCGCCGTTTTCGGTCTGCCCCGGCCGTACGTGCAGGCAGGGCCAATTACGATTGTTTGCGGGAATGGGGCCGCGGTGTCTATATCTTGCGCACGAAGGGGCTTTGGATTGCGTGATCCAATTTGCCGCGGGGTCAGCCCAAGATCACCCTTGCCATTTTGTGAAACCTCTCAAAGGATACCCTATCGGCGCTTTACGCGCATGAGTTGATCACAAAGCCGGGCCGGACAACGGCCCGCCAATTGGGAGAAATCTATGACATTCAAAACAAAAATGATGGCCTCTGCCGCGGCACTGCTTATCGCGACCAGCGGTGCTGCATGGGCTGACGGCCATGCAACCCATCCCGAAACCGGCGATGCGCTCGCTTCTGAACAAGTCTTTACCTATCGCGATCTCGACGAAAGCCCGTCGATTGATCCCGGTGTTGCCGAAGACAGCGCCGGCGGTGATATCCTCCGCGACTTGTTCGAAGGCCTGATGAACCAGGACGCTGACGGTAACCTGATCCCCGGCGTCGCCACCGGTTTTGAGGTCAGCGATGACAACCTCGTCTACACCTTCACGCTGCGTGACAACGCCAAGTGGTCCAACGGTGATCCGGTTGTCGCCGGCGACTTTGAATACGCCTGGAAGCGGGCCGCGTCGCCTGAACTCGCCTCGCCTTACAGCTGGTTTATCGAGTTGATGAGCCTTGAAAACGCATCCGCCGTGATCGCGGGTGAGATGGATCCATCAGAGCTGGGCGTGACAGCCATTGACGACAGCACGCTTGAGGTACGCCTGACCCAGCCGCTGCCTTATTTCGCGCAGATGACCACCCACTTCACCACCTTCCCCGTGCACAAGGCGACCGTCGACGCACATGGGTCCGAATGGACACAAGCGGGCAACATGGTGTCCAACGGTGCCTACAAGCTGACCGAGTTCGTGCCGCAGGAACGCATGGTGCGCGAGCGCAACGAAATGTACTGGGACAACGAAAACACCTATATCGACAAAGTTGTCCGTCTGGTGATCCCGGATGAGAACGTGGCCCTGACCCGTTATCTTGCGGGCGAGCTTGACCGCACCGCAGTCCCCACCGGCCAGTTCCCGCGCCTGAGCGAGGAGTTCCCGGATGAGGCGCTGTCCGTGCCAACGGCATGTTCCTACTACTACACCATCAACCTGACCGACACGGGCAACCCTGCGCTGATGGACGCCGACGTCCGCAAAGCGCTGAGCCTTGCGATTGACCGTGACGTGATCGTCGAGAACGTGCTCGCCGGTGGTCAAAAGCCTGCATATACGTTCACCCACTGGGCGACGGCTGGCTTTGAAACCCCTGACATTCCAATGGCTTCGATGACCCAGGCCGACCGGAACGCCAAGGCGGCAGAGATGATGTCAGCTGCAGGTTATGACGCGGACAACCCGCTTGAGATCGACCTGATCTACAACACCTCCGAAGGCCACAAGTCGGTCGCCATCGCGGTCAGCCAGATGTGGAAGCAAACACTGGGCGTCGAGACAACGCTTGCCAATCAGGAATGGCAGACCTTCCTCGAAACCCGTGGCAATCAGGACTATCAAGTGGCTCGTGCCGGTTGGTGTGCTGACTACAACGAAGCCTCTACCTTCCTTGACCTGATGGACTCGGGCTCTGGCTATAACGACGCCAAGTACGAGAACGCCGAAGTGGACGAACTGCTGGCAGCCGCCAAAACGGCAGATAACCCACAGGCCAACTATGACCGCGTGGAAGAGATCGTCGCGCAGGATACGCCGATCATTCCAATCTACCACTATGCATCCGTGAACATGCTGAACGATGCGCTGGTGGGCTGGCCGGTCAATAACTTCCAACAGAACTGGTACTCGAAAGACTTCTACAAGAAGGCCGAGTAACTTTACCTGACCAAGACCGCGCCCCCTGAGATTTCAGGGGGCGCGATTGCATTTGCCGTCTTTCCTGATGCGGACCCTGACATCATGACCGCCTATATTATTCGCCGCCTCGCTGTGGCCGTCCCGACGTTGTTGATCCTTGTGATCCTGTCGTTCATCCTGATGTACGCAGCCCCCGGCGGCCCGTTCAACTCCGAACGCCCGTTGCCGCCGCAGGTGCTTGCCAATCTCGAAGCCAAGTACGGGCTGGATCAACCGTTCTGGAAACGCATCACGACCTACGTCTGGAGCGTGACAACTCAATTCGACTTTGGCCCATCGTTCAAATTCAAGGATCGGTCAGTCAACGACATCATCGCCCAAGGCTTTCCGGTGACGCTGACCTATGGCTTTTGGTCCTTTATCGTGGCCGTTGTCGTCGGCGTCTCACTCGGCGCTGCCGCTGCGATCCGCCAGAACAGCTGGCTGGATTATCTGGCCGTTGGCGTCTCTGTCGGCGCGCAGGTGCTGCCAAACTTTGTGCTGGGCCCGATCCTCATCATCATCTTCACCTTGTGGCTGGGTGTGCTGCCCGGCGGTGGCTGGAACGGGGGGCAATGGCAATATCTTGTCATGCCGGTCATTGCACTTTCAACATCCTACATGGCCTCCATCGCGCGGATCACACGATCATCAATGCTTGAGGTGTTGAACACCAACTTCATTCGCACCGCGCGGGCCAAGGGCCTGTCATCCAGCCGCGTGATCTGGAAACACGCACTCAAACCCACCATGTTGCCCGTCATTTCCTATCTGGGGCCCGCGTTCGTGGGTATGATCACCGGCTCTGTGGTGGTTGATCTGATATTCTCCACCGGCGGCATCGGGCAGTTCTTTGTGAACTCTGCCTTCAGCCGCGATTATTCGGTGATCATGGGGATCACGATCCTCGTGGGGTCACTGACCATCCTGTTCAACCTTGTGGTCGACATCCTCTACGCGTGGATCGATCCCAAGATCCGGTATTAAGGAGGGCAGCGCATGTTTCCCAACCGAGCAACCGTAGAAAGCCTTGAAGACGCCGCACACATGGCCGAAGTGCAGGGGCGGTCCTTGTGGGGCGATGCCCGCGAGCGTTTCTTTCGCAACCGTGCAGCCGTGGTGTCGCTGATTGTGCTGATCTGCATCGCGGCCTTTGGATTCCTGGGTGAACTTGTCGCCCAGTACGAACGCGATTTTGTCGACTTTTCCCTGATGGGGGCCAATGCGACTCAAGGTGTGCCGTCGTTCGAGACGGGCCACTACTTTGGCACTGATGCCTCTGGCCGTGACCTGTTTGCGCGCGTCGTGCAAGGGACGCGGATATCGCTGATGGTGGGCATCGTCGGCGCGATGGTCGCTGTGATCGTCGGTACGCTTTATGGTGCCACGGCGGGCTATTTCGGGGGCCGGGTCGACGGCATCATGATGCGCACCGTTGATGTGCTTATGTCGATCCCCTTCATGTTCGTGCTGATCCTGATGCTGGTCATCTTTGGCCGCTCGCTGTTCATGCTGTTTCTGGGCATCGGTTTGATTTCATGGCTGGATATGGCCCGCATTGCGCGCGGCCAGACGCTGACGATCAAGAACAAGGAATTTGTCGAGGTCGCCTTTGCCACCGGTGTGCATCCGCTGAAAATCATCCTGCGCCACATCGTGCCGAATTTGCTGGGCATCGTGATCGTCTACGCCACGCTGCTGGTACCTTCGATGATCATCTTCGAGTCCTTCATCAGCTTCCTTGGGCTTGGGGTGCAGGAACCCAACACCTCGCTTGGGGCGCTGATTTCCGAGGGCAACAAGAACATCGGCAACGGCACGCCGTGGCAATTGGCCTTTCCTTTGGGCTTTTTCGTGATCACCATCTTTGCGTTCTTCTTTGTGGGCGATGGCCTGCGGGATGCACTCGATCCTAAGGACCGCTGACATGAGCTTGCTTGAAATCGACAACATGCGCGTGACCTTCAGCACGGCCGACGGTGATGTGAACGCCGTCAACGGCGTGAGCTTCGGCATTGACGCGGGCGAGACGTTGGCGATCGTCGGCGAAAGCGGATCAGGCAAAAGCCAGACCGCCTTTGCGACAATGGGCCTGCTGGCCAAGAATGGGCGGGCGACGGGTGCGGCGCGGTTTGACGGCACGGACCTGCTGCAAATGGGCCAGCGCGCGCTGAACAAGATCCGCAGCAAAGAGATCGCGATGATCTTTCAGGATCCGATGACCTCGCTCAATCCCTATATCCGCATCTCGGAACAGATGGCCGAGGTGCTGATGCTGCACAACGGTCTGTCCAAGACCGACGCGATTGCCGAAAGCGTCAAGATGCTGGACGCGGTGAAGATCCCCGATGCCCGCAACCGAATCCGCAGCTTCCCGCACGAGTTTTCGGGCGGTATGCGTCAGCGGATCATGATTGCCATGTCGCTTCTCTGCCAGCCCCGTCTGCTGATCGCGGACGAACCGACAACTGCGCTGGATGTGACCGTACAGGCGCAGATCATGCAGCTGCTTGGCGAAATTCGCGATGACTTTGGCACCGCAATCATCCTGATTACGCATGATCTGGGGGTTGTGGCCGGGTTCTGTGATCGGACGCTGGTGCTGTATGGTGGCCAGATCATGGAAGACGGGCCAACGCAGGCACTGTTTGACAATCCATCTCATCCCTATACCCGCGGCCTGCTGAAAGCCGTGCCGCGGCTTGACCGTGCGGATGCGGAACTCTTGACCATCGCGGGCGAGCCTCCTGATATGTCGCGGCTGCCGCAGGGCTGCCCCTTCTCGCCCCGCTGTGCGCAGGTTCAGAACACTTGCCCCAGCCTGCGCCCGCAGTTGGAGGCCTTTGGCACCAATCGCCGCCGCGCCTGTCTTTTGTCTGTTGAGGAGGTCGCCTGATGTCCACGATCCTGTCTGTCCGTGATCTGTCCGTCACTTTCGACGTCCGCCGCCCCGGATCATGGCCCTGGACCCCGCCCAACAAACTGCACGCCGTCAGCCAGATGACCTTTGACCTTGAGGCAGGGCAGTGTCTTGGCGTCGTTGGCGAATCCGGGTCCGGCAAATCAACGCTCGCCCGCGCGATTGTCGGCACTGTGCCTTCCTCGGGCGGGGTGATCGACTTTGAAGGCCACGATCTGGCCGCCATGTCGCCCGCGCAACGCCGTGTGCACCGCCGTGATGTGCAGATGATCTTTCAAGACCCGCTGGCGGCTTTGAACCCGCGCATGACCGTGGGTGAGATTATCGCAGAACCGCTTGTGACCCACGAACCCGGCACCAGCCGCGCCGAGCGCAAGAAACGCGTGCAAGAGTTGATGGAAAAGGTCGGCCTGCTGCCCAACCTGATCAACCGCTACCCGCATGAATTTTCCGGCGGCCAATGCCAGCGGATCGGCATCGCCCGCGCGCTGATCATGAAACCCAAGCTGCTGATCTGTGATGAACCGGTTTCGGCACTGGATGTCTCGGTGCAGGCGCAGGTGGTGAACCTGCTGATGGACCTGCAGCGCGACATGGGGCTGTCGATGATCTTCATCGCCCATGACCTGAGCGTGGTGAAACACATCAGCGACCAGATCATCGTGATGTATCTGGGCCGCCAGATGGAAATGGCCGATGCCGAAACGCTGACCACGCGGCCTGAACACCCCTATAGTCAGGCACTGATCTCGTCAGTCCCGATCCCTGATCCCGCACTGGAAAAGGCCCGTGTGCGGCCCATTCTGGAAGGTGAACTGCCGTCCCCCTTGGCCCCACCCTCTGGCTGCGTGTTCCGCACCCGTTGCCCCAAAGCACAGGCGTCCTGTGCTGCGGCCTTGCCGGTGTTCGAAGACGTCGGTGATAGCCATTTCGTCGCCTGCCCATTCCACGCAGCAGAGGACGTGCTGGCCGCAACCGCCTAGCGGCCCCAGACCTGCAGCGGGCCGGTCAAGGTAAACCCGGCCTGTTGGACATCTCGCAGATGATCGCCGTGGGCGTAGCCCACGATCGGCTTGCCGGATTGCGCGGCGATATGTGCAAAACCCGGCAGGACTTCGGGGCCAAAGACGTTCGACAGGCCAATGCAATCCGCTGAATGGTTGAGCACCGCGCCTGCCGAAAACCCCGCGCCCTCCGCGCGTCCCCAAAAGGCGATGTCGGCGCGCTGCAACACGCTGTCTGGAAACTGCCGCTGATCGCTGGGGGACCCGCCCGCTTTCCAGGCATTCTCCCACACGCGCAGCGCGGCGGGCTGCGTGATGTGCTGCCATCCGGTGTGGGCGACAGGGGCAAAGTGATCGGCCCAGAACCACTGTGCGGCGAACATCTTTGACAGTCCCAAACGGGCCAGATCAAGGCATGCAAAGCTGTCTTTGATTGCAAAGCCTGGTGTCGCGTGATGGGCCGCCACCCGCGCCCTCAACTCCTGACCCGCGGCAGGGTCCAATGCCACCATATGTCCGTGATAGGGCGGGGGATCGCCCCGCAGTTCAAGCGCGACTTTATCACGCTGAATCGGTACCCCGTGCGCGGCTGCCATTATCGCATACCAATCCGCGTTGTTGGCCGCCGCCAGAACGGCGCGGGGGTCAGTAGTCGCGCTCAAAAAACACGCCGATGCTGGTCTCGCCATCGGCATCTACCGTGCCCTTGGCGGTGATTTCAGAGGTGATATCGAGGTTCAGATTGATCTCTGTCTCGCCCTCGGAATTGATCGTTACATCGGTATAGACGTTTTCGGTCAGATACTTACCGGCCCGCACCGCCGCATTGCCATCGGCATCGGTGGTGACGTCAAAGTCATCTAGCCCCACGCCCGCGCGAAAATTGTCGATGATTCCGCCACCACCGCGCCCGGCCAACGTGCCGACAGCAGCGGCCAGTTGCACGGCCTGCAACGGGCTGATCTCTGATATGTTGCGCCCAAAGATCAACTGCGACAGCACCTCGTCCTGCGGCAGGTCGGGGGTGGATTGGAAGGTGACATCAGGGGCATTTGCAGGCCCTTCGACGATGATGCGGATCTGGGTGCCTGTGCGGGCCTCTGTTGCGGCCACAAGGCGCAGGTAGGGCAGGAAATCGCCCTGCAAGGTCGCTGACCCCTCGGTCAGATCAAAGCGCTGCTGCAGGATATCCAGCCGCCCGCGCACCAGTTCAAACTGCCCGATAGGCACGACCGCATTGCTGGTGCCGCCGATGTTCAGCGTGCCGCCAAGCTCTGCATCCAGTCCGCGCCCACGGATGAAAATTCGGTTAGGCGCATTGACTGTGATATCCAGCGGGAAACCGGGGCCTGCGGCTGCGGCGCTGTCTTGCGTGTTGCCGCTGGTGCTGGCGCCTGCGCGGTCCAGCGTGGCCCTAACCCGCCCGTCGGCCCCGATGTGGGTCACATCCGGCAGATCACCCAAGGCCCCGATCCCCGACGATGGCACTTGCACGTCGGTTTGGCCGATGTTCAGCGTGCCTGCGATGCGCGCGCCACCTGCCAACGGGCCATTCAGGCCAACGGTGCCATCCACGGTTGTCCGGTACAGATTGGGGTCCTCCAGCACGACGCCCTGCAGATCAATCGCCAGATCACCATTGAAAGGTGACGCCAGCGTGACCGGCCCATTCACCGAAAGGCTGCCGCCGTTGCCGACATTGCCGCGCAGGTCCACCTGCGCACGTTCGCCCGCCAATGTTACGCCGCCGGTCAGGTCTTCCAGCGCCAGCCCAAGAGTGGGGGCCGTGGCACGTGTACCAGCGGTGCTTATCCGGCCCGAAACGGATGACAAGGCAGGTGGGCCGTTGACCGCGATGTCAAACGTCACATCCCCGTCAATGCGGCGCGGCTCGATAAAGCTGTTGGCCAGACCAAGCGGGGCTGTGCCATCAACCGTCAGGTTCAAGGTGCCGCTGTCCGCGACCTGACCGCCGACGGTTGCACCAATGCCGCCGGGGCCAGTGGCATTGACGTCCACGCCCCATCCGCCGCTCAGGCGGCTGGCGCTGCCGCTTGCTGTCGCCGGGCCAGACAGGCTGCCGCCGGTCAGCGGGCCGATGTCATTCAGGCGCGCATCGAAATTTGCGCGGCCGGTACCATCATCGCGCGCATCAACCGTACCGCTGGCGCGTAGCGCCGGTGTTTCGACGGCAAAGTTGCGCACCGCATAGCCGCCATCTGTTCGCTGTACTTCGGCCCGCAGGGATCCAGCCCCACGCAAGAGTTGATCCACCACCGGATTGCCGATAGCGGGGCTGATCGTGTCGATGGCGATTTGCGCGTCAATCCCGCTCAGGTCCGTGACCGCGCGACCCGTCAGGCTTGCAGTGACAGCGCCGGAAAGCGGCAGCCCCGCGATCCCGCGATAGCGTGTCAGTGAACCGATGCGCGCATCCAGCGTGCCCGCAATGTCAAAGGCATCCCCCACCGGTGTGGCCGTCGCATCCACCGTGGCAGAGGTATCGCCCAGCGTCGCCCGCAGGTCCGCCTCTGCAACGCCGCCCGCATCGCGGCTTGCGGTGCCGATAAGGGCACCATCGCCTGCGAGGATCGGGTCAATCGCCGCATCGCCAATCGCCAGATCGCGGCTGCCGATAGTCAGATCGGCGTTAAACGTGCTCAGATCGGACAGCGCCGTACCACTGATATCGGCCGAAATCTGCCCACCAATCGCGCGCCCCGCAAGCTGCGCAAAAGGCGCAAGATCAGCCACATCAGCGTCTACCGTGCCCGCCAGCTGGTAAAGATCACCCTGCGGCGTTGCGGTCGCATCCACACGCACGTCCGTACCGGTACCAATGGCCACAAGGTCAGCGGTGATCTTGCCTGCATCATCGCGGTCAGCTGTCAGGTCCAGATCAAGCGGACCTGTCAGCCCTTGCGCCACGCGGCCCGCATCGTTGATCGTCAGATCCAGCACAGCCGCCGCAGCACCTGTCATGCCGCCATCAGCGTCGGCTTTCAGATCAACCGCCGGTGTCTGAAGGTTCAGATCGGTCAGCCGGTAACGATCCGCCCCGGTGCGGGCCACACTGGCCGAAACTCTGCCAGGCCCGTCCAGCAAAGGGTCAAGCTGCGCAATGCCGGTCTGCAAATCCTGCGTTGTGGCGCTGATGTCCGCATCAAAGCGCAATCCATCGCTGAGCAGCACACCGGTCGCCGTGATCTCTGCGGCACCGCCCAATGGCTGCCCGCTCAACGCGCGATAGCGGGTCAGATCGGTGATGGCCGCGGTCACTGCTGCGTTGATCGTCTGGCCAGTTTCGGCAGGGTTCACGGTGCCGCTGGCGGTCAGCGTGGCGGCGGGGCCGGTGCCTGCGATGTCAAAACGGATGACGCCTTCGGCATCGCGCGCCGCTTCTCCAGTCAGTTCTGCCGGACCGTCCAGACCCTCTTGCACCAATGCGACGTCGTTGACGCGCGCACCAAAGGCTGCCGCACTCTCATCGCTGGTCAAGGTGGCGCTTGCGGTTACCACCGCTTCGTCCGTGGCGATGCGCAGCCCTTCCAGCCGGGTCCCGTTGGTGTCGCGCACAGCCTGCAGGGACAGGCTGCCGTCGCCTGCTAGCAATGGGTCAAGCTGGGCAATGCCAACAGTCAGATCAGTGGTCACCCCGGACATCAGTACATCATACTGCCCGTCCAGCGGGCTGATCATCGGGATGATCGTCAGATCAGCGGACCCTGCCAGTCCGGGCTGGCCCACCAAGGTTGCAAACCGGTCCAGCGCCTCTGCCGACAGGACCACGTTTGCGGTGGTCCGCAGGTTGTCCGCGGGCGTGGCAATGGCGGCATCGGCCATCAGTTCAATTCCCGGCCCGGTCAGCGTCAGGCGGCTGATTTCGGTGGGGATGCCTTCTTTGTAGGCCAGCGACAGATTGCCTGTGATCGCATCGCCAAATGCCTCTGCAGCACCTGCGTCATCCAGTTCTACACCCGTGGCGTCATAGGTCAGATCTGCGGTCACCTCGCCAACGGCAGCGCCAGTGCCTGCGATGATCTTGCCGCCGCCCTCAAGCCCGATCCGGGCGACAAATAGCCCGGGCCGGTCAAACCCGACGATGTCAAAGGCCGCGGTCCAATCGTCGGACACCGCGCGGTCGTAACCGATGTTCAGGTTCACCCGGTCAACAAATGTCTTGGGGCCAGCAAGCGGCAGCAGCACGATGTCACCGTCGTCACTCGAGATGGCCCCTTGCAGCGCCAATTGATTAGGCCAGCCACCGGGCGCAATGGCGGCGCTGCCCGTCAAACGCAGCTTGTCGGCGCGCAAATCCAGCGTCGACAGATCAAAACCGCCCGTGGCACTTTGGGTGCCTTGGGCGACCAAGGCGACATCGGTGCCAAAGAATTCCTGATAATCCGGCGCCAGCAGCGGCGCGATATTGCCGCCAATATCCAGCCCAAAGCGGCTTTGACCGTTGTCTGAGGCTGTCAGGCTAAAGTCGCCCTGCACCCGTGGCTGGCCTTCAGTCGCAAGGGCAAGGGTCGCGGCAAAGTCATTGAGCGGGCCCGCACCTTGCAGTTCCAAATCAAGATCAGGCGCGCCGGGCAGGTCGATCAGCTTGGCCACAATGCCTGCGGGCCCTTCTTCCAGATCAAGGGTCAGGGTCAGATCGCGGGTTTCATTCACAAAAGCCCCGTCGATTACAAACGTGCCGGTCTTGCCGTCCAACCGCTGTGCCGTGACATTGGCGCTGCCTTCGCCACTGGCCAGCCCTGCAGCACCGCTGACCGCAAACGCCAGCGGTTCACCCAGAAAACTCTCACCCAGTTCGATCCGGTCAATGGCCAACTGGTCCAACTGAATGCTGACCGGCAGCTCTGGCAGCGCAAAGGGGGTCGCCTCTGCGGCGGGTGCTTCGACCCCTGATGGAAGCGGCGCACGGGCCACGACGATCCGCTCTGCGCTCAGTTCCTCGACGTCAATCGCGCCGCGCAGCAGTGCGCTTCGGTTCCAGTCCAGTGTCACGTTTTCAAGCGTCAGCCAGACGCCTTCACTGTCCGCGACGGTCAACTGCGTGATCGTGGCCTCAGAGCTTAGCGCGCCCTGAAAACCCTGAATATTTACCACCCGTTCATCGCCGGACAGGTTGTCCTCGATCAGCGTGGTCAGATAACCCTTGTCTTCATCAGAGGCGTCTTGCGCAGCAGCGGACAAGGGCAGGGCAGCGGTCAGGGTGGCAAGGATCAGTTGTCTCAAAACGCTTGTCCGATCCCGATGTAGACCTCAACCGATGAAAATGCATCATCGCCATTGGCCGGTGTGCCGACATCCAGACGGATTGGGCCGATCCCGGTGTTATAGCGCACGCCGACGCCCAGACCTGCGTGCCAGTCGCCATCTTCGCCCGGCACTTGCGTCGCGCCGACATGGCCGATGTCATAGAACCCGACCAATCCGATGCTGTCGGTCACGCCATAGCGGGCCTCTAGCTGCGCGCCGATAAAGGACAAACCACCGGTGGTGGTCGTCTCACCTGCGGCTACAGTCTCTACGCCCAGCGACTTGTAGGTTTGCCCGCGCACCGTGCCGCTGCCGCCCGAATAGAACAGAAAATCGGCGGGGGTCTCTGCGATGTCCGGCCCGATCACCGAACCGACTTGCCCGCGCGCAGCGATGCCGAACCTCTCCGCCTCGCCAAAGGTCTTGTAGTACCGCGCATCCACATAAAGCCGACCGCCATTGGCACCCCCGTCAAGCGAGACAAAGGGCGTCGCATCCACGTCGATGTAATATCCGTTCTGCGCGTTGGTCGAATCGTCGCGTTTGTCGTAAGTAGCGGACAGCGGCAGGGTGAACAGCGTGTATTCCCGCACGCCCAAATCGGTCTCTTCCCGCGCGGTCAGCAGACCCAGGCCGACCGAAGCACTCAGGTCATCAGTCAGTTTGCGGGTGGCGATCACCTCGATCGCGGCCTTGTCCAGCAGGTAATCTGGCTCGTCCTCGCGGCTGAGGCTGGCGTTAAAAGTCAGGTCGGTGTCTGCGCCATAGATCGCTGGGATCGTCAAGCTGGTGGCAATGCGATAGTCGGTCCCGCCTGTGCCGCCGCCGATGCCTGCAACTTCACCTTCAACCCGCAGCCGTTCGGCCCCGCCCCAGAAATTGCGGTGCAGCCAATAGGACGACACCTTCAAACCTTCGACAGAGGATAGCTCGATCCCGAAACCGATCCGCCGGGGCAGGGCCTCGACCACCTGAATGTCAACAGGCAGCGTTTTTCCGGGGCCGATCGCCTCTGCCTCGCGCAGATTGATGCTGTCAAAGGCTCCGGTTTCGCGCAGGCGGCGCGCGGCCTTTTCCACCTCTTGCGGGGAATAGACGGCGCCCTCTGGCAGGCCCGCGATCCGGGTGATCGCCGTGGCGCGTACGTCCGCATTGCCGCTGACGGTCACGGCCCCAAATGTCAGTCGCGGGCCGGGCGCCAGCCTGGCGCTTGCGTCCAATTTCTGCGCCGCATGTCGCGCCACGATCTGCTGATCCGCTACATCGGCCTTGGCATGACCGGCCTCACGCCAGGCGGTAACGCCCGCAAGCGCCGCTTGCCGGATCAGGTCGGCACCTGCGTCCTCACCGGGTGCAAATCCGTCGGGCAATTCAGTCGCTGGCGGCAAAGGGGCCACACGCGCCTGCCCAAAGGTGAACTTTGGACCCTTGTCGATCTCGATCCTGATAGTGTTGATCGCACCAGGGGCTGCAAGCGGTGAAATACCCGCCGCCTCGCGCCCGTTCAGCGTGATCGACACGGTGCCGCTGTAATACCCGGCACTGTAAAGTGCAGTCAGCAAAGCCCGATAATCGGCGCGCGCGGCTGCGACATAATCCTGTGGGGCGGGGTTCGTCTCGGGATCGAGCGCCAGCACCAGCGACGCGCTTTCCAAAAGGCCGGTGATCTGCGGCCCGGTGTCGGGGGCGTTCAAGGTAATATCCTGCGCGGCAACCGGGGCCGCCAACGCCATCACACTGGCAAAACCAAAACGCTTGATTGCAGACTGCACCCGACCACCCCTTGTTTTTCCAAATGATAGCCCGCGCCGGGCGAAAGGAAAATGCCGCAAGCGTTCACATTGCGGGGAAACGCGCAGTTCTTTTCCCGCGCAAGCGTGGTCGCATTCGGGCATTGGCGGATCGGGCGAATCCGCTAATCTGCGGGCATGGGATACCTCATCGACAACCTGCAATACGCCAATTGGTCCGAAAAAATCTTTCGCCAGATGCGCGCGGGCGGCGTCGACGCTGTGCATGTCACCATCGCCTACCACGAAAGTTTTCGCGAAATGGTGCTGGAGCTGGAAAAGTGGAACCGCTGGTTCGAACGCTTCCCGGACCTGATCCTGCGCGGGCTGACCGGCGATGATGTGCGCCGGGCGCACGATACTAACCGCACCGCGATCTTCTTTGGCTTCCAGAACCCCAGCCCGATTGAGGATGACATCGGCCTGATCGAGATTTGCCACCAATTGGGTGCGCGGTTCATGCAGCTGACCTATAACAATCAGTCGCTTCTCGCGACGGGCTGTTATGAAGACGACGACACCGGTCTCACCCGCTTTGGCAAACAGGCGGTGACTGAGATGAACCGCGTGGGCCTTGTGGTCGATATGTCCCACTCGGCGGACCGTTCTACGCTAGAGGCGATCGACCATTCCAGCCGCCCTATCGCGATTACTCACGCCAACCCCGACTGGTGGCACCCGGCGCGCCGCAACAAACCCGATGAGGTGCTGCGCGCCCTGACCGCGCGCGGCGGAATGTTGGGCTTTTCGGTCTATCCGCACCATCTGGCAGGCGGCGGGGCCTGCACGTTGGACAGCTTTTGCCAGATGATCGCAGAGGCCGCATCGCGCTATGGCGCGCAGAACCTCGGGATCGGCACCGATCTTTGTCAGGACCAACCTGACAGCGTGGTCGAATGGATGCGCGTCGGACGGTGGAGCAAGGACATCGATTATGGCGAAGGCTCTGCCGACAACGCAGGCTTTCCCCCGATGCCGGATTGGTTCAACGACAACCGCGACTTTGGTAACATCCGTGATGGGCTGAGTGCGGTCGGCATGTCCCCGGCAGAGGTTGACGGGATCATGGGCGACAACTGGCTGCGGTTCTATGATGCGAACTTTGGGCCCTGCGATGCTGGATGATTTCAAAACCCCGCCGCAAATGCCCCTGCGCCCACCCAGCGAAGTGATGCGCCTGCGCCGCATGGGCGCATCCTTTCCCACGCGCTTGTCGTTTCTGCGCAGCCTGACCCGCAAGCTCGGGGCAGAGCAGGTGCAGGTCACCCGCCCGGTGTGGGAAATGTCGCCGGACGGTTTTGGCCATGCAGTCTACTGCTTGGATTTCGGCGGCTTTACCTATTCCCTTGTGGCAGTCTCTAACGACTTGCCGCCCGACCAACGCACCGACCGGGTGATCGCCACCGCATGGGACACGGCTTACGTCCTCTACGACGGCGTCCCATCAACGGATGAGGTCGCGCGCATTGTCGCCGCCGCACCCAAGCAAGAGGCATCGCGTTATACAGAACGCGATCTGGTGCTCAGCCGAGCCAATAAATCCATTCGCCTTTGGGCGCACGTGGTCGACGCGCTGCGCGCCGGGCGGCAACCCGACCGCCGGCTTGTCGCGCAAACCGGCTACCTGATGCGCACCACCGCCGTTTATGGCAACGGCAAGTTTGGCATCGCCGACCGCGCCCGCATCGCGGATCGTCCGGGACTCTCTGGCCCTTTTGCGGCCGAGATGCTGACCGTCTGGCTGATCCGGGGGTTCACTCATGATCTGGTCGAACATGTGGGCGGTGCGACCCTTGACCGTGACCTGAAACGCCACCTTGGGATCGGCAATTCCACTGGCCTTGGCATGGCGCCATTTCTGGTCTCGCACCCGCTTTTGCTGGACGCTTGGATGCAGGTGCGTGAAACCGCATTGGCCCGGGTCCGCGCGATCCCAGCGCTGTCACCAATTCAAATTGAACGCTTCTATGCGCTGGTCGCGCGTGCAGCCCAGCACCTTGCCGAATGGCAAGTGCCTGACGATATCGCAGCTGGCCGTATTGCGACCCTGCGGCAAGAATTTCTAACCTTTGCAAATCGTTTGACGCCAGAGCTGATGTTGGGCGCGACCCCGATTGACGCAATCATCAAAGCCTCCACCGCCTATTCCGTCGATTGCCAAGAGCTGATCGTGGCCCTTTGCCTGGAACCCTTCGGTGACCTGATCGACGGGCTGACCGACTGCATGGCAACACCATTTCAGCCTCAGATTGAACCTGCCATGTCCTGTGCCGATCTGGCAGCCCTGATCGCCCGCGACTGGGGCTGGGCCTGCGACATCGACTATGCCACACCCGTCAACTGCGCGCGGTTCTGGTACGTGTCAGAGGCCAAGCTGGAACCCCGCCTAGGCGACCGCCACGTAGAGCCGGGCGGTGACCGCGAAAGCCCGCTCGATATCGCCCGACAGGTGCAGGCGCTGTCCCGCGACCTTGGGACAGACGGCAATGTCGCCGCCTTCCTGCGCGCTCATCCACGGCACCGCTGTGCCCTGCGCCGCGTGCAAACGCTGGCCCTGCATCCTTACGCCGAAATCCGCGACAACCTGATCGGTGAGGGCTGCCTGCCCATCGACATGCTGCGCTGCAAGCTGGCGTTCTTTGGGGCCGCCAAGTTCGATCCCAAATCCGACCGCTGGACCCGGATCACACTGGCCCAAGGCGCACCGCTGTGGGATGAATTGGACAATGCTGACGACTGGTGGCTGCCCACCTTTGCTGCATGAAACGCGCGCGGAACGAGATTGAGGGCATAGCGCTGAAAGCTGCGCGCGGGGCTGGTGTGCCGCTGGGACATGCCGAAGATTTTGCACGCGCAATTGGCACCTTGACGATGGCAGCACCGGGCGAAATCTCCAACCTTACCAACGTACTATCTGGGCCTTTTGACGTCGCAAGCTCAGACGATCCCCTCACGCTCGACGGTCCTATACTGATGTGCGCGCCGCTTGCGATTGATGCACTGCGCGCAGGCGAAAGCACAGTGATCTTGCGCCGCACGGAACCTGAGGCGCTGCTTAACGCCTACCTGCGGAACGCAATGCAAGACTATGATCTTTATGTGAAACATAGTGGCGGCGTGCTAACCGCCTTACCCGCTGGCGACCCTGCACCGCTGCCCACTGCGCCGATGAATATCCCCGATCACATCTGGCAGGAATGGGAGGCGTTGGCGGCCAAAACCTATGTGCCTGAAACGGAAGAATCGCGCTTGGCCGGGGCCGGTGCAGGTTTGACCGACAACGACTAGGCGAACGGATCGGCAGGATAGCCGACACCCGCCAGATACAACCCTTCAGGTGGGCAAACCGGTCCGCAAGCCGCGCGTTCCTTCGCGGCCAACGCGCGCCCCACATCATCCGGTGCCCATGCGCCCGCGCCGACACGTTCCAACGTTCCCACAAAACCGCGCACCTGATTGTGCAAAAACGACTGCGCACGGACGTGAAAATGAAAGAGTTGCCCGCCACTTACGGGCAATTCCTCAACCCGCAATTCGTCCAAGGTGCGCAAGGGGCTATCTGCCTGACAGATCGAGGATCGGAAGGTCGTAAAATCATGCCGGCCAAGCAACTGGTCCGCCCCGGCCTGCATCGCGGCCCCATCCAACGGATGACGCACCTGCCACATCAGACCTTTTTCAAGCGTCAAGGGCGCACGCCGCACCGCGAGTTTGAACAGATATCGCCGTTCCACCGCCAAAAACCGGGCATGCCAATCCTCGGCCACATGCGCGCAATCGACAATCGCAACCGGCGCGGGCTTCAGGTGATAATTCAGCGCCTCCGACAGCCGAAACGGGTCCCAATCCTGCGTCAAATCGCAATGTGCTACCTGGCCGGTCGCATGCACCCCTGCATCCGTCCGTCCGGCAGCGGCGATGGAGTGTGGCCCCGGTTCCAGCTTGGCCAATGCGGCCTCAATCGCGCCCTGCACCGATGGCTGGTCCTTCTGCCGCTGCCACCCGGCAAAGGGCGCACCATTGTATTCAACTTTCAGGGCAAAACGCGGCATAGCGCTGCTTTAGGGGGAGGATGCGCCAAAATCAATCCCTACCCAAGCCGCGACCCCGCGCCTATCTTGGGCTGAACGTCGAGCACAAAGGGTACGAATTTGGTCATTGGGGCAATTGCAGACGGAATCGCGCGGTCAGTTGAAACCGTGGCCGATACGGTGACAGCACCCTTTTCCGACCCGGTCATCCGGCTGGGTGTGACCGGGCTAAGCCGTGCGGGAAAGACGGTGTTTATCACGGCCCTTGTCGCCAATCTGATGAACCGGGGCCGGATGCCGGGGCTGCGTGCGGCGGCCTCTGGTGCGATCCAGACCGCCTATCTGCAACCGCAGCCCGATGACACGCTGCCGCGCTTTGCCTACGAATCCCATCTGGCGCAATTGACCGCGCTTCAACCCAGCTGGCCTGACGGCACGCGCCATATCTCTGAACTGCGTTTGTCGCTCAAGGTACAGCCATCGGGGCTTTTGGGCGGGTTGTCCGGCCCGCGCACCGTGCATCTGGATATTGTCGATTACCCCGGCGAATGGCTGTTGGATCTGGCGCTCCTTGATCTGGATTATGCCGCCTGGTCAGAGGCGGCCCTGACCCGCGCCGCAGGGCGGCCCGGTGGTGACGCCTACCTCCAGCAGGTTGCGGGTGTTGATGCCGACGCGCCGCTTGATGAACCAACGGCGCAGGCATTGGCCCAAGGGTTTACCGCACATTTGCAAGCCTCTCGTGCCGAGGGGTTTTCCGATTGCTCGCCAGGTCGCTTCCTGTTGCCCGGCGATCTGGCGGGCTCGCCCGTTTTGACCTTTGCACCGCTGCCACCGGGGGCCTATGCGCGCAAATCGCTGGGGCGAGAGTTCGCGCGCAGGTTCGAAAGTTACAAGCGTAATGTTGTGCGCCCGTTCTTTCGTGACCACTTCGCCCGGATTGACCGGCAAGTTGTGCTGGTCGACGTGCTGGGGGCGATCCACGCAGGCCCGCCAGCGGTGGATGATCTTCGTGCCGCGATGGCCGATATCCTTGGGGCCTTCCGACCCGGTCGCAATGCGTTTCTGACCCGTATCTTTGCTGGCCGCCGGGTGGAAAAGATCCTGTTTGCCGCCACCAAGGCGGATCATCTGCACCACACCCAGCATCCGCAGCTTACGGCGATCACGCAGGCGCTTCTGCGCGAGGCCAAGGACCGTGCCGACTTTGCTGGCGCACGCACCGCAGCAATGTCAATTGCCGCCCTGCGCACCACGGTCGAGGAAACCGTTGACCACCGCGATGGCCCGCTCAATGTGGTCCGGGGGCGATTGTTGGAAAATGACAAACAGGCGGCATTCTACCCCGGTGCCTTGCCCAGCGACCCGCAACACCTGCTGGGGCCTGCGCGCGCAGGCCAGGACAGGTGGCTGGATCAGGATTATCAGGTCATGCGCTTTGCGCCTGCGGCTCTGACCCTCAAACCGGGCGACGGCCCACCGCACATCCGGCTCGACAAGGCGGCGGAGTTCCTTTTGGGGGATAAGCTGTGACAGCGACCCTCCGCCATGCCCGGGTCGAGGATGCGATCCCCTGCGCCCGCATTCTGGGCGCATGGTTCACCGCAACCGAATGGGTGCCGCGCCTGCATTCCCCTCCGGAAGATTTGCAGTTCTTGCGCAAACTGATCGGCGGCGGCCTGGTCACCGTGGCTGATATACGCGGCATCGCCGTTGGCTATTTGGCACGGGATGGGGCTGACCTCATGCACCTCTACGTCGATCATGACCACCGCCGACAGGGCATCGGCACGCAACTCTTGCACGCGGCGCAACGCACAAGCGGCCACCTGCACCTGTGGTGCTTTCAGGCCAACACCGGGGCGCGGCGGTTCTATGAACGCCACGGCTTTACCGCAACAGACGAAACCGATGGCGCCGACAACGAAGAAGGCCTGCCCGACCTGCGCTATGAATGGAGGGCGCCCACATGACCCGAGGCCCGGTTCTGATCGATCTTGACGATGACCCAACAGACGTCACTCCCGCCACAGCGCCTGCCGTCATTGACGATGACGCACCACAAGGCGCCGCAATGCAAACCGTCGCGGCCATTGCCACCCGTCGCCGGTCGGTGCTGGGGCGCTGGTTTTGGTCGCTGCTTCTGGCGCTGGCGGGCTTTGTGGTCAGCCTTGCGACCTGGGACTACGTGAATGCCCTGATTGCGCGCAGCCCGTTGCTCGGGCTTTCGGTGACTGTCATTCTGGGTCTGCTCTGTCTTGTTCTTCTGGCCATAGCGGTGCGCGAACTGGCGGCCATTTCGCGCCTGCGTCGCATTGACCGGGTGCAGGCGGCAGCCGCAACCGCCATCGCCGAAGAAGACCTTGGGCAAGCCCGC
This sequence comes from Yoonia sp. R2331, assembly GCF_041103235.1. Classification (NCBI taxonomy): domain Bacteria; kingdom Pseudomonadati; phylum Pseudomonadota; class Alphaproteobacteria; order Rhodobacterales; family Paracoccaceae; genus Cognatiyoonia; species Cognatiyoonia denitrificans. The sequence goes on along the minus strand of NZ_JBGCUN010000001.1, from coordinate 2,574,272 downwards.
AAGGTCACCGACCAGATCGTCGCGCTTTATGCGGGCCGCGATGACACCAAATGGGGCCGCGACCGGCTGGCGGCGGGGCGCAATGACATGCTGGACGCCGATGCGCTTTTGGGGCTGACAGAACGCACTTTGCTCGAACCCCTTGATACCCAAGCCCGGAAAGAGGTCGAGGCCGCAGCCCGACAGGTCGCAACGGTCACCGCTATCGTACCGCTGGCGCTGGCGGATGTCTTCACGGCCCTGACCGCCAATCTGCGCATGATCCGCCGGATCGCTGAAATCTACGGCGGTCGCGCTGGCACGCTTGGCAGTTGGCGGCTGACGCGCACCGTGCTGACCCATCTGGTTGCAACCGGGGCTGTCGCTGTGGGTGATGACCTGATCGGATCGGTCGCAGGCGGCGGGGTGCTGTCGAAGGTTTCGCGCCGCTTTGGCGAAGGCGTGGTCAACGGTGCGCTGACCGCACGGGTCGGTGTCGCCGCGATCGAGGTATGTCGCCCACTGCCCTTTACGGCGCTGAAACGTCCCTCTGTTTCGGGCCTTGTCAGCCGCGCGCTGACCGGCCTGTTCAGCCGGGGCTAACGCAACCGTGGTGCCAGCCCCAGTGGGATCGCGCCCAGTGTCATAAACCCGTTCTGAAAGGTCAGCGGCACAGTCAGGGTCTCAGACCCCTGCGCCAGCAGATCGCCCATGTTGCGATAGGTCTGGGCGATATCCGGTTCAATCGCTCCCACATTCGACAACCCCTCTAACAAGTCTTCCCACGCCACCGCCGTGATCGTGATCTTGCCGGAAACCACGCCGCTTTGATCCACATCCAACGCGCCGCGCGCTGTCACCGACAGATCACCCCAGTTCAACACCAGCTCGGTCAGTTTCAGCGCGGTCAGCACCGGGCCGGGATTGGCTTGCAGCGTGTTGCGGTTCAATTCCTGATCCAGTGTCGCGGTGGCATCCAATCGCAGCCCGTCAATGGTCAGCGGCAGCGCGCCATGCGGAAACATCTGCTGCCACAAGTCATCAGGCAGCGTGATCCGCTCTAATCCCAGATAAGCGTCATAGGCATTGGGCATCGCCGATGCACGGGTCGCCAACAACGCAGGGCCAGTGCGCACGCCCGCCACGTCCGTGGCCAGCGACAGCATCTTGGCTTCGACCGTCGCTTCGTCAAAACTCAGCCCCGCGTTCGCCTTCACACCCGCACTTGCGCGCAAACCGTCACTGCCCAGCATCAGGGTCAGCCCGCCCAGACGAACGGTCTGGGTGGTGGGAAAGGCCGCAATCACGCGGTTGGGTTGATAGCTTAGCGCAAAGGCCTGCAAAAACGGCGCCTGATAAGACAAAAGACCACTTGGTGCGGTCAACGACAGATCAGTCACCGTGGTGTCAAACCGCGAGGGAAAGCCGCGTGTGTCCAGATCGCTGAATGCCACGTCCCAGCCCTGATCGGCCATGTCGGCCAGCGCATCCCGCGCACCGTCCTCGACCGCCCGAGCCCCCACAAACCAATAGCCGCCATAAAGCGTGGACAGCACCATCACGATGATGAACAGACGGCGCATCTTTGGTCCTTTCCCTTTGGCTGTGGCCTGTGTTTATAAGGCCCATCTTGAAAGGACCAGAGACATGGCAATGTGGGTATTCGGCTACGGCTCACTTTTATGGAATCCGGGCTTTACCCCGGCAGAATCCCGCCGGGCAGTCCTGCGCGACTATCACCGCAGCTTTTGCATGTTGTCGATCCACCATCGCGGGTCTGAGGACGAACCGGGCCTTGTGCTGGCGCTGGATGAAACCCCTGATGCCACCTGTACCGGCGTGGCCTTTCGCGTAAAGCCCGAAGAAGAGGAGCCGGTCCTTGCCACGCTGCGCGAGCGAGAGCTGATTTCATCCGCCTACGAAGAACGGACACTCGATGTGACGCTGGATGATGGCAGTACCGTGCCGACGCTGGCCTATGTCATCAACCGCAACCATGTGCAGTACTGCCAGTTTGACCTTGAAACACAGGCACAGATGATTGCGCGCTCTGTGGGCGGGCGCGGGCCAAATACCGAATACCTTTACAACACCGCCGACCACCTGACCCAGATGGGCATCAGCGACGCGGATATGGATTGGCTCGTGACACGGGTCCGGGCGCTGACGGAATAATCATTTCCGTTTGCAGCGACAGCACGTTAAGCTTTGCGCAACAACATCAAAGAGGACCCCGAAGCCTTTGACGGACAACAGGGAACCCGAGGCAAAGCCGCAGTTTTCACAGCCCGTGCGCCAGATCATTTCGATGATCTTCGTGCTCGTGGCGGTGGGGTCTGGTCTTTACATCGCGCGCGAACAGATCATCGCGATCTACCTCGCGAACGCCTATCTGAACGGCGCGATCCTTGCCGTGTTCGTCATTGGTGTCTTGTCCACCTTCGGTCAGGTCTTTCAGCTTATGCGCTCGGTCGAATGGATCGAAGGGTTTGCGGGCCATCGCGTCGGCCACAACCTGACGCAGGCACCGGGGTTGCTGGCCCCCTTGGCAACGCTGCTGCGGTCGCGCGGGGCGATGATGCAAATCTCGTCCACCTCCAGCCGGTCAATTCAGGACTCAGTAGCCCAGCGGATCGACGAAGACCGCGAGATCACACGCTACATTGGGAACACACTGATTTTCCTTGGCCTTCTGGGCACGTTCTACGGCCTTGCCACCACCGTACCCGCGCTTGTCGAAACCATCCGTAGCCTCAACCCCGGCGACGGTGAAAGCGGCGCGGACGTCTTTGGCCGCCTTCAAGCGGGCCTTGAAAGCCAGCTGGGCGGCATGGGCACGGCCTTTTCATCCTCGCTTTTGGGGTTGGCTGGATCTCTTGTTGTGGGCCTTCTGGAACTCTTTGCCAGCCACGGCCAGAACCGGTTTTACCGCGAGCTTGAAGAGTGGCTGTCCACCATCACCCGCCTCGGCTTTGCGACAGGCGAAGACAGTGGCGGGTCAGAGGAAACCGGCATGATGTCTGCCTTTGCCGAACACATGGCGGGTCAGTTGGAAACCATGCAGGCCATGGTCAATCAGGCAGATGTACGACAGGCCGAAATGGACGCGCGCCTGGATGCGCTGACCGATGCGATTGCCAGCATGGGGCAGGGCGCCGCTGACAGTGATACACTGGCCCGCGTCGCCGCCGGGCAGGAACGGCTGATCGAAAAGCTCGAAGAAGGCGGCGTTGACGGTCTGGATGCCGAAAGCCGGATGCGTCTGCGCTCGATCGACGTGCAACTGCTGCGCGTGCTGGAAGAAATGTCAGCAGGCCGACAGGAAACGCTCGCTGATCTGCGCGCCGATCTGGCAGCCCTGACCCGCGCGCTCAAAGGGCGGGGGCGGCCCGGGTCGGGGGGCAGCTAAATGGCACTGACCCGTCGCGGCCAGCGCATGAATCAGGCCATCTGGCCGGGGTTTGTGGACGCGATGACGGGCCTTTTGCTGGTGCTGATGTTCGTGTTGACCATTTTCATGGTCATTCAGTTTGTGCTGCGCGAAACCATCACCGGGCAGGCCAGCCAGTTGGACGAATTGGCCGAAGAAGTCTCGGCGCTCGCATCCGCATTGGGGTTGGAACAGGATCGCAGCGCCGATCTGTCCGCCAATCTGGCCGATGCAACCGACACCGCCAACCAGCAGGCCGCACTGATCGCGACACTGACCCGCGAACGCGACGATACGCAAGCCGCGCTTGTCGCCGCCCAGAACCAGATCACCGGTTTCGAAGCGCAGGTCGCTGGCCTCTTGGCGGACCGAACCGAAGCGCAGGCGCAAATTGCTGATCTGGAAGGGCGCGAAGCCTCTCTCCTGTCCGAACAAGAGGCCTTGAACCTCGCCCTCGCAACGGCCCGCGATGAGATCGACGCCAGCGTTGAGGCCGCACGCCTTGCCGCCGCCAGGCGCGAGGCGCTCGAGGCGATGATCTCCGATCTCGAAAACACGGGCGAGGTCAGCGCCGCTCGCATCGCCGCCTTGGAAGAGGCCGCAACCAACGACGCGGCACAGATCAGCGATCTGGAAGCCGCGCGTCTGGCCGATGCCGCCGCGGCAGAGGCCCTGCGCGAACGGCTGGCAAATGCCGACACCGAATTGACTGCCATGACCCTCGCGCTGGAAGAAAAGCGACGCGAGGCCGAAGAAACCCTGACCCTGCTCGCCGCAACGCAGGCCGCGCGGGACCAATTGGATATGAACCTTGCCGCCGCGCTTTTGGCGCAGCAAAACGCGGAAAATGAGCTGACACAGGCATTGGTCGAAGGCTCTAACCTTGATGCGCGGCTGCTGGCGGCATTGGGGCTGGCCGAAAACACCGCCGCTGAATTGGCAGAGGCGCGCGCCGCCCTTGAAGCTGCCAATGCGCAAACCGATGACTTGACCGTGCGTCTTGCGGCAGCCGTGTCGGCCGGGGCAGCGACCGCAGATGAATTGTCCGCCGCTCAAACTGCGCTGGAAGAGGCGCTGGCTGGCAGTGCCGCGACAGAGGCCGAGATACAGGCGCAACTGGCCGCCGCGATCCTCGCGCAAGAGGCGGCAACGGCCACGGCCACCGATGCGGCCACGTTGAACGCCACGCTCGAAGCGCAACTGGCAGAGGCGCTTTTGGCGCAAGAGGCCTTGCAGGCCGAGGTTGCGTCTTTGTCAGATGGGCGCAGCCAGACCGAACAGGATCGCGCCGATTTGCAGGCCCGCCTCGCCGCCGCATTGGCGCAGGCGCAAGATCTTGAAGGCACCGCAGACGAACGGGCCGCACTGCTGGCCACCGCCAATCGGGCCCTGTCAGAGGAACAGGCGCTGTCCGCCGAAAGCCAGCGGCAGGTCGCCTTACTCAACGCGCAGGTGGCAGAATTGCGCAATCAGGTCGGCACCTTGCAATCGCTTCTGAATATCGCCGAAGAGGCGGACGCTGATGCCAATGTGCAAATCGAACAGCTCGGCGCGCAATTGAACACTGCTTTGGCGCGTGTTGCTGCTGAAGAGCGCCGCAGGCGCGCATTGGAAGAGGCAGAGCGCGCGCGACTTGAAGAAGAACGCGCCCGGCTGGAGGCAGAGGCGCAAAACCTTGAACGGTTCCGGTCCGATTTCTTTGGCGAGTTGCGCAGCATCCTCGAAGGGCAGGACGGCGTGCAGGTCGTCGGCGATCGCTTCGTGTTTTCGTCCGAGGTGCTGTTCCGCCCCGGCGAGGCAGAGCTGTCCTTTCAAGGCCGGGGTGAGATTGCCAAAGTGGCCGACATCCTGAAAACCATCGCCGATGACATCCCCGCTGGCATCGATTGGGTGATCCGCGTTGACGGGCACACCGACAACATCCCACTGTCCGGCACGGGCCAATATCGCGACAATTGGGAACTGAGCCAAGCGCGCGCACTGTCGGTCGTGCGCTACATGCAGGGCGCACTGGGCATCCCGCCGCAGCGGCTCGCGGCAAACGGATTTGGCGAATATCAACCGCTGAACACCGCTGATACGGATGCCGCACGCGCTCAGAACCGCAGGATTGAGCTGAAATTGACCGAGCGTTAGGGCGCGACAATGCGCAACTGAACCTCTTGCTGGTCAAGCAATTCGCCGTCCCGCATGTGCCGGGCCAGCCCGGTGTAGTCGCCTGTGGGCCAGCCATCGGGCGGCGCGCGCAGGCCTGTGGCGCGATAAAGCTGCGCTTGCGTCCGGTTCAGACTTTCTTCATGGCCCAAGACCAGACCGTCCGGGCCCGTGATGTCCAGCGTGATCACATCGCCATCACGCCCGCCAAAGATAAAAGTCCACAACACAAGGGCCGGGGCATCTGTTGGCAACGTATCCGGGCTGGGCAGCCCTGCCTTGACCGCTTCATAGGCGGGCACGTCGGTGTGAAACCCGCTGCTGATCAACCCGCCGGGCGGGGTTGCAAGCGGGGTCTGCCACAGGGTGCGGGATGGGGCTGCGTCGCAGGACATTGCGCCATCGGGCGCAAAGGGGTCTACGGTTTGCCCGTCCCTGCGCACTGACAGATGGAGATGCGGGAATTGTGTTTGCCCGGACAGACCAACGCTGCCAAGCCTTTGACCTGCGGTGACCGTGTCGCCTGTGCTGACGGTCATACTGCCCTGTGCCAGATGGCAATACTGCGTTTCCCAGCCGTTTCCGTGGTCGAGGACAACACCATTTCCACATTCCCGGTCACTGACATCCGGTGCGCCGGGGCTGCCTTGCAGCACATCTGGCATGGTGTCACGCACCCCGCGCACTGTGCCGGGTGCAGCAGCCAGAACGGCCACATCATTGGCAAGCGCTGCGCGGTCGTGCAGCGCAAAATCGGTGCCTTTGTGACCGTCATAGCTGAGGTTGCCGCAGGTGAAATCCCGGGCGTCCGCGCCGGGATCATGGTCGACGAATTGCTGCAAGTAACAATCCTGATCCAGCGTGCAGGCGATCGGCATCTGCAGTGTGATGTCTTGTGCGGTCGCACTTAGCGGCAGGCAAAAGATCAAGGCAGGCAGGTGGCGCATGGTGGCAGCCTATCACTGGCGCAGGCGGCTGAAAACGGCCCGGCGGGACGCCGCTTGTCGCCGTGGCCTGCGCCACGTCAACACCGCCCCGCCCGCCGTCCCGAATGGGCACCCGGATGCAAAAAAGGGCCCCGGATAGGGGCCCTTTACGTTTCGCTTTGTCTGTCGCCTAGTCTGCGGTCAGCAGTGGCGGTTTGTCGCCTTTGCCGATCCGCGCCTGCGCAGGTTCCTCGAATTTCAGGTCCAGCTTGCCGGCTTTGACGCCAACCTTGACCAACCCGCCTTTGACCAGCTTGCCAAACAGCAGCTCTTCGGCCAGCGGTTTTTTGATGTGCTCCTGAATCACGCGACCCAAGGGCCGCGCGCCCATCTTGCTGTCATAGCCCTTGTCGGCCAGCCATTCGGCCGCTTTCGGTGTCAGCTCGATATGCACATTCCGGTCGATCAACTGCGCCTCAAGCTGAAGCACGAATTTCTCGACCACCCGCAGGATCACCTCTTTCGGCAGCGCACCGAAGGAAATCACCGCATCCAGACGGTTGCGGAACTCGGGCGAGAAGGTGCGTTCAATCGCAGCGGTATCTTCGCCTTCGCGCGTCTCACGGCCAAAGCCCATGGCGTTCTTGGACATCTCAGCCGCGCCGGCGTTTGAGGTCATGATGATGATCACGTTGCGGAAATCCGTGGTCCGGCCATTGTGGTCGGTCAGTTTCCCGTGATCCATCACCTGCAGCAGGATGTTGTAGACATCCGGGTGCGCCTTTTCCATCTCGTCCAGCAGCAGAACACAATGTGGGTTCTGATCGACCCCATCGGTCAACATGCCACCCTGATCAAAGCCAACATAGCCCGGAGGTGCACCGATCAACCGGCTGACCGCGTGCTTTTCCATGTACTCCGACATGTCAAAGCGCAACAGTTCAACACCCAGCGTGTCCGCCAATTGTTTGGCGACCTCTGTCTTGCCGACACCGGTTGGGCCCGCAAACAGATAGTTGCCAATCGGCTTTTCGGGCTCGCGCAGGCCAGCCCGCGCCAATTTGATCGCCGAGGATAGCGCCACGATGGCGTCATCCTGACCAAAGACCACCCGCTTGAGCGATTTTTCGAGGTCTTTGAGGACCTCTGCATCGTCCTTGCTGACGTTCTTGGGTGGAATCCGCGCGATCTTTGCGACCACGGCCTCAATCTCTTTGGTGCCGATGGTCTTGCGACGCTTGGATTCTGCGACCAGATGCTGGGCCGCGCCTGCCTCGTCAATAACGTCAATTGCCTTGTCGGGCAGTTTTCGGTCGTTGATATAACGCGCGGACAGTTCCACCGCCGTCTTGACCGCATCAGCGGTGTATTTGATGCTGTGATGCTCTTCGAAATAGGGCTTCAGACCCTGCAAAATCTTGATCGCATCCGGCACCGAAGGTTCAGTCACGTCAATCTTCTGGAACCGCCGCGACAGCGCGCGGTCCTTTTCAAAGTGCTGGCGGAATTCCTTGTAAGTGGTGGACCCCATGCAGCGCAGCTTGCCGCCCTGCAGAGCGGGTTTCAGCAGGTTGGACGCATCCATTGCGCCACCTGACGTGGCACCTGCGCCGATCACCGTGTGGATTTCGTCGATGAACAGCACCGCGTCGTCGTGCTCTTCCATTTCGGACATCACCGCTTTCAGGCGTTCCTCAAAATCGCCGCGATAACGGGTGCCTGCCAGCAGCGCGCCCATATCGAGCGAATAGATCGTGGTGTTGGCCAGCACCTCTGGCGTTTCGCCGTTGACGATCTTATGCGCCAGACCTTCAGCAATGGCGGTTTTGCCCACGCCCGGATCACCCACCAGCAGCGGGTTGTTCTTGCGGCGACGGCACAGCACCTGAATGCAGCGTTCCACCTCGTGGGCGCGGCCGATCAGCGGGTCCACGTCGCCTTTCTGGCTTTTGGCGTTCAGGTCCACGCAGTATTTCGCCAGTGCGCTTTCTTTCGCCTCGCCGTCGTCGACGGTGGTATCTTCCTCGGACGGGGTGCCCGACACCGGGCGCGCCTCGCCAAAGGCGGGGTCCTTGGCGACACCGTGCGCGATGAAATTCACCGCGTCATAGCGGGTCATGTCCTGTTCTTGCAGGAAATAGGCGGCGTTGCTTTCGCGTTCGGCAAAGATCGCGACCAGCACATTGGCGCCCGTCACCTCTGTCCGGCCAGAGGATTGCACATGGATCGCCGCGCGCTGGATCACGCGCTGGAATGCCGCCGTGGGCACAGCTTCTGATCCTTCGACATCGGTCACAAGTGTGGACAGATCATCGGCAATGAATTCTTCAAGGTCCTTGCGCAACTCATCAAGATCGACCGAACAGGCCTGCATCACGCGGGCTGCGTCGGGTTCATCAATCAGCGCCAGCAGCAAATGCTCTAGCGTGGCAAGTTCGTGACGGCGGGCATTGGCCAGTGCCAGCGCACCGTGGATCGACTGCTCGAGGGTCGTTGAGAATGACGGCACTTCAGTGCTCCTTCCATCGGGGGTCAGATTGGCAAGTCACCATTCTGACCGTGGCCTATACCAATAGAGTTTGGCTTATTTTCCAAACCTTCAAGGCTTTTTTTCGGTCATGCGATCACAATACACGTCAGAAGTTGTGAAAGCGTGTAAC